>NZ_JAMLWO010000008.1:0-224131 GCF_056991255.1 Salmonella sp. A1325 | reverse complement strand
GCGCAGCGATGCGTTGAGCTAACCGGTACTAATGAACCGTGAGGCTTAACCTTACAACGCCGAAGATGTTTTGGCGGTTGAGAAGACAACAATTTTCAGCACTGATTCCGGATTTTCGGGAACGAAAGATTTTACGCTGAGGCAAGGCGGCAAATGAAGGAAAGGAAGGAGCATACTGAAGTATGTGACTGACTTTGCGAATGCAGCCAACGCAGCATCGGTGTAAAAGATTCGTTTCTGGCAACAGAATTTGCCTGGCGGCCGTAGCGCGGTGGTCCCACCTGACCCCATGCCGAACTCAGAAGTGAAACGCCGTAGCGCCGATGGTAGTGTGGGGTCTCCCCATGCGAGAGTAGGGAACTGCCAGGCATCAAATAAAACGAAGGGCCCTGTCGGAAGACAGGGCCTTTTGTTTTATCTGTAGTCTGTCGGTGAGCACTCGTTGCGCAGCAACGGCCCGTAGGGTGGCGGGCAGGACGCCCGCCATAAACTGCCAGGCATCAAACAAGTGAAGAAGCCCGTCCGTCAGGACGGGCTTCTTTGCGTGTGCGGTAACTGTAAAAATGTAGGCCTGATAAGCGCAGCGCCATCAGGCAACCTGCACCGCCGGATGGCGGCTCCGCCTTATCCGGCCTACAGGAATTATCCCGCCTACGAAGCTGGTGCTCTTGTAGAACTGATAAGAGCACAACCCACCCAATCGTTAACGATGAACTATCCTTTACACGTGCTTATATAAGCAGTGAGGATTTTCATTGGCTATCAAACCTTTTAACTACCAGCAAGACTTTTCCAGCATCGACTTCCGCCAGCAGCCTGAATTGTATCAGGTTGGACGAGGCGAGCAGGGGGTGCTACTGGTTGAACCCTACAAAAGCGAAATTCTTCCTTTCTGGCGCTATAAAGATGAAGCATCGGCGATGAAATCCGCAGAACAGATCTACCAGTTGTTCGAAGCTTACCGGCAGCAGGATGATTTCGTTGGTATGGACATGGCGCGTAAATTTATTCAGATGGGATACACCCGCGCCAGGCGATACGCTAACTATAAAGGCGGTAAAAAGTATGCCGAAGACGGCAGCCTGAATACACGGGGTAATGATCCTATTAAGGCCGCGGCGGCAACGGTTTTCAAAGGTTGGTGGGATAAAATTCGTCAGGACGAAGACTATCTGAAACGGAAACGCCAGCATCAGGCACGGTGGGGATAAAAATTAGCAAACAAATAATCAACACTTTATTTACTTTTTGGTCTCGCGTAATCTGAATCTCCAAAATAAAAGGCCGATTAAGCCTGGCAACAAGGAGAACAGTATGGCAGAAATTATTCAGCGTATAGATAAAAACAACGCTGAGGCTCCGGAGATGCGGCGGCGCATATGGGCTATCGTGGGGGCTTCTTCCGGAAACTTAGTGGAATGGTTTGATTTCTACGTCTACTCTTTCTGCTCGCTCTATTTTGCACATATCTTCTTTCCTTCTGGTAATACCACCACTCAGCTTTTGCAAACGGCAGGCGTCTTTGCCGCCGGTTTTTTAATGCGGCCTATCGGTGGTTGGCTGTTTGGACGCATTGCCGATCGACGCGGGCGCAAAGCCTCAATGTTGATTTCGGTGTGCATGATGTGCATGGGGTCGCTGGTGATTGCCTGCTTACCTGGTTACGATACCATCGGCACCTGGGCACCGGCGCTGCTACTTATTGCAAGGTTATTTCAGGGGCTCTCGGTAGGGGGAGAGTATGGGACCAGCGCGACATATATGAGTGAAGTTGCGCTTGAAGGTCGTAAGGGATTTTTCGCGTCGTTTCAGTACGTTACGCTTATCGGTGGCCAACTACTGGCATTGCTGGTCGTTGTGATTTTGCAGCAGGTTCTGGAAGATGCTGAACTTCGTGCCTGGGGATGGCGTATTCCCTTTGCGCTGGGCGCCGTGCTGGCGGTTGTGGCGTTATGGCTACGTCGCCAGCTGGATGAAACCTCGAAGCATGAGACTCGCGCATTAAAAGAAGCCGGTTCGTTGAAAGGTTTGTGGCGTAATCGCAAAGCCTTTTTGATGGTGCTTGGTTTCACCGCGGCAGGCTCGCTGTGCTTTTATACTTTCACCACCTATATGCAGAAATATCTGGTAAATACAGCAGGTATGCATGCCAATGTCGCCAGCGGCATTATGACGGTCGCGCTGTGTGTTTTCATGTTGGTGCAGCCGTTATTCGGCGCGTTATCCGATAAGATTGGCAGGCGCACCTCTATGCTATGTTTTGGCGCGCTCGCGACGCTTTTCACCGTTCCAATTCTCTCCGCGTTGCAGAATGTGACGTCGCCTTATGCCGCATTTGCTTTAGTGATGTGCGCGCTATTGATTGTGAGTTTCTATACCTCGATTAGCGGGATCCTGAAAGCGGAGATGTTTCCGGCGCAGGTTCGCGCCCTGGGCGTCGGTTTATCTTACGCGGTAGCAAATGCGTTATTTGGCGGCTCTGCGGAATATGTCGCGCTGTCGCTAAAATCTGTCGGTATGGAGAGTTCATTCTTCTGGTATGTTACCGCGATGGCCGTTCTGGCTTTCCTGGTTTCGCTGATGTTGCACCGTAAAGGAAAGGGCTTACGCCTTTAGTATCGCGCCATTTGCCAGATAGCGTAACCGGTTGTCGCGCCAGCGACATCCCAGACAAAATCTTTCCAGCTCCAGCCGCTGCCTTCCGGGCGGCTGTCCCAGAGTTCTTTTGAGGCTCCGAGACTCAAAGAAAACATCAGCCCTATCGCTGCGCTGCGGTCAGGGCTTACTCCCTGGTGACGCGCATACTCATTACCGGCTGCCGATAGCATCGCTGATGCTATAAAATGCTGGGCTTTATCCTGACCGCTCCAGTGGTCGTTAGCCAGATGGCTGCACCCGGAGAGAAACAACACCGCAAAAGGAATCAACACGCGCACCAGTTCACTCCTAAGAGAAAACCCCGTACAGGACGGGGCTTCGATTACAGGATACGGCTAATTAATCTGTCGATGCGGATCCGGCGCAGGCGGCGAATCAGTTTACGCACTTTTATCGGATAGTCGGCAATGCTCTGCAGGTCACGATAATGTTTTACGATGGTTGTGTGCGTTCGGATAAGTTCCAGCTCTTTTTCCCGCTGAGGGGCAAGCTCCTGCTTAGGATCGTGGATCAGAATGGCGTTTTCCAGATCCAGACGCCAGGCGCGAGGATTCAGGTTGTTGCCGGTGAGTAGCATCCATTTATCATCTACCCACATCCCTTTCAGATGATAGGTATTGTCGTCATCTTTCCACAGACGCACCACAAGCTGATCGGTATTGACGTAATACTGTAAACGGCTCAGGAAGCGGCGCAGGTTAATCTCATAGAGATAGGGCAGCGCGCCAATGATCTTGAACGGTTCATCTTCCGGAATGTAAAAATCATTCGCGGTTTTATCGCCAACAATGATTTCGACTTTCTTTCCGTCGCGCAGTAGCTGAATAATATTCCGCACCAGTACCGCTGGTAGATTGAAGTAAGGGGTACAAATGGTGAGCTTATGCTCCGCACAGGGCATGAGATGGAAAATGGTTTTGTTCAGCAGACTGGATTTTCCAAGCCCGACCAGCGGCGTAACGGAGAGTTGCTCGTCATTAGCGTCACCCTGAAAATGATATGACGCATCACGCAGCTCCTGACGGTATAAGCGGATATCGTTTTTAATCTCCGGGCTTTTCGGCCGCTGGGTATTATCCAGACGATTCACACCACGGCCATTCATCAGATTTTGCGTCACCCAGTCAAACATGATGTCTGCCATTTGCCGATTGCGAATCAGCTGGTAGCGATCGTAGCGATATTTGTCATGCTGATGGAGATAGACATCGTTCAGGCTGGCGCCGCTGTACAGGACGCTATCATCAATGATAAAGCCTTTAAAATGCAGTACGCCAAGCGCTTCTCGCGTATTAATCGGTACGCCGTAAACCGGGACATCAATGCCGGGGTTTTCCTGCGCCAGTCGGCAATACCAGTCTGCATTGGTATTCGAGGCTGCTGCGCCAATGCGCCCGCGTTGCGCGCGATGCCAGTCGACCAGCACCCTCACGTCCAATTCAGGACGCTGCCGTTTAGCCGCATAGAGCGCGTCGAGTATACCTTTACCCCCATCGTCCTGTTCCAGATACAGGGCAACGATACAAATACGCTGCGTCGCGCTGGCGATTTTCTCCAGCAGTGTCTCCCGAAAAGTAGCAGGAGTATAAAAGAAATCTACATCATCAACTGACTGAGAAATCTTAGGGAGTTGGGCAAGGTGTTGTTGATGTTTATTACGCTTAAATTTTGACAACATCACAGTGCATTTCTTCTCTGTTCATTGAAGGGTCCTCTGTGCTATGCAGACGACATAAGCGAGCAATAATAACATCAGTACCCGTTAAAGTGGTCAACATTTCCAGTACATTACTCACGATTCATCACATTTGGCCAGATTCAGCGTCAATCCCACGATGCCCTCTTCGAGCTGGATATCGACCTGAAATCCCAGTTTTCTGGCCAACGCGACCATGCCGCGATTGTTCGGCATCGTAATACCGTTCAGCCGCTTCAATCCGTGATCGCGAGTATAGGCAATCAATTTCTCCATTAAACGGCGTCCTAAACCCAACCCTTTAAGATCTGAACGCACCAATACGGCAAATTCGGCATCTACGTTGTCAGGATCGGAGATCGCGCGCGTTACGCCGAGGATCTCTTCAGCATTGTCCATCTGCCTCACGGCCACAAAGGCCATTTCTCGATCGTAGTCGATCTGCGTCATGTTGGCTAAATCTTCATGGGTGAATTCGTTGATCTCGCTGAAATAACGGTAGTAAAGATCCTCTTTGGTGACCTGTGCGATGAATTGTCGCAGCTGGGGCTCATCTTCCGGCAGGATCGGACGGAACAGGCAGCGATCGCCATTTTTCATCTCCACCCACTCTTCAAGCTGGTGGGGGTAGGGGCGTACCGCAAGTCGACTTTCGTTATCGCCATCAAACGGGGCAATATCCAGCGTCACATCCAGCGCGGTAAACTCACTGGCGGAAGCCAGCAACGGATGGATATCCAGACGCTGAATTTCCGGGCAATCGACAATCAGGTTTGAAACCTGGACCAGCAATTGGCTTAAACCGACAATATCCAGCGGACGCAGCGCGCTGCGGGCGCGAATTTTCCGCTGTTTAATGCCCTGAATCACCAGATAGCGCGCCAGATTCATGTTGAGCGGCGGCAGCGCGACGACCGCCTGCTCTTCCGGACGCCACTCTACGCCGCCTTCACCCAACATAATCAAAGGACCAAACACCGGATCGTGCTCGACCACCACACGCAGCTCCTGCGCGCCGGCGCGGTTAGCCATGCTTTGTACCAGCAAACCGTGAATCCGCGCCTGCGGCCAGGCCATCTTTACACGATCGAAAATGGCGTTCGCGGCCTGTTGTACCTCGCTTGCGGTTCGCAGGTAAAGCATGACCCCCTGAACTTCAGATTTATGCGGAATGTCGGGCGAGCGTAGCTTGAGAGCTACCGGATAGCCTATCTGTTCGGCGATATGCACCGCTTCAGCGCTGTCGCTGGCAATCCAGGTTGGGAGCGTATGCAGCCCATAGGCGTGTAAAATCGGCTGTACTTCATGGGTATCCAGTGAGGTGGCGCCTTCCGCAATCGCCCGCTGTAACAGATTATGCGCCTCAGCGGTATTGGACGTCAGGTTACTCGGCAACGCTGGCGTTTCCCGCAGTTGCTTCTGGTTACGCCGGTATTCCACCATATGCATAAACGCGGTAATCGTGCCTTCCGGTGTGCGGTAGGTTGGTAAGCCGGCTTCGCTGAATAGCCGTCTTGCTTCCTGAGACGAGAACTCGCCGCACCAGTTTGTCAGCAGCGTAACAAACTTGCCTCTGGGGTGGCGCTTAATCGTCTCGATCAGGGCATGGGCGCTTTCCGTACCCGGCGCGGCAGCGCTGGGAGAGTGGATAACCATAAGCGCGTCAAAATCCTGACTGGCGAGCAGGATATCCAGCGTTTTGACGTAATGTTCGCTGCTGGCGTCATCACACAGATCCAGCGGATTGGCAATATCAATGTGCGCGGGAAGCGCCTGCCGTAGTTGCAGGCGGGTCTCTTCGCTCAACGTCGCCAGCTTGCCGTTACGCGACCACAACTCATCTAACGCCAGCGCGGCAGGCGCGGCGCCATTGCTGATGATCATCAGTCTGTCGCCGCGTAGCGGACGCATATGGCTCAGTGTTTCGACGGCGGAAAAAAGCTCGTGCGTATCCTGGACTCGCAGCAGGCCTGCGCGCTGGATGGCCGCATCCCACGCAGGGTCCATTCCCGCGCTGGTATTAAGTAAACGCTGGGCAGCCGGGCTTCGGCCGCTTTTAATCACCAGAATCGGTTTGTTACGTGAAGCGCTACGGGCGGCGGAAACAAAACGGCGGGCGTCGCTTAACTGTTCCAGGTAGAGCAAAATCGCGCTGGTCTTGCTGTCGCGCGCCAGATAATCCAGTAGTTCATCGACATCAATATCCAGGCTATCGCCCAGCGCGATAAAGTAGGAAAAGCCCATTTCACGCTGTTGCGCCCAGTCAAGAATAGTATTGGAAACGGCGGCAGACTGGGAAATAAAAGCGAGCTTGCCCTGTTTAATCGGGACGGGAGAAAAGCTGGCATTCAGCCCTTGCCACGGCGCGAGGAGCCCAAGACTGTTTGGACCCAGCAGACGCATTTTATAATGCCGGGCACAGGCAAGAAGTTCTTCATGTTGTGACGAGGGAGCAGAAAGGATAATGCACGTTTTACACCCTTTCGCGCCAAGCGCGTCCAGTAACGCCAGGTTACGGCTGGCGTTAGTGCATAAAATAGCCAGATCGGGAGTAAAAGGGAGACTGGCGATATCCGGCCAGGCCATGACGCCTAAAACGGCTTTCCAGGCGGGCGTTACGGGAAGGACGGGGCCATTGAATCCGCCCGCCAACAAGTTACGCATCATCAGGTAACCCGCGCGGTGGGGCTTCATTGATGCGCCAATCACCGCGATCGATTTTGGTCGCAGTAGCGCTTCCAGTCCTTGCTGGCTCATACCGGTTTCCCTTACACAGAAGTGACCGGATAATTTTAAACGCTTTCGCTATTTTATGCTGTGACGTTTCCCGGATGTTGCGTTTTTCCTGCCAGATAGCGCGTTTTAAAACGGGTGAAATGTTCACCTAAACTGGTTGCCGCCTCGGTATCTCCCGCCAGATCTAACAACGCTATGGCGACTTCGGCGGTACAATATTGCCCTTCGGCATGGATTTCACGCAGACGATAAGCTGAAAGACGCGATAAATCGACGGAAATGACCGGCAGATGATCCAGATAAGGGCTTTTACGAAACATTTTACGTGCTTCGGGCCAGGTGCCGTCCAGCATGATAAACAGCGGCGGTTTCCCGGTGGGCGGGGTGGAAATGACCTCGCGCGCTTCGCCGGCGTAGGATGCAGGAAAAACCACTATCGGCTGATAATCCGGATGCTGTACCAGCTCCAGCAACGCCTGCGGCGGCTCGGTACGCGACCACTGAAACGCCGCGGTATCCGGCAAAATATCGGCTATCAGCCGGCCGGTATTGCTGGGTTTCATCGCTTCAGTGTCAAACATGACCAGACAAAAACGGCTTTTCGCCTGAGAAGGCGTTAACGTATCACACAGGCAAGATTTTAGCGGCAGCAGGCAGCGTTGACAGCGGCGAACCCGATTGCCTCTGGCAAGAAAAGGGCGAGTAGCGCGCGCAAGCCGTTCGGCGCGTAACTGAAGGACAGCGTTATTGGTCATAGAAAGCGTTTGCGGAGAAAAACGCTATTGTGGCAGAGGTGAAAACGGGGCACAAGATGCGCCCCGTGGCGTTTACAGCGCTTCGTTCAGCCAGCTGTCGAAAGGCGCTTTAGGCACTGCGCCATTAAGCATATCGACCACCTGCCCATGTTTAAAAATCATAATCGTCGGGATGCTGCGAATACCGAAACGGGCGCTGAGTTCCCGTTCCGCCTCGGTATTCACTTTGACGAAACGGACTTTACCGCTGCGCTCTTCTGCGACATCCTCGAAGATTGGCGCAAAGTTACGGCAAGGGCCGCACCAGGGGGCCCAAAAGTCGATCACCACTGGAAGATCGTCCTTCAACAGTTTGTCCAGCGTTTCGCCGGTCGCATTAATGACTTCTCCGTCAAACAACTCATGACCGCAGCGTCCACATTTTGCCGCGTCCTGAAGCCGATCGTCGGGGATGCGGTTAATGGCCTGACAATGGGTACAAACGGTGTTCATAGCTAACCTCTGAATACGTCGGAAGACGTCCCGCTACGCGCGGGATGTTTCTATAATGTTACATATTATCGAGGAGTCTGTGCTAAACAACAATGTGTTTTATTCAATGAGTACAATAGTCGCAAGCTTTTAAACGAAATCATGGCTAACCGGATGCACATCGGGTAATCTTCGCGCTTCGCGCAGCGCTGGTGGAGAAAAGCATGAACGATGAATTAAAAAACAAAAGCGGCAAAGTCAAAGTGATGTATGTCCGTAGTGATGATGACTCTGATAAACGCACCCATAACCCGCGTACCGGGAAAGGGGGAGGCCGCCCAGCAAAGTCTCGCACTGACGGTGGACGTCGCCCCGCCCGTGATGAGCGAAATAATCAGAGCCGTGACCGTAAACATGAAACTTCGCCGTGGCGCACCGTGTCCCGCGCGCCAGGCGATGAAACGCCTGAGAAAGTCGATCATGGTGGTATTAGCGGTAAAAGTTTTATCGACCCTGAAGTTTTGCGTCGCCAGCGTGCGGAAGAGACGCGCGTCTACGGCGAAAATGCCTGCCAGGCGCTATTCCAGAGCCGTCCTGACGCCATCGTGCGCGCATGGTTTATCCAAAGCGTGACCCCGCGTTTTAAAGAGGCGCTGCGCTGGATGGCGGCGAATCGTAAAGCCTACCATGTGGTGGATGAAGCCGAACTGGCAAAAGCTTCCGGGACTGAGCACCACGGCGGCGTGTGTTTCCTGATTAAAAAGCGTAACGGTACGACCGTTAAGCAATGGGTAAAGCAGGCGGCGGATCAAGACTGCGTGCTGGCGTTGGAAGATGTCGCTAACCCGCATAATCTGGGCGGCATGATGCGTAGCTGCGCGCACTTCGGCGTGAAGGGCGTGGTGGTACAGGATGCGGCGTTGCTGGAGTCCGGCGCGGCGATTCGTACTGCGGAAGGCGGGGCGGAGCATGTCCAGCCGATCACTGGTGAAAGCATTGTTGACGTACTGGATGACTTTCGTCAGGCGGGGTACACCGTGGTGACGACGTCCAGCGAACGCGGTCAGGCGCTCTTTAGTACGACCCTGCCGGAAAAGATGGTGCTGGTCTTAGGCCGTGAATATGACTACCTGCCGGAAGCGGCGCGCGAACCCGACGATCTGTGCGTGAAAATTAACGGCACCGGGAACGTGGAAAGCCTGAATGTGTCGGTTGCGACAGGCGTACTGCTCGCCGAGTGGTGGCGACAGAATAAAGCGTAAGGGCTGCAGCCCGGTGACGCAACGCGCGCCGGGCCAATGATGTACTTCCTACCGCCCGGTCAGACAAGGCGCTTTCGCGCCGTTATCCGGGCGATAAAACGGCGAGTCGCCAACGTTATTCACTCTCAGCCGGTAATACTGGCGTCCAGTCGATAGTTTTCTCGCCGTGTTGTTCCAGCCATTGGTTCGTTAGCGCAAAATGGTTACAGCCAAAAAATCCGCGGTGCGCAGAGAGTGGCGAGGGATGCGGAGCTTTCAGAATATGGTGGCGTTGTGGATCAATAATCGCGCCTTTCTTCTGGGCGTGCGAGCCCCACAGCAGGAAGACAACCCCTTCGCGGTGTTGGTTAATCAGGCTTATCACTTTATCCGTAAAGGTTTCCCACCCCAGGCTGGCATGAGAATGCGCCTGGCCTGCCCGTACCGTGAGCACCGTATTCAGTAACAGTACGCCCTGGCGTGCCCAGCTTTCCAGATAACCGTGCGCGGGGCGAACAAAGCCGGGAATGGAGGCTTCCAGCTCTTTGTACATATTCACTAATGACGGCGGGGGAGCGATCCCAGGACGCACGGAAAACGCCAGACCATGTGCCTGGCCGGGGCCGTGGTAAGGATCTTGTCCCAGGATCACCACCTTAACGTCGCCCAGTTCCGTGAAGCGAAAGGCGTTAAACACATCTTTTTGCGGCGGGTAGACCGTGATACCCGACTGACGCTCGCCAGCAACAGTGTGAAGCGTATTGATAAAGTAAGGTTGCTGTTTCTCATCAGCCAGCACATCGTGCCAGGTTAACTCAGTCGCCATCTCGCTCTCCTGCGAATTTCCAGTTCCCTTAGCTTAACTGCTTCTTTCTGCGGTGCAAAATCCTGCGTGCTACAAAAACGGTTACCTACAAAAGATAGTTGAAAGTTTATGTAAAAAGTTTATAGGTCTGAATGGTGTAAGTTGATGTAAAACAATAAATTCCCTTCATCACCCTTTTTATGGTGTGGTTTTTATTGATTTAAATCAAAGAATGAAGGGTGATCGAAGGGTATATATACACTCAAGCAACAATGGTTTTACCAATTGGCCGGGATTAGGCCGACCGAAATCAAATAATTTTGCCTGGGGAGGCATCACATGATTACAGGTATCCAGATTACTAAAGCCGCTAACGACGACCTGCTGAATTCCTTCTGGCTGCTGGACAGCGAAAAAGGCGAAGCGCGCTGCATCGTTGCAAAATCCGGCTTTGCTGAAGATGAAGTTGTGGCTGTCAGCAAACTGGGCGAGATTGAATACCGTGAAATTCCGATGGAAGTTAAACCGGAAGTACGCGTTGAAGGCGGTCAGCATCTGAACGTTAACGTTCTGCGTCGTGAAACTCTGGAAGACGCGGTTAAGCATCCGGAAAAATACCCGCAGCTGACTATTCGTGTTTCTGGTTATGCGGTGCGTTTTAACTCCCTGACGCCGGAACAGCAGCGCGACGTTATCGCTCGTACCTTTACCGAAAGCCTGTAAGGCTTATCCGGTAATAACAAGCGGAAGAGGCCGGGCCTTTTCCGCTTTTGTTTTATTTGGGTCAGTAAAAAATCCGCACCGCGCAGTACACCAGCAGTAACGCCAGAATGATATTTAACTGGCGACCATAATGGCGAAACGCCCGCTGAAACAGATGTCCCGCCAGCGCCCAACACACATTACCGAACGTGCCGATCAATGCCAGCAATATACTGACGCCGATGACCCAGTTCAGCGCCTGCGTTTGCGGTAAAACAAATGTAGACAGAGCGGTAATGCCGTAAAGAATAATTTTGACGTTCACAAACTGCAGGCCAAAGCTTACCCAAAAGCCAACCGGTTTTGGTCTGGCGTTCTCATCCGCCGCTGGACTGGTGGCAATTTTCCACGCCAGCCACAGGATATACGCAGCCCCCACCCAACTGAGTAAATGAATGATTGCCGGATCGATAACCGCAAGGGAAAACGCGATCCCGGCGCACAGCAGCATGACGACCAAAAATCCCAGACTCATACCTGCCAGTACACGAATACTCTGCCGAAAACCATGTGCAGTTGCTGCGCTAAGCGCGAGAATATTGTTTGGGCCGGGGGTAAGGGCGGTGATTAATGTATAAGTCCAGAAAGCGCTTAAAAGCATCGGTGTCACTTGTCATCTCCTCTGTTTTAGCAGACAGTACCCGATATGAAATATTTAAAAAAATGAATGTTTTTTAATTCTGAATTCGAGATTTTCGATAGGTTGGTGGTTATGGATCTGCGTCGGTTTATTACGCTGAAAACGGTAGTGGAAGAGGGCTCGTTTCTACGGGCTTCGCAAAAGCTGTGCTGTACTCAGTCGACGGTAACTTTTCATATTCAACAGCTTGAACGTGAGTTTTCCCTGCAACTATTCGAGAAAATAGGGCGCCGAATGTGCCTGACCACTGAGGGGAAAAAGCTGATGCCGCATATCCATGAACTGACGCGTGTGATGGAGTCGATTCGTGAAGCCGCAAGACAGGATGCGGAACCCGGCGGAGAGCTGCGCGTGGCGACAGGTGAAACCTTACTGGCGTACAAAATGCCGCAGGTTTTACAACGCTTTAAGCTGCGAGCGCCGAATGTCAGATTGTCGCTACAATCGCTGAATTGCTATGTGATACGTGATGCGTTGCTGAATGACGAGGTCGATCTGGGCGTTTTTTATCGCGTAGGCAATGATGACGCGCTCACGATGCAGCAACTGGGGGAGCAGTCGCTGGCGCTGGTGGCCTCTCCACTGCTACAGGATGCTGATTTTACGCAGCCAGATCAGCATATCCCCTGTAGCTTCATCATCAATGAACCGCAATGTGTCTTCCGCCAGCTGTTTGAAAGTACGCTACGGCAGAGGCGGATTACGCTGGAAAACACCATTGAACTGTGGAGTATTGAAAGCATTAAACAGTGTGTGGCTGCTAACCTGGGCATCAGCTTTTTACCACGATTTACCGTTGAACGAGAACTTAGTACCGGTCAGTTGAAAGAGCTGCCGTTTGGCGCGCCGTCGCTATCGATCATGGCGCTGTGCGCCCATCATGCCGGGAAAGCGGTCAGCCCGGCAATGCAGATATTTATGCAGTGTATGGAGGCGTGTTTTACCGTGGAAGATAAAAAAATGCCGGGTTAACGAACCCGGCATTATCATCACTCTTCGCTGGATTGCTCCTGCATTTTTGTACCGCTTGGCTTGCGGCGCTTACCGATATTTTTTGTATCGCGGTGACGTTTCTTCACGCGCGGCTTCTCTTTTTCTTTCTCTTTTTTCTTCTCGGCGCGTTTCGCCAGTACTTTTTTCGACGGTTTGCCGGTCAGCTTTTCGCTGGGCGCACGCGTGGTCGGGCGAAGCTCATCAATGACGCGCGCTTTTAGCGGCTCTTCGATGTAGCGACCGATTTTCAGCAGCAACAGATGGTCGTGGGCTTCTACCAGCGAGATTGCAGTGCCTTTGCGGCCAGCACGGCCTGTACGACCAATGCGATGCAGATAGGTATCGCCACTGCGCGGCATGTCGAAGTTAATGACGTGGCTGACGTCAGGAATATCAATCCCGCGTGCCGCGACGTCGGTCGCGACCAGCACGTTAACGCGACCGTCGGTGAGACGCTTAATACCTTCGTTACGTTTGATCTGCGCCATCTCACCTTCAAGATAGCAATTGTTGATCCCTGCCAGACGCAGCGTTTCAGCCAATTCATGGACGCGTTCACGTTTACGTACAAATACGATAGAACGGGTTGCATCGTCTTGTTTTAACAGGTGCTTCAACAGCGCAACTTTATGTTCGAAATTGTCGGCACGGTAGTACCACTGGTGAATTTTCTTACGCTCGCGGGTTGACGGATTGGCGGAAACCTCAACCGGGTCTTCCAGCAGGCGCTCGGCAAAATCTTTAATCGCATCGCCTTCCAGCGTGGCGGAGAACAGCATCGTCTGTTTACGCCAGCGGGTCTCACCAGCGATATGTTCAATGTCCTGAGCGAAGCCCATGTCGAGCATCCGGTCAGCTTCGTCAAGGATCAGTGTTTCAACCGCCCGGCAGTCAAAGTTCTCTTCTTTTATATATTGCAGCAGACGGCCCGTCGTGGCGACCACGATATCCTGGTTTTCGCTAAACACTTCAGCATGGTTCATATAGGCCACGCCGCCGGTAATCGTGGCGATATCCAGATGAGTATGCTTAGCCAGTTCACGAGCGTGATCGGCAACCTGCATTGCCAGTTCGCGGGTTGGCGTCAGGATCAGAATGCGCGGCGGCCCCGATTTTTTACGCGGAAAGTCGAGCAGGTGCTGCAACGCCGGCAGCAGATATGCCGCCGTTTTACCGGTGCCTGTCGGCGCAGAACCGAGTACATCACGGCCATCGAGCGCAGGCGGAATGGCGGCAGCCTGAATGGCGGTCGGGCGAGTGAAACCTTTATCCTGGAGGGCATCCAGCAGGCTTTCGTCGAGTTCAAGTTCGGAAAAAGTCGTTACAGTCATGTTCTACCTCTGTGTGGGGCGCTGATTATAGACGTTACGGCCGCAATCTTCATCTGTTTGTATGGATATCCCTTCTCAGGTATTGTTTTCACTCGGCGCTGTCGCCGTTTTTTGCAAGGTTGTTTTTACATGTCTCAGTCTGGCTCCGTTCTTCGTCGTAACGGATTTACGTTTAAACAGTTTTTTGTCGCACACGATCGGTGTGCGATGAAAGTGGGAACTGACGGTATTTTACTCGGGGCGTGGGCGCCGGTCGCGGATGTAAAGCGAATTCTGGATATCGGTACTGGAAGCGGTCTGCTGGCGTTAATGCTGGCGCAGCGGACGGATGACAATGTGCCTATTGACGCCGTGGAACTGGATGCCGGGGCTGCCATGCAAGCGCAGGAAAACGTGGCTCACTCTCCCTGGCCGCATCGAATAACGGTGCATACTGACGATATTCAGCGTTGGGCGCCTCGCCAGACGGTACGCTTTGATCTTATTATCAGCAACCCGCCTTATTACGAACCCGGTGTGGAATGCGCCACGCCGCAGCGGGAGCAGGCGCGTTACACCGCTACGCTGGATCACCAGACGTTATTGGCTATTGCGGCGGATTGTATTACCGAAGATGGCTTTTTTTGCGTAGTCTTGCCGGAACAAATAGGTAACGCTTTTACGCAGCAAGCGCTCAACATGGGATGGCATTTGCGATTACGTACTGACGTTGCGGAAAACGAAGCGCGCTTGCCGCACCGGGTTTTGCTCGCATTCTCCCCGCAAGCCGGAGAGTGCTTTAGCGACAGATTAGTAATTCGCGGGTCAGACCAGCATTATTCTGAAAGTTATACGGCGCTGACCCAGGCATTTTATCTGTTTATGTGAGGCGTTAACGGCGAAAGGATCGATGGGCCTGATTCAGCCAGTTGTTGCGGATAATCCAGCGTAAAGTGCAGCCCCCGGCTCTCTTTACGCATCATCGCGCAACGTACAATCAGTTCGGCCACTTGCACCAGATTGCGCAGCTCCAGCAAATTATTCGAGACGCGAAAGTTGGCGTAATATTCGTCAATCTCTTGTTGCAACATAGTAATACGCCGTAGGGCGCGCTCCAGCCGTTTCGTCGTGCGCACAATGCCCACATAGTCCCACATCAGCAGGCGCAGTTCATGCCAGTTATGCTGAATCACCACCCGCTCATCGGCGTTCTCCACGCGGCTTTCATCCCAGGCGGGAAGGACGTCAACGCTGTGGACAGAAGGCATTCGCCTGTCGATATCCATTGCTGCGGACCAGCCGTACACTAAGCATTCCAGCAACGAGTTGGACGCCATACGGTTAGCGCCGTGCAGGCCGGTGTAACTGACTTCGCCAATGGCATATAAGCCGTCTACATCGGTACGACCATAATCATCGACAACCACGCCGCCGCAGGTATAGTGCGCGGCAGGAACAACGGGAATCGGTTCTTTGGTTAAATCCATCCCCAAATCGAGCAGTTTCGCATAGATCATCGGGAAGTGCTGGCGGACAAAATCGTCAGGCTTGTGGCTGATATCGAGAAACATACAGTCTGCGCCGAGTCGTTTCATCTCATGGTCAATAGCGCGGGCGACAATATCGCGCGGCGCCAGTTCGCCGCGTTCGTCAACGTCCGGCATAAACCGTGAACCGTCCGGACGTTTAAGGTATGCGCCTTCGCCGCGCAGCGCTTCGGTAAGGAGAAAATTACGCGCCTGCGGGTGATAAAGGGCGGTGGGATGAAACTGGTTAAATTCCAGATTAGCGACCCGACAGCCTGCGCGCCAGGCCATCGCGATACCGTCGCCGGAGGAAATATCCGGGTTAGTGGTGTATTGATAAACCTTTGAGGCGCCGCCGGTCGCCAGCACCACCGACTTCGCATGACAGGTTTCAACCCACTCTTTATTGCGATTCCAGATCCAGGCGCCGACGACCCGGCGAGGCCCTGGCAGACCCATTTTATCGGAGATAATTAAATCAACGGCGTTGCTGCGTTCCAGCACCTGAATATTAGGATGATTTTGCGCCCGACTGACCAACGTGGTTTCGACTTCCTTTCCGGTAGCGTCAGCGGCATGAAGGATACGGCGATGGCTATGGCCGCCTTCACGCGTGAGATGATAGCTCTCCTTGCCGTTTGGCTGGACATGCGTATCAAACAGCACGCCCTGATCGATAAGCCACTGCACGCAGGTACGAGCGTTGCTGGCGACAAACTCCACCGCGTGGCGATCGCAAATTCCGGCGCCGGCAATCAGCGTATCTTCGACATGCGACGCAATACTGTCGGTTTCATCAAACACGGCGGCAATACCGCCCTGCGCATAAAACGTGGAGCCCTCGCTCACCGGCCCTTTACTCAGGACGATAATCTTATGTTTTTCAGCCAGACGCAGCGCCAGCGAGAGTCCGGCCGCGCCGCTGCCGATAATTAACACATCACAGGACAGTTCAGGAGTTGTCATCATGGTTCTTGTTTAATTTACTAAACATGGTTGCGGCAGATTAGCACTATATGGCGCTAAAAAGCACGTGATGATTTCGCTGGTGTTGTGTTTATTAAACATAAAATAAAAATACGGCGAGAGATAAACGGCAAAAAATATTTTATAGGGCAGGGTGTTAGCGTCGGATTTTGTAGTGAAATAAAGATGCTGTTAGGTTACTCTGCAAACGACGAAATGGGCATTTCTGTACAGATAGTGCGTTGTTCAGCATCTGTAGACTTATAATGGAAGATAAGACCTGTCTACAACATGACAAACAAAAACAAATGCGTAACGGAACTTTACGAAACATAGACACTCTAACCTGTTGCTTGCTCATAGTGCGGCTTATGGAGTGGCGTTTCGAAAGCGCGTGGAAATTTGGTTTGGGGAGACATTACCTCGGATGAGCGAGCAGTTAACGGACCAGGTCCTGGTTGAACGGGTCCAGAAGGGAGAGCAGAAAGCCTTTAACTTACTGGTAGTGCGCTACCAGCATAAAGTGGCGAGTCTGGTTTCCCGCTATGTGCCATCGGGCGACGTTCCCGATGTCGTACAGGAATCATTTATTAAGGCCTATCGCGCGCTGGATTCTTTCCGGGGGGATAGTGCTTTTTATACCTGGTTGTATCGTATTGCGGTCAATACCGCGAAGAACTACCTGGTTGCGCAGGGGCGTCGTCCGCCTTCCAGTGATGTAGACGCGATTGAAGCAGAAAACTTTGAAAGCGGCGGCGCGCTGAAAGAAATTTCGAACCCTGAGAACTTAATGTTGTCAGAAGAACTGAGACAGATAGTTTTCCGAACTATTGAGTCCCTCCCGGAAGATTTACGTATGGCAATCACCTTACGGGAGCTGGATGGCCTGAGCTATGAAGAGATAGCGGCTATCATGGATTGTCCGGTGGGGACGGTGCGTTCACGTATCTTCCGGGCGCGGGAAGCTATTGATAATAAAGTTCAACCGCTTATCAGGCGTTGACGATAGCGGGATACTGGAAAAGGTATTAGGCATGCAGAAAGAAAAACTTTCCGCTTTGATGGATGGCGAAACGTTGGATAGTGAGCTGCTCAAAGCGCTTACGCACGACCCGGAAATGCAGAAAACCTGGGAGAGTTATCACCTGATCCGCGATTCAATGCGGGGGGATACGCCTGACGTTCTCCATTTCGATATATCCGCTCGCGTGATGGCCGCTATTGAAAACGAGCCAGTACGTCAGGTGTCGCCATTAATCCCTGAGGCCCAACCCGCTCCGCAGCAATGGCAGAAAATGCCGTTCTGGAAAAAAGTGCGTCCGTGGGCGGCGCAGCTTACCCAAATGGGCGTGGCGGCGTGCGTTTCACTTGCAGTTATCGTCGGTGTCCAGCACTATAATGGGCAATCTGAAACATCCCAACAACCTGAAACGCCGGTTTTCAATACCCTGCCTATGATGGGGAAAGCCAGCCCGGTAAGTCTGGGAGTGCCTTCTGAAGCAGCGCCTGTCGGCAGTCAGCAACAGCAGGTACAGGAGCAGCGTCGTCGCATTAATGCCATGTTGCAGGACTATGAACTGCAGCGCCGACTGCACTCCGAACAGCTTCAGTTTGAGCAGGCGCAAACCCAGCAAGCCGCGGTACAGGTGCCAGGAATCCAAACTTTAGGAACGCAATCGCAGTAATGAAGCAACTTTGGTTTGCCATGTCCCTTGTGGCGGCTAGCCTGTTCTTCTCAGTAAACGCCTCGGCCGACCCTGCGTCCGGGGCGTTATTGCAGCAGATGAACATCGCCAGTCAGTCACTGAATTACGAGCTGTCATTCGTCAGCATCACGAAACAAGGCGTTGAATCTCTGCGTTATCGACACGCACGCCTGGATAGTCGCCCGCTTGCGCAATTGCTACAGTTGGACGGTCCCCGCCGGGAGGTCGTACAGCGTGGTAATGAAATCAGTTATTTTGAACCGGGCCTTGAGCCGTTCACCCTGAACGGTGATTATATTGTCGATTCTCTGCCTTCCCTGATTTACACCGACTTCAAGCGCCTGGCGCCTTACTACGACTTTATTTCCGTCGGACGCACCCGTATCGCAGACAGATTGTGCGAAGTTATCCGCGTTGTGGCGCGCGATGGTACGCGTTACAGCTATATCGTCTGGATGGACATGGATACCAAACTACCGATGCGCGTTGATCTGCTGGATCGCGATGGCGAGACGCTGGAGCAGTTCCGCGTTATTGCGTTCACGGTGAGCCAGGATATCGGCAGCAACATGCAGGCGCTGGCGAAGGCGAATCTGCCGCCGCTGCTTTCTGTTCCCGGTGGCGAAAAAACGAAATTTAACTGGAGTCCATCCTGGGTACCGCAAGGCTTTAGCGAAGTTTCCAGCAGCCGTCGTCCGTTGCCGACGATGGATAACCTGCCTATCGAATCGCGGCTTTATTCTGACGGTCTGTTTAGCTTTTCCGTCAATGTGAACCGGGCGACGCAAAACAGCAGCGATCAGATGCTGCGCACCGGGCGCCGAACGGTTTATAGCAGCGTTCGCGACAACGCGGAAATCACCATTGTCGGCGAGCTTCCGCCGCAAACGGCGAAGCGCATTGCCGACAGTATCAAATTCAGGGCAGTACAATGATTAAAGAGTGGGCAACCGTTATCTCCTGGCAGAATGGTCAGGCGGTGGTGAGCTGCGACGTTAAAGCGTCATGCAGTAGCTGCGCCTCCCGTGCGGGATGCGGCAGTCGCGTGCTGAATAAATTAGGGCCGCAAACCACGCATACCATTGTTGTGCCAAGCGCGGAGCCGCTGGCGCCGGGGCAGAAAGTCGAGTTGGGCATCGCCGAAAAAAGCCTTTTAGGTTCGGCGTTGCTGGTCTATATGTCGCCTTTAGCGGGGCTATTTCTTTGTGCGGCGCTTTTTCAGATGCTGTTTGGATCTGACCTTGCCGCATTAAGCGGGGCCGTGCTGGGCGGCGTGGGCGGTTTTCTGGTTGCCCGCGGCTATTCCCGAAAACTGGCGGAGCGCGACGCCTGGCAGCCGGTGATTTTAAACGTTGCCCTCCCGCCGGACCTTGTTCGCGTCGAAACTACCTCAATCGAAACGCGCCAGTAAACGTTTTGCCCAACGGTACACCTGCCGCGTTGGGTTGTTGTCCCGATAAGCATGCGCTTTTCCTGCGTTGCGGTGTTTTACAGGAAAAAAGCGAGGCGTTTTCCAGTTCCCGTTCTCCTTACACTATGAACATTTCCTCGCCTTAGCGTTGTAGTGTAGAATGCGGCGTTTCAGTTAAAACAGACGTTAAGCTCAGAACAGCGACCTCTAAAGTCTGGTCAACCAGGCGTAAGGCATAATAATTTATCTCTATGAAGAACATACGTAACTTTTCGATCATTGCTCACATTGACCACGGTAAATCGACGCTGTCTGACCGTATTATCCAAATCTGCGGTGGCCTGTCTGACCGTGAAATGGAAGCTCAGGTACTTGATTCGATGGATCTTGAGCGTGAGCGCGGTATTACTATTAAAGCCCAGAGTGTGACGCTGGATTTTAAAGCGTCTGATGGTGAAACTTATCAACTGAACTTTATCGACACGCCGGGACACGTTGACTTTTCCTATGAAGTTTCCCGTTCGTTAGCCGCCTGCGAGGGCGCGCTGCTGGTGGTGGATGCCGGCCAGGGCGTAGAAGCGCAAACGTTGGCGAACTGCTACACCGCGATGGAAATGGATCTTGAAGTGGTGCCGGTGCTTAACAAGATTGACCTGCCGGCCGCCGATCCGGAGCGTGTGGCGGAAGAAATCGAAGACATTGTCGGTATCGATGCGACGGACGCGGTACGCTGCTCCGCCAAAACGGGTGTCGGCGTGACGGATGTTCTGGAACGCCTGGTGCGCGATATCCCGCCGCCGCAAGGCGATCCGGACGGCCCGCTGCAGGCGCTGATTATTGACTCCTGGTTCGATAACTACCTGGGCGTGGTATCGCTGGTGCGTATTAAAAACGGCACCATGCGTAAAGGCGACAAAATTAAAGTGATGAGCACCGGGCAGACCTACAACGCTGACCGCCTGGGGATCTTCACGCCGAAACAGGTTGATCGTACCGAGCTGAAGTGCGGCGAAGTAGGCTGGCTGGTCTGCGCCATTAAAGATATCCTCGGCGCGCCGGTTGGCGATACCTTAACCTCAGCGCGTAACCCAGCGGAAAAAGCGTTGCCGGGCTTTAAGAAGGTGAAACCGCAGGTCTATGCAGGTCTGTTCCCGGTCAGCTCCGACGATTATGAAAGTTTCCGCGACGCGCTCGGCAAGCTAAGCCTGAACGACGCCTCACTGTTTTATGAACCGGAAAGCTCCTCGGCGCTGGGCTTTGGTTTCCGCTGCGGCTTCCTCGGCCTGTTGCACATGGAGATCATTCAGGAGCGTCTGGAACGCGAATACGATCTGGATCTGATCACCACTGCGCCGACCGTGGTTTATGAAGTAGAAACAACGGCGAAAGAGACTATCTATGTTGATAGCCCCTCCAAGCTGCCGCCGTTGAATAACATTTATGAACTGCGCGAGCCTATCGCCGAATGTCATATGCTGTTACCACAAGCCTATTTAGGTAACGTTATTACGCTGTGTATTGAGAAACGCGGCGTACAAACTAACATGGTGTATCACGGTAACCAGGTCGCGTTGACCTATGAAATCCCGATGGCGGAAGTGGTGCTCGACTTCTTTGACCGTCTGAAATCGACGTCGCGCGGCTATGCGTCTCTGGATTATAACTTCAAGCGCTTCCAGGCTTCCGATATGGTGCGTGTTGATGTGTTAATCAACAACGAGCGTGTCGATGCGCTGGCGCTGATCACGCACCGCGATAACTCGCAAAGCCGTGGTCGCGAGCTGGTGGAGAAGATGAAAGATTTGATCCCACGCCAGCAGTTTGATATCGCGATTCAGGCGGCGATTGGTACGCATATTATTGCCCGTTCGACGGTAAAACAGTTACGTAAAAACGTGCTGGCGAAGTGCTACGGCGGCGATATCAGTCGTAAGAAAAAACTGCTGCAGAAACAGAAAGAAGGTAAGAAACGCATGAAGCAGATCGGTAACGTCGAGCTGCCTCAGGAAGCGTTCCTCGCCATTCTGCATGTCGGTAAAGACAATAAATAATCCCTAAGGAGTTGGCATGGCGAACATGTTTGCCCTGATTCTGGTGATAGCCACACTGGTGACGGGCATTTTATGGTGCGTTGATAAGTTTGTTTTCGCGCCAAAACGTCGGGCGCGCCAGGCTGCCGCGCAAACGGCGTCGGGAGATGCGCTGGATAACGCTACGCTCAATAAAGTGGCGCCTAAGCCGGGCTGGCTGGAGACCGGGGCGTCGGTTTTCCCGGTTCTGGCGATCGTTCTGATCGTTCGTTCATTTCTTTATGAACCCTTTCAGATCCCGTCAGGCTCAATGATGCCGACACTGCTTATCGGCGATTTTATTCTGGTGGAAAAATTTGCCTACGGCATTAAAGATCCGATCTACCAGAAAACCCTGATTGAAACCGGTCATCCAAAGCGCGGGGATATTGTGGTATTTAAATATCCGGAAGATCCTAAGTTAGATTACATCAAACGCGCAGTCGGTTTGCCGGGCGATAAAATCACTTATGATCCGGTTGCAAAAGAGGTGACGATTCAGCCTGGCTGTAGCTCCGGTCAGGCGTGCGAAAATGCGCTGCCGGTTACCTACTCTAACGTTGAGCCGAGCGATTTTGTACAGACCTTTGCCCGCCGTAACGGCGGAGAAGCGACCAGCGGTTTCTTTGAGGTTCCGCTAAACGAGACGAAAGAAAACGGCATTCGCCTGACCGAACGTAAAGAGACGTTGGGCGATGTGACCCACCGCATCCTGATGGTGCCGATAGCCCAGGATCAGTTGGGCATGTATTACCAACAGCCAGGACAACCGCTGGCGACCTGGGTTGTACCACCGGGACAATATTTCATGATGGGCGACAACCGCGATAACAGTGCGGATAGCCGTTACTGGGGATTTGTTCCGGAAGCGAATCTGGTCGGTAAAGCGGTCGCTATCTGGATGAGCTTTGACAAGCAGGAAGGGGAGTGGCCGACAGGCGTACGCCTGAGTCGTATCGGCGGTATTCACTAACTGTGACGAAATGATCGTTCACGCTGCCGTCTTTTTAGCGGCAGCGTGAATTATTTCCTGGATAAATTCCCTCAGACTAACGACATCCCCTGTCGTTGTGTATAGAATATTCCCCCGAAGTTTTAGGTTGGCGCCGTTTGGTCGCCACGGCACACGAAACAGCGTTGGTTATAGACAACCTTCTTTCCGCTGCAGCGATGCGGCAGGACAGATGACGTGTATCAGGTCTGTTTCGTGTGCTGGATTGTTGACGCATTCATTTATTGGTATCGCATGAACCCCATCGTAATTAATCGGCTTCAACGGAAGCTGGGCTACACTTTTAATCATCAGGAGCTGTTGCAGCAGGCATTAACTCACCGCAGCGCCAGCAGTAAACATAACGAACGCCTGGAATTTTTAGGCGATTCAATCCTGAGCTTCGTTATCGCTAACGCGCTTTATCACCGTTTTCCACGGGTGGATGAGGGAGATATGAGCCGTATGCGCGCCACGTTGGTACGTGGTAATACGCTGGCGGAATTAGCCCGTGAATTTGATTTAGGCGAGTGCCTGCGTTTAGGGCCGGGCGAATTAAAAAGCGGCGGATTTCGTCGGGAGTCCATTCTGGCGGACACCGTTGAAGCGTTAATCGGCGGAGTATTTCTCGATAGCAATATCCAGACCGTCGAGCAGTTAATCCTTAACTGGTATAAAACCCGTCTGGATGAGATAAGTCCGGGCGATAAACAAAAAGATCCTAAAACGCGCTTGCAGGAGTATTTGCAGGGTCGCCATCTGCCGCTGCCATCTTACCTGGTTGTGCAGGTACGCGGCGAGGCGCACGATCAGGAATTTACTATCCACTGCCAGGTCAGCGGCCTGAGCGAACCGGTGGTTGGCACGGGTTCCAGCCGTCGTAAGGCGGAGCAGGCTGCCGCCGAACAGGCGCTGAAAAAACTGGAGTTGGAATGAGCACCGACAAAACTTACTGCGGATTTATTGCCATCGTCGGACGTCCGAACGTTGGCAAATCCACCTTGCTGAACAAACTGCTTGGGCAGAAGATTTCGATCACTTCCCGTAAAGCGCAGACCACGCGCCACCGCATTGTCGGTATTCATACCGAAGGCCCGTATCAGGCAATTTATGTCGATACCCCGGGTCTGCATATGGAAGAAAAGCGCGCCATTAACCGTTTGATGAATAAGGCGGCGAGCAGTTCGATTGGCGACGTTGAGCTGGTGATTTTCGTTGTGGAAGGCACCCGTTGGACGCCGGACGACGAAATGGTCCTGAACAAACTGCGCGATGGCAAAGCGCCGGTTATTCTCGCCGTTAACAAGGTGGATAACGTGCAGGAAAAAGCCGATTTGCTGCCGCACCTCCAGTTACTGGCAAGCCAGATGAACTTTCTTGATATCGTACCGATCTCTGCTGAAACGGGTATGAACGTCGATACCATTGCCGGTATCGTGCGTAAACATTTACCGGAAGCTATTCATCACTTCCCGGAAGATTACATCACCGATCGCTCTCAGCGCTTTATGGCGTCTGAAATCATTCGTGAAAAGCTGATGCGTTTTCTCGGCGCCGAGCTACCGTATTCCGTTACCGTTGAGATTGAACGTTTTGTTACCAACGAACGCGGCGGCTATGATATCAACGGGCTGATCCTCGTCGAGCGCGAAGGGCAGAAGAAGATGGTGATTGGCAACAAAGGCGCCAAAATCAAAACCATTGGTATTGAAGCGCGTAAAGACATGCAGGAGATGTTCGAAGCGCCGGTACACCTGGAACTGTGGGTGAAAGTGAAATCCGGCTGGGCCGATGACGAACGCGCTCTGCGCAGTCTCGGTTACGTAGACGATCTGTGAGTTAACACAGCGTGGAAGGGTGGCAGCGCGCATTTGTCCTGCACAGTCGCCCCTGGAGCGAAACCAGCCTGATGCTGGACGTCTTCACGGAAGAATCGGGGCGCGTGCGCCTTGTCGCCAAAGGCGCACGATCTAAACGTTCCAATCTGAAAGGCGCGTTGCAGCCTTTTACGCCGTTATTGCTACGCTACAGCGGACGCGGCGAGGTGAAAACCCTGCGCAGCGCCGAGGCAGTTTCTCTGGCGCTGCCGTTAAGCGGTATTACGCTCTATAGCGGCCTGTACATCAACGAACTCCTCTCTCGCGTACTGGAATATGAAACGCGCTTCTCCGAACTCTTTTTTGATTATCTGAACTGTATTCAGGCGCTGGCGGGAACCACCGGCTCGCCTGAACCGGCGTTGCGACGTTTCGAACTGGCGTTGCTGGGTCATCTGGGGTATGGCGTCAATTTCACCCACTGTGCAGGCAGCGGCGAACGGGTGGATGACACCATGACCTACCGTTACCGCGAAGAAAAAGGCTTTTTCGCCAGCGTCGTCATCGATAACAACACCTTTACCGGACGGCACCTGAAAGCGCTGGAGGCGCGGGAATTTCCGGATGTAGATACCCTGCGTGCCGCTAAACGCTTTACCCGTATGGCATTAAAGCCGTATCTTGGGGGAAAACCGTTAAAAAGCCGGGAGCTGTTCCGGCAATTTATGCCCAAACGCACAGTAAAAACGAAGAAAGATTAACGAGGATTGTCATGGCTGAATTACTGTTAGGCGTCAATATTGACCACATTGCCACGTTACGTAATGCGCGCGGCACCGACTATCCGGATCCGGTACAGGCGGCGTTTATTGCTGAACAGGCAGGCGCGGACGGCATTACCGTACACCTGCGCGAAGATCGTCGCCACATTACCGATCGCGATGTGCGCATTCTGCGTCAGACGCTGCATACGCGTATGAATCTGGAGATGGCGGTGACCGAAGAGATGCTGGCGATCGCCGTAGAAACCAGGCCGCATTTCTGTTGTCTGGTGCCGGAAAAACGCCAGGAAGTCACCACCGAAGGCGGTCTGGATGTGGCCGGACAGCGCGATAAAATGCGTGATGCCTGTGCGCGCCTGGCGGCGGCTGGCATCCAGGTTTCGCTCTTTATCGATGCCGATGAAACGCAAATCAACGCGGCGGCGGAAGTCGGCGCGCCGTTTATCGAAATCCATACCGGCTGCTACGCCAACGCAGAAACCGATGCGGAACAGGCAAAAGAGCTGGCGCGTATTGCCAGCGCCGCGACCCTGGCGGCCCGTCTGGGGCTAAAAGTAAATGCGGGTCATGGCCTGACCTACCATAACGTCAAAGCTATTGCCGCACTGCCGGAAATGCACGAGCTCAATATCGGTCATGCCATTATTGGTCGGGCAGTGATGACGGGGCTGAAAGAGGCGGTGGCTGAAATGAAACGTTTGATGCTGGAAGCGCGCGGCTAATGGCGATTCTCGGCTTGGGAACGGACATTGTAGAGATTGCCCGCATTGAGGCAGTGATCTCCCGTTCCGGCGAACGTCTGGCAAGGCGTGTGCTCAGTGACAACGAGTGGGCTATCTGGGAGACGCATCAGCAGCCGGTGCGTTTTCTCGCCAAGCGTTTTGCGGTCAAAGAGGCGGCAGCGAAAGCTTTTGGCACCGGCATCCGCAACGGTCTGGCGTTTAATCAGTTCGAAGTGTTTAACGATGAGCTGGGAAAACCACGTTTGCGGCTGTGGGGCGAGGCGTTAATGCTGGCGGAAAAACTCGGTGTGGCGCACATGCATGTTACGTTGGCCGATGAACGCCATTACGCCTGCGCTACGGTCATTCTGGAAAGCTAGATTTGCCAGATGACGGCGTAAACACGTTATCTGACCTACAGGCCGATATATTGTCGGCCTGATAAGCATAGCGCCATCAGGCATTGTTGCGTTGGAAGTGCGTTAACCCGCTTACAGTTTATCTGCGTGATGCATCAGAACAAACTTATCCCACAACTGTTCTTCGCTTTCGACATGGGCGGGATCCTGCAAAATCGTATTGGGGATTGGGCAGACTTTCTGACAGGTCGGCGTTTCGTAATGGCCTACACACTCGGTGCATTTGTCGCTGTTAATCTCATAAATGCTGTCGCCCATTGAAATCGCCTCATTCGGGCACTCCGGCTCGCACATATCGCAATTGATACATTTTTTGGTGATTAACAGCGCCATCAGGAAATTCTCAGAAACAACACAAATCGGGCGGGCATTATACGCCTATTTTCTGCTCGGGCCAGCTCTTTTCTGGCGCTGATTTGTTATCTACAGTGTAAAAATTTTTGATCTGCTTGAGCAGGCAGATGGTTGCGTTATCCAGTGAAAGGTCATTACTGTGCACCAGCATGACAGGAATAAAGAATGCGGGGATGCCCAGTGAAACCAGGCGAACATTTTTGGGTGTCGATAAATGGGTTAGCGAGCGGGTAATAAATGCGATGCCAATCTGCGCTTCGGCATACTCAAGGCATGAGTAGTGGTTATCCAGTTCGCAGATGACGTTAGGAACGACTTTGCGGTTATTAAATTCAGTGGTGATGATTCCTCTTAATAGCAGAGAGTCATTAAGCACGATAATGGGTTGGTCGTTTAAATCTTTTAAATGCAGACGTTCGCGTGTCGCCAGAGGATGAGAAAGTGGGATTGCAGCGATAATTTCATCTTCAAACAGCATGGTCGAGCTTAGCTGGGCAGGGAGCGCTGTTCGATAAACAATGCCAATATCAACGGCGCTATCCGTCAGCTTTTTAATGGTTTGCTCAGTTGAAAACTCTTTAACATTTAAGGATATTGCCGGATGGTGTGCCATAAAGCTGCGAAAAGCGGGCAGGACCAGGTAGCTGCCTGACACCCCGATTGAAATAGTATCGCGCTGTTGATCCTGATAGGGAAGAAGTTCATTTTCTGCATTTTTTAAATCCAGCATTATTTTGTTAGCGTGTCGTTGCAAAATAATGCCTGCTTTTGTTAATTTAATTCCTCTACCTTTTCGCTTAAATAATATTGTTTTAAGTGATGACTCAAGTTGTTTGATTTGCTGACTTAATGATGGCTGAGTGATAAACAGGCGACTGGCTGCCCGACCATAATGTAATTCATCACACAATATCAGGAAGGAATGTAGTTGTTTGATATTCATTAAAATTTAATGCCAATCGATTGGGTTTTGTTATAACGATTATAAAAAATACCAAATTGTTTGCCTATTTTGCTTTTTTTAAACTGTGATCAGTGCATTTTAAAAAGGGAAAATTATGTCGGCATCAATCAACCGCTGGGGAATGCTTGCCGCTCACGTGTGCATCAATTTTGTGCTCGGGGGCGTCTACGCATTTAGCTATTTCAAAACACCACTCATGGCGCAATATCACTGGGATCCGGCTACGCTGGCGTTAGCATTCTCTATCAATATGGGGATCATTCCTTTACCGATGATTTGGGGCGGGAGAATGATCGACAATGGTAAAGGAAAGCAGGCGATAGTTATCGGCGGTATCCTGTTTTCTTTAGGTTTTATCTTGTCCGGGTTTGTGGATAATTTGCCAATGCTGTTTTTAACCTACGGCGTCATTGCCGGGTTGGGATCGGGCCTGGCTTTTACGGGTAATCTGAATAATATTCTGAAATTTTTCCCTGACCGTCGCGGTCTGGCTAGCGGTATCGTACTGGCGGGTGTTGGCGTCGGGACGCTACTTTGCACCCGCCTGGCCGAATATTTTATGGCGCAAACTCACGATGTTAGTCGGGCGTTGTTATATCTGGGCATTGTTTATCTGGTGGTTATTTTTATCGTCCAGTTCTTTATTCGTAGCGCGCCAGCAAAAGATAGTGGAGGAATTAAAGCGTCGCCACTGGATAAAGACTATCGGCACATGCTGAAAGATCTGCGCTTCTGGCTGCTGTTTATGATTCTGGCGCTGGGCGTGTTCTCTGGGATGGTAATTAGCTCAAGCTCTGCGCAAATTGGTATGACGCAGTACGGTTTACTGTCCGGTGCATTAGTCGTTAGCCTGGTATCGATATTTAACTCGATCGGTCGCCTGTTCTGGGGAGGGTTAACCGATAAATTAGGCGGCTATAATACGCTGGTTATTGTTTACCTCTTTACTTGCTTGTGTATGCTGCTGTTATTTTTCTTCAATGGCAATACTTCGGTATTCTATTTCAGCGCTCTGGGCGTGGGCTTTGCTTATGCCGGTATATTAGTTATCTTCCCTGGCTTGACCAGCCAGAATTTTGGTATGCGTAACCAGGGACTAAACTACGGCTTTATGTATTTTGGTTTTGCCGTCGGTGCGGTTATTGCTCCTTACGTCACGTCCGCTATTGCAAAATATACCGGAAGCTACGATACGGTATTTATTTTGACCACGGTGCTATTGCTTATTGGAGTCGTGTTGACCCTGATAACGAAAAAATATGTCGCAACGGTTTTAGCCAAAATTCATTAATCAGATAATAAGGAAATAAAAATGAAAATTGCAATCGCAGGTGCAGGCGCTATGGGATGTCGTTTTGGCTATATGCTGCTGGAGGCCGGGCACGACGTGACGCTTATCGATAGCTGGCAGGAGCATGTCGACGCTATTCGTAGCAAGGGGTTGTTTGTCGAAACGGAAACGACTCAGAAGTATTACCCCATCCCTGCTATGTTGGCTGATGAATCCCCGGGGGAGTTTGAGCTGGTTATTCTGTTTACCAAAGCAATGCAGCTGGATAGCATGTTACAGCGTATCAAGCCATTACTGCCAGCCGCGAAAGTAGTGATGATTTTATCTAACGGCTTGGGAAATATCGAAACGCTGGAGAAATATGTCGATCGGCAGAAAATCTATGCGGGTGTGACGTTATGGTCCAGCGAACTGGAGGGGGCTGGGCATATTATGGCCACCGGTACCGGAACGATTGAACTGCAGCCGATTGCCAGCCAGGATGCGGCTCAAGAGGCTAAGGTCATTGCCACCCTTAATAGCGCTGGATTGAATGCTGAAATAAGCCCTGACGTATTATTATCGATCTGGAAGAAAGCAGCCTTTAATAGCGTAATGAACACCTATTGTGCGCTACTGGATTGTAATGTCGGCGGATTTGGTCAGCGGCCTGGTGCTTTAGATTTAGCGCAAGCGGTAGTTGATGAGTTTGTGTTAGTTGCTGCCAGCCAGAATATTCCGTTGACTGAGCAAATGGTGATGAATACGGTGAAGAAAGTGTTCGATCCGCGTGAGAGCGGCCACCACTATCCTTCTATGCATCAGGATTTACATAAAGGCCGACTGACTGAAATCGACCATTTAAATGGTGCGATTGCGCGAATCGGCGCTCAGAACAATATTGCCGTACCGGTTAACACACTCCTGACGCAATTGATTCACGCTAAAGAAGCACAATAAACTTGATGGCGCTTCTGCATGAGGCGGAAGAGCCATTTTCAAACCAGTTTTTTTACCAGCGCCTCGCTATGGCGAATACGCTCCGGCGCCCGCTCTAAATCCTGTTGTACCAGCGCCATAAACAGTAAGTCGGTCAACATCATTTGCGCATGTGTCGAGGAGATAGCGGCGCTACGCGTCGCTTGCTCTTCGGCAATCGTATACAGACAGCGGGTGGCGCGCTGCTGCAAGGCGTTGGGAGAAAAACCGGTAATGGCCAGGATCTTCGCGCCTGCGCGTAATGTTTCGTCCGCCGCCAGGTTCAGCTCGCGCCGCTCCCCGGAATACGAGATCGCCAGCAGCAGATCCTCCGGTGCCAGCGCCTGCACCGTCGCCAGCAGGGCGTGCATATCGCGCTCAACCACCGCGTTAATGCCAATCTTCAGTAGCTTCCAGGCAAAATTTTGCGCCACCAGCCCAGAGGCGCCAATCCCGGTGATCACAATACGGCGGGCGTGGCGCAGCATCGTGACGCTTTCTAACAGCTTTTCTTCACTGTTAACGTCCAGCGTGGCGTGCATCGCCGCCACATTCTCTTTAATTAATTTTTCCCCGACCAGGCGCATCGGATCGTCGCCGCGAATCTGGTTATGAACGGGAACGGAATGCGGATTAGGATTGCTGGCCAACGCTTCGCTGAGAGCCAGTTTCAACGCCGGAAACCCTTTAAACCCCAGTTTTTGCGCGAACTTGACTACGCTGGATTGGCTGACGCCCGCTTCGGCCGCCAGTTGCTGCGAGCTCAGATGCCGCGCCGTATCCGGTTGCGCGAGCAGATAATCTGCCAGTTTCCTGTCGCTTTGCGCGAGATCCGGATAACGCTGGCGAATACGAATCAAACAGTTCATGGGCAGCTCCTGCGAAACGTGATGGCGACGACAAAACGAAATTTCACTCGCCTGGGGGAATATTCTATTCCATCATGGACGCTTATTATGAATTAAAAATTCCAGAGGGACAAAAATGAATCTTGGTACCTTAGTGTCTGAAGCCCGTAACCCGCAAACGATGGATCTGGATGCGTTGCCTACTCCTGAATTAGTTAAGCGTTTTAATGAACAGGATACGCTGGTAGCGGAAGCAGTAAAAGCCACTCTGCCTGACGTTGCGCGTGCGGTGGATGCCGCGGCGGCGGCGCTGAAGTCTGGCGGACGTATCATCTATATGGGCGCGGGCACCAGTGGTCGGCTTGGCGTACTGGATGCCTCAGAATGCCCCCCGACGTTTGGCGTTCCGCACGGTCTGGTCGTCGGACTGATTGCCGGCGGGCCGGGCGCGTTGTTGAAAGCGGTCGAAGGCGCGGAAGACAGCCAACAGGCAGGCGAAGACGATCTTGTCGCGCTAAATCTGCAAGAACAAGATCTGGTCGTGGGGCTCGCGGCGTCGGGTCGTACACCCTATGTGATTGGCGGCCTGCGCTATGCGCGACAGTCCGGTTGTACCACTGTTGCCGTCTCCTGTAATCCAGATTCGCCTATTGCGCGGGAGGCTAATATCGCCATTTCGCCCGTTGTCGGGCCGGAAGCGCTTACTGGCTCCACGCGGCTGAAATCCGGCACCGCACAGAAAATGGTGCTCAATATGATTTCTACCGGCGCGATGGTGAAGTTCGGCAAGGTCTATCAAAACCTGATGGTGGATATGAAAGCCACCAACGTCAAACTGGTCGATCGCGCGTGTCGGATGGTCGTTGAAGCGACCGGGATAGGTCGTGAAGAGGCGGAAACGTTGCTGAAACAGACCGATTTTGAGGTTAAGCCCGCCATTTTGATGGCGCTTACGGGGCTGGATGCTGCAGCCGCCAGGGAAAAACTCGCCGCTCATCAGGGCTTTTTAAGGGCGGCGTTAGAACACTAAAGAGGTGTGTATGGATAAGACGGCAGCGCTCGCCAGCGACATTTTATGTGGTATCGGCGGAGAGCAAAATATTCTGCGCCTGGAAAACTGTATGACGCGAGTCAGAGTGGAGGTACAGGACGACAGCCAACTGGATATTCCGCGCTTAAAAGCGTTGCCTGGCGTCAGTGGATACGTAAAGCAAGGGGAGCAACATCAGCTGATCGTTGGGCCGGGGAAGGCTGCGCAGGTGGTTGATGCGATGCGCGTGCAGATTGCCGCAGGTGGTGTAAAGCCGGACGACGCTATGGCGCGTACCAAATCTGAGGCGAAAGCGAAGTATAAAGCGCCGATGAGCGATGCTTTGCGTAAGCTGGCGAATGTTTTTATACCGCTTATCCCCGCCTTTATCGCATCCGGCTTGATTACCGGCATTATCAACATTCTTAAACGTCCGGATATCGTCGGCGATGTTGCCGTCCACTATCCTAACCTGCTGGGCCTGATGGGGATATTTGGTAGCGCGGTGTTCGCTATCATGAACATTCTGGTTGGCGTCAATACCGCGAAAGTCTTTGGCGGATCGCAGGCGTTAGGCGGCGTGATGGCGGGGATCCTTTCCAGCCCGCAACTGGCGCAGATTACGCTCTTTGGCGAGGCGCTTCAGCCGGGACGGGGCGGCGTCATCGCCGTCCTGCTGGTGGTGGCGTTAATGTGCTGGATTGAGCGCCAGTTCCGTAAGCTGCTGCCGGGGTCGCTGGAGTTAATTCTTAACCCTTTATTGACGACTGTTATCACCGGCGCGGTAGCGATTGTCGCTCTGCAACCGCTTGGCGGCTGGATTTCAGACGCTATCGCTCACGGCGCGTCCTGGGCTATCGATCGCGGCGGTTTTCTTGTGGGTGCGGTGTTAGCCGGAACCTTCCTGCCGTTGGTACTGACCGGGCTGCATCAGGGGCTGGTGCCTATTCATGTGGAGCTGGTGCAAGCGCACGGCTATAACGCGCTGTTTCCCATCCTGGCGATGGCGGGCGTTGGTCAGATAGGCGCGGCCATTGCCGTACTGATGAAAACCCGCAATGCGCGGCTCAAAAAGGTGATTAAAGGCGCGCTTCCGGTCGGACTGCTGGGGATTGGCGAGCCGCTGATTTTTGGCGTCACGCTGCCACTGGGTAAGCCATTTATTGGCGCTTGCCTCGGCGGCGCGGTAGGCGGGGCGTTGATCAGCTACTGGAAAGTGGCGACGGTGATTACCTTTGGTATTTCCGGTTTGCCGCTGGCATTAACAATTGTTGCCGGAAAAGTCCTGTTCTATCTGTTAGGCTATTTAATAGCGGTAATTGCCGGGTTTATTTTTACCTGGCTGCTGGGGTTCAATGATCCAGAGGAGTAAGGTTTGGTCAGCCACGAGCGTCGTGTCGTCTTTTTTGATTTGGATGGAACGTTACATCAACAGGATATGTTCGGCAGTTTTCTGCGTTATTTGCTGCGCCGTCAGCCGCTAAATGCGCTGCTCGTACTGCCGTTGTTGCCCATTATCGGTATCGGTTTACTGGTAAAAGGGCGTGCGGCCCGCTGGCCGATGAGTCTGTTGTTGTGGGGCTGTACTTTTGGCCATAGCGAAACGCGTTTGCAGGCGCATCAGGCGGATTTTGTCCGTTGGTTTCGCGCTAACGTCACGGCGTTTCCGGTTGTACAGGAGCGTCTGACCACCTATCTATTGAGCTCTGACGCGGATATCTGGCTTATTACCGGTTCTCCGCAATCATTGGTAGAGCAAGTCTATTTTGATACGCCGTGGCTGCCGCGCGTTAACCTCATCGCCAGCCAGATGGCGCGACGGTATGGCGGCTGGGTATTAACCGTGCGCTGTCTGGGCCATGAAAAAGTCGCGCAACTGGAACGTAAAATCGGTACGCCGCTGCGTCTTTATAGCGGCTACAGCGACAGCAAACAGGATAACCCGCTGCTTTATTTTTGCCAGCATCGCTGGCGGGTGACGCCGCACGGCGAGTTGCAGCAGCTCGAATAGTGAAACGCATAGCGTCTGTGTATAATGCCGCCCGCTTTCATTACCGGAGTTACCTCTTTGTCTGATGTCGAATTAGATCACGAATACTGGATGCGCCACGCGCTGACGCTGGCGAAACGCGCCTGGGACGAACGCGAGGTTCCGGTTGGCGCGGTATTGGTGCATAACCATCGCGTCATTGGCGAAGGCTGGAACCGACCCATTGGCCGCCACGATCCTACTGCGCATGCTGAAATAATGGCGCTGCGTCAGGGCGGTCTGGTATTGCAGAATTACCGGTTACTGGATACCACGCTGTATGTCACGCTGGAACCCTGTGTGATGTGCGCAGGCGCTATGGTGCATAGCCGCATTGGACGCGTTGTCTTTGGCGCGCGCGATGCAAAAACCGGCGCGGCCGGATCGCTAATTGATGTGCTGCACCATCCGGGAATGAATCACCGGGTCGACATTATTGAAGGGGTGCTGCGCGATGAATGTGCGACGCTGCTCAGTGATTTTTTCCGTATGCGTCGTCAGGAAATTAAAGCCCTGAAGAAAGCCGACCGTGCGGAAGGCGCGGGGCCGGCAGTATAGCGCAATGCCGGATAAGACGTTGCTCGTCGCCATCCGATAAGACCATCGCGCTATTTTTCTTCTTTCTTCTGCGGCGTAAACAGTAAAGACGGCGAATGCGTCAGGTAGCCTGATGACTGCGATAAAAACGACAGGAAGGGGAAAGGCGCTTTATTCAGCTCCTCCGGCGACACCGCCGGGTAATCCTGCGCCAGTTTCATGGCTTCCGCTTCCTGCTTTTCTTTTTCCTGCAAATACCCCACTAAACTTATCTGGTATTTACGGATATTTTCCACATAAGCATAAGCCTCATGTCCACGCGCGTAACCGTAGGTTAGCTTACTGTAATACGGTTTTTGGCTTAATAGCGGCAAACGCTGCTTCACATCGGTCCAGCTATCCGGATTGCCTTTGGTTTTTACCGTTAGCGATCTGGCGTCGAGCATGTGCGCATAACCCATATTGTAGGCGGCTAAAGCAAACCAGATACGCTCGTCTTCCGGAACGGTTTCGGGAACTTTAGCCATCATATCTTCAAGATAGCGAGCGCCGCCGCTGATGCTTTGCTCCGCATCGGTACGGTCGGTCAGCCCCAGACTTTGGGCGGTATTTTTAGTCAGCATCATCAGGCCGCGCACGCCGGTTGGCGAGGTCGCCAGCGGGTCCCAGTGTGATTCCTGATAAGAAATCGCCGCCAGCAGGCGCCAGTCTATCTCCTTGGCATATTTTTTAAATAACGGTTCCAGCTCCGGCAGGACGTTATCCACCGCTCGCAGGAAAGAGCGGGTATCAACGTAGTCGAAATCATCGCCATGTCCCAGATATTTCTCTTCGATCCGCGCCAGAGAACCGTCTTCATTGATCGAATTGAAAAAATCGAGCAGCGCGGCGGAGAGCGTATTATCGTCGTCCAGTCGGCTAAACCAGGTCACGGGCTGTTCATCCGTGACATCCAGCGCCACGGCCAGTTCGGGATGGACGCGCTGAAACAGACTGATCGCCACTGAATCGGCAATGGTGTAATCCAGTTTGCCGCTGATGACCTCTTCCAGCAGCGTCGTCGAGCCTTTTTTATCATCCACTTTCCAGCTCAGGTCGGGAAACTTTGTCTCTTTTAAACGCTGTAAATCATTGACCACGACGTGCCCTGGCGCAATGGTAAGCTGATTCTCGTTAACGGTCGCCAGCGAGCGTGGGCGATATTGTCCGACCCGGTAGACGAGCTGTTGCGAAACTGAATAATACATGGGGCCGGGCTGATAGTTTTTAACGCGTGCGCTGTCGTAGACCAGCCCAGCCGCGAGCAGGTCGGCATTGCCGTTATCCAGATCGTCAAACAACTGGCTGATATTCTGGCGCACCGTCACTTTCAGCTTCACGCCGAGATAGTTGGCGAACTGCTGCGCCAGTTCATAGTCCAGACCATATTTTTTACCGTTGATAACGGAATAGGTTAATGGCGAGTCGATCGTACTGACGCGCAGTACCCCCCGGGCTTGAATCGCGGCGATATGGTTTTCGGTTTTACCGAACCAGGGGATTGAGGGCCAAAGGGCTGCTGCCAGCAGCAGCGTCAATATGCCGATGAACAGATAATTAATCTTTAATTTTTTCAATTAGTTAATTCTCTGGATCGTGCGTTGCCTCGGGCTGAAAAAGATGTTTTGCTGCAATGGATAAGTCATTAATGAGCGGCATTTTGCGTAACAATGCGCCAGTTGGCAACTTATTCGCAACGATAGCCGCACCGTATGACAAGAAAAAGCGGTGATTTTATTTCTACGCAAACGGTTTCGTCGGCGCGTCAGATTCTTTATAATGACGGCCGTTTCCCCCCTTGCGCACACCAAAGCTTAGAAGACGAGAGACTTATGATGGAAATTCTGCGTGGTTCGCCTGCACTGTCTGCATTCCGTATCAATAAACTGCTGGCGCGCTTTCAGGCTGCCAACCTCCAGGTCCACAATATATACGCTGAGTATGTCCATTTTGCTGACCTGAACGCCCCGTTAAATGATAGCGAGCAGGCGCAGCTTACCCGTCTGCTGCAATACGGCCCGGCGCTTAGCAGCCATACGCCGGCGGGTAAACTCCTGTTGGTCACACCGCGTCCTGGTACCATCTCCCCCTGGTCTTCAAAAGCAACGGATATCGCCCACAACTGCGGCCTGCAACAGGTTGATCGGCTGGAGCGCGGCGTAGCGTACTATATCGAGGCTTCGACGTTGACGGCGGAACAGTGGCGACAAGTGGCCGCAGAGCTGCACGACCGTATGATGGAGACGGTGTTCTCTTCTTTAACCGATGCGGAAAAATTGTTTATCCACCATCAGCCTGCGCCGGTTTCCAGTGTCGATCTGCTGGGAGAAGGCCGCCAGGCGTTAATTGACGCCAACCTGCGTCTCGGTCTGGCGCTGGCGGAAGATGAAATCGACTATTTGCAGGAGGCGTTTACCAAACTGGGGCGCAACCCGAAAGATATCGAATTGTACATGTTCGCCCAGGCGAACTCCGAGCACTGCCGGCACAAGATTTTTAACGCCGACTGGATTATCGACGGTAAACCGCAGCCGAAGTCGCTGTTTAAAATGATTAAAAACACCTTCGAAACCACGCCGGACTATGTGCTCTCTGCCTATAAAGACAATGCCGCGGTGATGGAAGGATCTGCGGTGGGGCGCTACTTCGCCGACCACAATACCGGCCGTTACGATTTTCATCAGGAGCCCGCGCACATTCTGATGAAGGTCGAAACGCATAACCACCCAACCGCTATCTCTCCGTGGCCGGGGGCGGCGACCGGTTCCGGCGGCGAAATTCGTGATGAAGGCGCCACCGGGCGTGGCGCGAAACCAAAAGCCGGGCTGGTGGGCTTCTCCGTTTCCAACCTGCGTATTCCGGGCTTTGAACAGCCGTGGGAAGAGGATTTTGGCAAGCCGGAACGTATTGTCACCGCGCTGGATATCATGACCGAAGGTCCGCTGGGCGGCGCGGCGTTTAACAACGAATTTGGTCGCCCGGCGCTGACCGGTTACTTCCGTACTTATGAAGAGAAAGTGAACAGCCACAACGGCGAAGAGCTGCGCGGCTACCATAAGCCGATCATGCTGGCGGGCGGGATCGGTAATATTCGCGCCGATCACGTGCAGAAAGGCGAGATCGTCGTGGGCGCGAAGCTGATCGTCCTTGGCGGCCCGGCGATGAATATCGGCCTCGGCGGCGGCGCGGCATCGTCAATGGCTTCCGGCCAGTCTGATGCGGATCTCGATTTTGCCTCTGTTCAGCGCGACAACCCGGAAATGGAACGCCGCTGCCAGGAAGTGATCGACCGCTGCTGGCAGTTGGGCGACGCTAACCCAATCCTGTTTATCCATGATGTGGGCGCGGGCGGTCTCTCCAATGCGATGCCGGAGCTGGTGAGCGACGGCGGGCGCGGCGGGAAATTCGAACTGCGCGACATTCTTAGCGACGAGCCGGGCATGAGCCCGCTGGAAATCTGGTGTAACGAATCCCAGGAGCGCTATGTGCTGGCGGTCGCGGCTGACCAGTTGCCGCTGTTCGATGAACTGTGTAAGCGCGAACGCGCGCCGTATGCGGTCATTGGCGATGCTACCGAAGAACAGCATCTCTCGTTGCATGATAACCATTTCGACAATCAGCCGATCGACCTGCCGCTGGATGTCCTGTTGGGCAAAACGCCGAAAATGACCCGCGATGTGCAAACATTGAAGGCGAAAGGCGATGCGCTGAACCGCGCGGATATCACGATTGCCGACGCGGTAAAGCGTGTTCTGCATCTGCCGACCGTGGCGGAAAAAACCTTCCTTGTCACTATTGGCGACCGTACCGTCACCGGTATGGTGGCGCGTGACCAGATGGTTGGCCCGTGGCAGGTCCCGGTGGCTGACTGCGCGGTCACTACCGCCAGCCTCGACAGCTACTACGGCGAAGCGATGTCGATTGGCGAGCGCGCGCCGGTGGCGCTGCTGGACTTTGCCGCCTCCGCCCGTCTGGCCGTCGGTGAAGCGTTGACTAACATTGCCGCGACGCAGATTGGCGATATCAAGCGCATCAAACTTTCCGCTAACTGGATGGCGGCAGCCGGTCATCCTGGCGAAGATGCCGGTTTGTATGACGCGGTTAAAGCGGTGGGAGAGGAACTCTGTCCGCAGCTTGGCCTGACGATTCCGGTGGGCAAAGATTCGATGTCGATGAAAACCCGCTGGCAGGAAGGCAACGAACAGCGCGAAATGACCTCGCCGCTGTCGCTGGTGATTTCCGCGTTTGCCCGCGTGGAAGACGTGCGTCACACCCTTACGCCGCAGCTGTCAACGGAAGATAACGCCTTGCTGCTGATCGATCTTGGCAAGGGCCACAACGCGCTGGGCGCAACGGCGCTGGCGCAGGTCTATCGTCAGCTTGGCGACAAACCCGCGGACGTGCGTGACGTCGCGCAACTGAAAGGCTTCTATGACGCCATGCAGGCGCTGGTCGCTGCGCGTAAATTACTGGCCTGGCACGACCGTTCCGACGGCGGTCTGCTGGTGACGCTGGCCGAGATGGCCTTTGCCGGCCACTGCGGCGTGCAGGTCGATATCGCTGCGCTGGGCGATGACCATCTGGCCGCACTGTTCAACGAGGAGCTGGGCGGCGTGATTCAGGTACGCGCTGAAGACAGAGACGCGGTCGAAGCGCTGTTGGCGCAGTACGGCCTTGCTGACTGCGTCCACTACCTTGGTCAGGCCCTGGCTGGCGATCGCTTTGTAATTACCGCTAATGATCGGACGGTATTCAGCGAAAGCCGCACTACGCTGCGTGTCTGGTGGGCGGAAACCACCTGGCAGATGCAGCGTCTGCGCGACAATCCGCAATGTGCAGACCAGGAACACGAGGCGAAAGCGAATGATGCCGATCCGGGCCTCAACGTGAAACTGTCGTTTGATATTAATGAAGATATCGCCGCGCCGTACATTGCGACAGGCGCACGACCGAAAGTCGCTGTACTGCGCGAGCAGGGGGTGAACTCTCACGTGGAGATGGCGGCGGCGTTCCATCGTGCGGGCTTTGACGCGATTGACGTCCATATGAGCGACCTGCTGGGCGGTCGTATCGGTCTGGGTAACTTCCATGCGCTGGTGGCTTGCGGCGGCTTTTCCTACGGCGACGTGCTGGGGGCGGGCGAAGGCTGGGCGAAATCCATTCTGTTTAACCATCGGGTGCGCGACGAATTCGAAACCTTCTTCCATCGTCCGCAGACGCTGGCGCTTGGGGTGTGCAACGGTTGCCAGATGATGTCGAATCTGCGCGAGCTGATCCCGGGCAGCGAACTGTGGCCGCGTTTTGTACGTAACCATTCTGACCGCTTCGAAGCCCGCTTTAGCCTGGTGGAAGTGACGCAAAGCCCATCGCTGCTGCTGCAAGGAATGGTAGGATCACAGATGCCGATTGCGGTTTCCCATGGGGAAGGGCGCGTTGAGGTGCGGGACGATGCGCATCTTGCCGCGCTTGAGAGCAAAGGCCTGGTCGCCCTGCGCTACGTTGATAACTTTGGTAAGGTGACCGAAACCTATCCGGCTAACCCGAACGGTTCGCCGAACGGCATCACGGCGGTGACGACCGAAAATGGTCGGGTGACGATTATGATGCCGCATCCGGAACGCGTATTCCGCACCGTCGCCAACTCCTGGCACCCGGAAAACTGGGGCGAGGATAGCCCGTGGATGCGTATCTTCCGTAATGCGCGTAAGCAGCTAGGTTAATTAGCCCGATAGCCATTAAGCCCCTCTTCACGAGGGGCTTTTTGTAGACGGCGCTTATCAGGCCCACGGGGAAGCGCGGTTGTAGCTACCGTCTTGAACGTCAAGCGGTAGGCCGGATAAGGCGTTTACGCCGCCATCCGGCAATAAACTAGCGCTTATGCCGCAAGATTAAAGTGTCGGGAAATCCCGACATGAGCGGGGGGTAGGTTGTCGCCAAAAAGAGACATTTAAACATTTGATTTAAAATGATTTTGTTTTTAGGTGTTGCAGGTGTTGCTGATTGGCGACAGAAAGGGCAAAAAACAGGCAGAGCCATTTTTAGCATGAATAACGATATTTTCCATATCTATCATTGTGTTAACAAATTCTTTTGAATGTTGGCACAATTACTGCATAATGGTAACCAGTGGCTCATTCACCTTCTTATGTCAGCCCCTTAGGGACGCGCTACATAAACTTCGAATGACGCACAACAAGGTGCCTGCCGTCCAACTTCTGATAATAGCGTAGCTTTATCAACCTCCGGGCGAAACGTCGAGTTAGGCACCGCCTTATTCCATAACAAAGCCGGGTTTAGCCCGGCTTTGTTGTATCTGGCGCTTCCCTCGGTTAGCATCTTTTTTATTCTTCTTTTATGTGAGCGACACGTTGAAGCGCTGGTCTGTTTTCCCCCGTTCTTTACGACAATTGGTCATGCTGGCCTTTTTGCTGATCCTGCTGCCGTTGCTGGTTCTGGCCTGGCAGGCGTGGCAAAGCCTTAACGCGTTAAGCGATCAGGCTGCGGTGACTAACCGCAGCACGCTTATTGACGCCCGGCGCAGCGAGGCGATGACCAACGTCGCGCTGGAGATGGAGCGAAGCTACCGACAGTATTGCGTGCTTGACGATCCGACGCTGGCAAAAGTGTATCAAAGCCAGCGTAAGCGCTATAGCGATATGCTGGACGCCCATGCCGGCGTCTTGCCGGATGATAAGTTGTATCAGGCGTTACGCCAGGATTTAAACGCGCTGGCGCAATTGCAGTGTAAAGATAGCGGCCCGGAAGCGGCAGCGGCCGCGCGTCTGGAGGCCTTTGCCAACGCTAATACGGAAATGGTGCAGGCGACGCGTACTGTGGTTTACTCGCGCGGGCAGCAGTTACAACAAGAAATCGCCGAGCGCGGACAATTTTTCGGCTGGCAGGCGCTGGTGCTATTTCTGGTGAGCCTGGCGATGGTGCTACTTTTTACCCGCATGATTATCGGGCCGGTGAAAGGAATTGAACGGATGATTAATCGCCTGGGCGAAGGCCGTTCTTTGGGGAATACCGTCACCTTTACCGGTCCGCGTGAATTACGATCGGTGGGGCAGCGCATTATCTGGCTGAGTGAGCGTCTGGCGTGGCTGGAATCCCAGCGCCATCAGTTTCTACGTCACTTGTCCCATGAGCTGAAAACTCCGCTGGCTAGTATGCGCGAGGGGACAGAGCTGCTGGCCGATCAGGTGGTTGGGCCGCTGACGCCGGAGCAAAAAGAGGTGGTCGATATTCTGGATGACAGCAGTCGTAATTTACAAAAATTGATTGAGCAATTGCTTGATTACAACCGGAAACTGGTAGACAGTGCCACAGAGCTGGAATCGGTCGATATCGCGCCGCTTGTGGATATGGTGGTTTCCGCCCACAGTTTGCCTGCCCGCGCTAAAATGATGCATACCGATGTCGACCTGAAGGCCGAACGCTGCATAGCAGAGCCCATGTTGCTGATGAGCGTGCTGGATAATCTCTATTCCAACGCGGTGCACTATGGCGCTGAATCCGGTAACATTTGTATCCGTAGTCGCTCTCATGGCTCCACGGTTTATATCGATGTGGTTAATAGCGGCGAGCCGATTCCGCAAACCGAAAGAGAAATGATTTTTGAGCCTTTTTTCCAGGGAAGCCACCAGCGAAAAGGGGCGGTAAAAGGCAGTGGGTTAGGGCTGAGTATCGCCAGAGATTGTATTCGTCGAATGCAGGGAGAGATCCAACTGGTGGATGACAAAGCGCAGGAAGTTTGTTTTCGCATCTCGCTGCCATTGCCTGCATCTGACAAACACTAATATGAATTTAAGCCTGGTGCGTATGTCACACGTTTTCGTCCAAACTATTAAACGATGCCTTTTGCGATGGGGAATACCGGTGGGCATATCGTGTCTGGCGCTGACCGCATGTGTTCCCCATGCTTCACAGCAACTGCCCGGTAGCGCAGCGCAGGACACGCTCCCCCATTATCAACTGGCGGATTATCTCCCGACGGCGTGCGCGGATATCTGGTCGCTACGCGGGCAGGCGGTGGAGACGAATCCGCTGTACTGGCTACGCACGATTGACTGCGCCGATCGTCTGATGCCGGTTCAGTCGCGCGCAGAGGCGCGCGCGTTGACGGATGATAACTGGCAGAATGCCTTCAGACGCGGGATCTTACTGGCGGATGCAAAAATTACGCCGCCGGAGCGGCGCGCCATCGTGACCCGTCTGGAGGCGTTAAGCGCGCAAATACCGGCTCAGGTACGGCCCGTCTACCAAATCTGGCATGACGGTCAGGCGCTGCAATTAGCACTTTCTGCCGAACGTCAGCGTTATAGCAAACTCCAGCAAACGTCAGATAGTGAGCTTGATGCGCTGCGCCAGCAGCAACAGGCCTTGCAAACGCAGCTCGATCTTACCACCCGTAAGCTGGAGAGTTTAACCGATATTGAGCGCCAGCTTTCGACACGAAAACCGGCAGGGAATTACAACGCCGATACGCCGCATACCAATGACAAACCCGCGACGTCTGAAGATGGCGCGGCGCCGTCGCCGTCACAAGATGAGGTAACGCCATGATAAGCCGTAAACCGGCGCACCTGTTGCTGGTCGATGACGATCCCGGATTACTGAAATTGCTCGGTATGCGCCTGACCAGTGAAGGGTACAGCGTCGTGACCGCAGAGAGCGGCCAGGAAGGACTGCGGGTACTGCATCGGGAAAAAGTGGATCTGGTAATAAGCGACCTGCGCATGGACGAAATGGATGGTATGCAACTGTTCACAGAAATTCAGAAAGTACAGCCAGGAATGCCGGTTATCATTCTGACGGCGCATGGTTCCATTCCGGATGCGGTGGCCGCTACCCAGAAGGGCGTATTCAGCTTTTTGACAAAGCCGATCGACAGAGACGCGTTATATAAAGCGATAGATGAAGCGCTGGAGCAGTCCGCTCCCGCGACGGACGATAGCTGGCGCAACGCTATCGTTACCCGTAGCCCGCTGATGCTGCGACTGCTTGAACAGGCGCGCATGGTCGCGCAGTCGGATGTCAGCGTATTGATTAACGGACAAAGCGGCACCGGGAAAGAGATTTTCGCACAGGCGATTCATAATGCCAGCCCGCGCAGTAACAAGCCGTTTGTCGCCATCAACTGCGGCGCGTTGCCGGAACAGTTGCTGGAGTCCGAATTATTCGGCCATGCGCGCGGCGCCTTTACCGGCGCAGTGAGCAATCGTGAAGGGTTGTTCCAGGCGGCGGAAGGCGGCACGCTGTTTCTGGATGAAATTGGCGATATGCCCGCGCCGTTACAGGTGAAGCTGCTGCGGGTGTTACAGGAGCGCAAAGTCAGACCGCTGGGCAGCAATCGCGATATTGATATCGACGTGCGAATTATTTCCGCGACGCACCGCGATCTGCCGAAGGCGATGGCGCGGGGCGAATTTCGTGAAGATTTGTACTACCGGCTGAATGTCGTGAGCCTGAAAATTCCGGCGCTGGCGGAGCGTACCGAGGATATTCCGCTGCTGGCTAATCATCTGCTCAGACAGTCGGCACAGCGGCATAAACCGTTTGTTCGCGCCTTTTCTACTGATGCAATGAAACGGCTGATGACGGCAAGCTGGCCGGGCAACGTGCGCCAACTGGTCAACGTCATTGAACAATGCGTGGCGTTAACCTCTTCGCCGGTGATCAGCGATGCGTTGGTCGAGCAGGCGCTGGAAGGCGAAAACACCGCGCTGCCAACTTTTGCCGAAGCGCGAAACCAATTTGAACTGAACTATCTGCGCAAGTTACTGCAAATTACCAAAGGTAACGTGACGCACGCGGCAAGGATGGCGGGGCGCAACCGCACGGAATTCTATAAGCTACTCTCCCGTCACGAACTGGATGCGAATGATTTCAAAGAGTAGTTTTCATGCCGTAAAGTAGCGCGAAATATGTTACGTTTAACCGATCAAAACACAGGCGACCTTTTCAAGGAATAGCATGAAAAAGATTGATGCGATTATTAAACCCTTCAAGCTGGACGATGTCCGTGAAGCGCTGGCCGAGGTAGGTATTACCGGCATGACGGTCACTGAAGTCAAAGGCTTTGGCCGTCAAAAAGGCCACACCGAGCTGTATCGCGGCGCGGAATATATGGTGGATTTTCTGCCGAAGGTAAAAATTGAAATCGTTGTGCCTGACGACATCGTGGATACCTGTGTTGACACCATCATTCGTACCGCGCAGACGGGGAAAATCGGCGACGGTAAGATCTTTGTCTTTGATGTCGCCCGCGTTATTCGTATCCGTACTGGCGAAGAAGACGACGCGGCTATCTGATGTGCCGATTCGCTGCCCGTCTCCTCCTTGTGGGCAGCGAACCACCGTTTAATCGCCCTGCGGTAGCGCCGATGTAGTCCGGGTGCAAACCCATCTCAGGCCGACAATGGCGACGATCAGCGCCACGCAACTTAGCGTCCACTCGCCCATTTGCGAGAAAAAGTGTCCGTAGGCGGCTACCGCCGTATCACTAATTTGCGATTCCGTGGTTTGTTGCGCGACGACGCCAGCCAGCCAGTTAGCGACCGCGCCGGTCGCCAGCATATAAATACCGGTCAGTACGCCCGTGACGCCAGGCAGATTGAGGCGGGTAATTTGCGCCATCGCGACCGGATCAATAAACAGCTCCGCAAAGCCCATCAGCGCCAGCCCTGCGATCATCATTCCCATTGATGCCTGCCCATCTAACCGGGCCTGATGCGCGTTTAGCGCCAACAGCATAAAACCGCCGCCCATTAATACCAGTCCCACGGCAAATTTAAGCCAGACGCGCAGCACCGAGCGGGCGCTCTCTTTCGGGCTGCTCAGCCACGCCAGCACCACGCCCGCCGCCATCACCGCAATCGCATTGACCGACTGGAACAATGCGGTGGGGACGGTCATATTCAGCCAGTGGCGGTTGACAAAACGGTCGATGAATAAACTGATCGAACTTCCGCCCTGCTGCGCCAGAACCCAGAAGAGAGTGCCGGTGATCATTAACAGAACGATTTGCCACAAGGCGCGACGGTGTTCGGGAAATTTAACCATAATACGGGCGATAAGTTGCGCCGCGAAGACGCAGACAATGGCCAGCACATAGCCAGACCAGTTATTTTCCAGCAGGAGGGTGAAGAATACCGGCGCGATACACAGCATTAATACCAGCCAACCCCAGGTTGGAAGGGCGAATTTAACCGCCCGCAGCGCGGGGCGATTAACACCGCGCGTCTGCTGAAAGTGGCGATGACCGCTTAAAAAGATGAGCAGGCCGATGAACATTCCCACGCCCGCCAGCGCAAAGCCGACATGCCAGCCATACCACTGCGCCGCCAGACCACAGGCGATTGGCGCGGCTATCGATCCAATATTCCCGGCGGCGTAGAGCAGCGAGAATCCCCCGTCGCGGCGGTTGTCATCAGGGGCGTAAAGTTCGCCCAGCAGACAGCTAATATTGGATTTAAACAAGCCGTAGCCGCAGATAATAATGGCCAGCGCCGCATACAAACTCAGCGTTGAATCAGATTCTAAGCCCAATACCACATGACCCAGCGTCATCAATAAGGCGCCGGTGATAACCGCCACGCGGTTGCCAAGCAGGCGGTCGGCAAGCCAGCCGCCAAGAATAGGGGTAACGTAAACTAAAGAGGCGTAGGCGCTGAAGAGGTTGATCGCGTGGCTGTCATTAAAACCAAGCTGGTGGGTAAGATAAAGGATGAGTAAGGCACGCATGCCGTAAAAGCTGAAGTATTCCCAAATTTGAATCGCCACGATGTAAAAAATCGCGCGCGGTTGTGAGGGTGTTTTCATAAAGTCTCCTTGCTGCGTGAAAAAAGGGAAGTGGCAAGCCACTTCCCTTTGGTACTTATTTCGTATTTTCTTTCAGCACCTTAACGGTGTAACGTCCGTCTGCCTGACGATAGGCGCCGTGGATATCGGTTTCGAAGCCCGGATAGTGAGCGCCGATTTCGCACAGCATTTGCAGGAATTCCAGTACCGGACGGCTTTCCTCGGTGATCATTTCACCAGGCATCACCAGCGGCACTCCCGGAGGGTAAGGAAGGATCATGTTGGCGTTGACGCGACCAACCATCTCTTCAAGATACACCTCTTCCGTTTCGCCATGCAGCTCTTTCTGGAACGCAGTATACGGCGTCATCACCATTTTCGGCAGCACTTCAAACGCACGGTACATTAAGTCCGGCAGATTATGATGTTCGACCAGTTTATGAATATTCTGCGCCAGTTCCTGGATGCGCATATTTTCATAAAACTCAGGCGCTTCGCGGTACAGTGCTGGCAGAATGTTTTTGACGCGCAGGTTCAGGTCAAAGGCGCGTTTAAATTCAGTGAGCGCGCGCAGCAGGCTCAGAGCTTTGGTTTTGTCGATACCAATGCTGAACAGGAACAGCAGGTTGTATGGACCGGTTTTTTCTACGATGATGCCGCGTTCATCGAGATATTTGGCGACCAGACTTGCCGGAATACCGAACTCATCCATCGTACCGTCTTTTTTCATCCCCGGCGTCAGGATAGTGACTTTGATCGGGTCGAGGTACATGTGTTCGTTATCGATATTTTTGAAGCCATGCCATGCGCTATCTGAACGCAGCGGCCAGCACTCAGCCCCATCGATATGTTCCGGCTGCCATACGTCAAAGAACCAGCCGTCGGATTCGCTTTTCAGGCGTTTAATTTCTTTACGGAATTTAATCGCACGTTCAATAGAACCGTTAATCAGGCGTTTACCCGCATTACCTTTCATCATCGCCGCTGCGGTTTCAGTAGACGCTACGATACCGTAGTGCGGAGAAGTGGTGGTATGCATCATGTAGGCTTCGTTAAAGGTTTCTTCGTTAATGTCGCCTTTAACATGAATCATGGATGCCTGTGAAAACGCCGCCAGCAGTTTATGCGTGGACTGGGTTTCATAAATGATTTTGCCTTCTACACGGTCGCCGCTCATACCGCATTTACCCTGATAAATAGGGGAGAAATTGGTATAAGGCACCCAGGCGGAGTCAAAATGAATGGACTTCACATCCAGAGTTTTCTTGATGTAGTCAGTGTTATACAACAAACCGTCATAGGTTGAGTTAGTAATAACAGCATGGACCGGCCAGGTTGCGTTAGGCGTCTCTTTTACCCGTTTAGCGATAGTGGCGTGCTGGAACTCGCTTTGCGGAATACCGCCAAGAATACCGTAGGCGTTACGGGTTGGGCGGAAATAAATCGGCGTAATGTCGCTCATCATCATCAGATGGGTCAGCGATTTATGGCAGTTACGGTCAATCAGTACCGTGCTGCCTGCCGGCGCGGAGTACATACCGACGATTTTGTTCGCCGTAGAGGTGCCGTTCGTCACCATGTAGCTACGTTCGGCGTTAAAGACGCGGGCGATATACTCTTCTGCTTCTTTATGCGGGCCGGAGTGGTCCAGCAGCGAACCCAGTTCGGAAACGGAAATCGAAATATCGGATTTCATCGTGTTCGGGCCGAAGAAATCATAAAAGATGCTGCCGACGGGGCTTTTCTGGAAAGCGGTCCCGCCCATGTGGCCAGGCGTACAGAAAGTATATTTCCCTTCACGCACATATTTGAACAACGCTTTTGTCAGCGGCGGCAGAATATTGTCGATGTATTCATCGGTATTCTGGCGAATTTTCGCCGCGATATCGGCTGCGGCGCCTAAAGCATATTCAAAGAAGCGAACCTGCATTCTCAGATCGTTGAGGCTGACGTCCAGCGTAGAGTAGCTGTTGGCGAAGGCGTACAGCGGCATATACTCGTTCAGCTTGCTAATCTCTTCGCAAAGCTCAAGGTTATATTTATCCCAGTCGAAAATGACGCCGCAAAGGCGGGAGTTATTTTCAATCAGCTTCAGCAGGTCTTCTCGGTCGTTTGGATAGACGATACGGAAATTTAAACCTTCCAGTGCACGATGCAGTTCACGAATAGGCTCTTCTTTAAAGTAGACGCCCATGTGGTTCATGATAGCAATAACGTTCATAGTCTTGTTCCTGGTAAAGTGGGCCCCTCCCGCTACGCTATAGCAGGTGACGAAAGGGGCTTTGAGAAAAAGGAGTTAGCGGTTAAAGCGCTTCAGCCGTATTGTTGTCGCTGTCGTTGTTCTGGCGCTGGTGCATTTTGCGGCCGTAGAACATCAGGATGATCAGACTGACGATAAAGGTGCCGGAGAGTTCGAAGGAGCTGGCGCCCATCAGTGCGATGAAGCAAAATGCGCAGCCCAGTACAGAACAAATCAGGCTTACCGAGTTACGGATGTTGAACCCTTCGAAGCGAATCAGGTCAACACAGGAGTAGAAGTACGGCAGCATGGTAAGCAGTACGGCAATCCCGGTCAGTTCGCCGAACAGGTCGGACGCTTTACCGCCGCTGGAGTTCATGATGGTGATCAGAATCATCAGCGCCGTCATTTTCACCGCAGCCAACAGCAGACCTTTTTTCGGAATACCGTTTTTATCCATTTCACCGTAAATTTTCGGGAAGTTGCCGTCGTTGGCGGCGCGAACCCCAGCCTGGCCGACCAGCATCATCCAGGAGCCCAGAGACGTCAGGCAGGCGAAAGCGGTAAAGGCGGAAACCAGCGGCGCAGCCCAGCCACCCAGAATCGTGGAGGTACTGATAGCGAACGGCGCGCCGGAAGAGGCCATAACGGAAGCTGGGAACATCCCGGCGATAACCTGAGTCGCGGCGATATAGATGATGCCTGCCAGCGCGGTACCCAGCATGGTTGCCAGCGGTACGGTGCGTTTCGGGTTTTTCACCATGCCGGTGCTGACGGCGGCAGACTCAACGCCAACGAATGCCCACAGGCAGAGCAGAATACTTTTAACAATGGCGTGAGAGTCGGTCGTCGTGGACGTGTTCCAGTTCGCGTGATAGGTCGCGATATCGAACCAATGCCAGCCGGCGACTGCGGTCAAGACTACCGGGATCAGCACCAGGAATAGGCCAATCGTTGTTAAGCGGCTGACCCAGGCCCCGCCCAGCATATTAATAAAGGTGAACAGCCAGACGATAGCAATACAGGCAATACCTGCCGGTATTGGATTATTTAATGCCGGGAAGAATGTAGAAAGATAAGAAACAGCGGTAATGCCGATGGCTAAGTTACCAATCCAGTTTGCGTGATAATAAAGAACGCCGGTCTGGAAACCAAACGCCGGAGATATTTCCCCAGCATAAGCGATAGGGCCACCCTGTTGAGGGTTTTTGGTTGCCAGCCTCGCATAAACATAAGCCAGCGACATTGCCCCAATAATAGAAATTACCCAGCCCCAGATGGCAATGCCACCAATACTGGCAAGGTTGGCGGGTAATAATGCAATCCCGCTCCCCATCATATTACCGGCAACGACGCCAGTACAGGCAAATAGCCCGATCTTTTTGACAGAACTCATGTTTATTTCTCCTGAGCTGTATTTTTAAGAACCGGGCTTATGCTTCATATATGCTGCGTGCCCGTTCAACTGTCGACAAGATTAACGAATGGGTTGAGATAAGTCCTAAAGAAAAAGTGAAATAAACACAAACATGAAAAAACTGATAGATTGATTTTTTTGAATTAACATATAAATATCATGAAAAATATCATGAAAGGATAAACATCGTTTAATTACAAAGAGTTATATTTACATTTCTTTGCGATGAATATGTTGCCAAAATTAACATAAGCTATTTTTGGCAACATGTTTTTCACAAAATAAAAGCGAAAAATTTAATATCTTTTCGCTTTTATTCGTCATGGTTCAGCGTTAAATTTAGTCTTCTGCCAGAAAACTATTCAGATAAGGGACAATTTTCTGAACGGATGTCTGAAATACGCCATTTTCGATCCAGTACAGTGTGTTTTCACCTGGACGTAAATTAAAGGCGGTCAGATAGGCATCAGCGGCCAGACGATTCTCACCTTTCATTTCGTAAACTTTCCCCAACAGGACATAGTTAAACCACGACATTTCAAGCTCGATGCTTTTATTGATTTCCTCATACGCTGCATCGATATCACCTTTGCCTAACAGATCGACGGTCTTGATTTTATAATAAACAGACGTTTTCTCAACGCCCGGAATTTGATCTATTTTTTTAAACTCTTCGTTCAGTGCGGCCACTTGTTCTTTATCAAACGGCTGCTGTGATTGCCGTAATACATCTACCAGCACTTTATATTCATAGGCATAGTTGAAATCAGGCGTTTCCTTAATAATGCCATTCAGAATATCGCTGGCTTTACCTAGCGCCTGCGCATCGCCGCTCAGAATAAGCTGGCGCGCCTCATAAAAACGCATCAGCGCGGTATTTTGCGGCGTTCTGAACAGGGCCAGTTGTTCTCGCATACGATTAGGCCAGGGCTGTGTTAAAACGAAAGACAGACTATTAAACAGATCATCCTGGATGGACAACTGGTTAGTATTGGTGACGAAATAACGCTTATCCAGCATGGTTGAACCATCGGCGTTATCAATGAGCACCACAGACATAAAGCACTGCTGCGCCCGATAGTGGCGCTGATTGACAAACTGAATGGTTAACGTCTTACCGGAGCTGCTTGGCTCATTGACCCGGTAATTAGTTTTATCGTGCACCATAAAGGTCGAGTAGGTGTTCAGCAGGTCGGTGATTAAGCCGCCCAGACCGATGGCGTAGGACTCCTGCGAGACCCAGTTATTACAGGAATTGCCGCCTTCAAAACGAACATCTATATCTCGTGGGTTAAGTAATAACCGCGTTTTTGTTACCGCGGCATTATGATCTACCACTGACATCACGATAAACACCACCAGCGTCGCCAGCGAGAGCAGGAACATCACCCACGTCCAGAAAGCGGCGATACGCGGCTTTTTCGCCTTTTTAGTCGTCGTTTGCAAAGAGGCGGGCGGCACAGGCGTAGCGGCAGTAACCCCCTCCGTCGGTTCTGCATTCGTCGCTGCGATCGGCGGCGGCGACGTTGATGAATTATCGATCTCATCGCTATTTTCTTCGCACCAGATAACCGGCGCCGTCAGCTTATAGCCGCGTTTAGGTACGGTAACGATGTATTCCGCATTGCTGTCTCCGCCATCTCTTAATGATTTGCGTAGTTCAGAAATGCTTTGGGTGACAACATGGTTGGTCACGATGGTGCGCATCCAGACATGATCAATAATGTTATCCCGGCTTAACACTTCATCCGGATGATGCGCAAAATACATCAGAAGATCGATCAGCCGTGGTTCAAGAGTAATCTGGCGTCCCTGACGACTGATCTGATTAACAGAAGGTGTAACCAGCCACTCTCCAATGCGTACAACAGGTTGCTGCATAAAAAGATGCCCTAACGAGCTAAGTCAAACGTTAATAATAACACGATTTGCACAGACTTTTTTTATTCCCCTTTTTTGTAAAAGAAAGGCATAAAAAGCAGTGTAATAAGCAGGGGAACGGGGAGGAAAACGGGCGTTCGCCTTAACGATAACGCCCGTTTTTTCAGAGGATTTCTTGCAATTACAGCACTTTATGCGGGCCGAAACATTCGTAATGAATGTTTTCGTTATTCACGCCAAGGGAAACCAGTTGTTTTGCGGCAAACTGCATAAAGCCTACCGGGCCGCAAAGATAGAACTGCATTGCCGGATCGCTGATTGCGGCTTCCAGTTTGCTTAAATCCATCAGCCCTTCGCTGTCAAAGACGCGTTGGGCGCGATCGGCCTCGGTCGGTTCGCGGTACCAGGTATGGGCAGTGAAACGTGGCAGTGTACGGCCCAGCTCGCTTACTTCGTCGGCAAACGCATGAACGTCGCCGTTCTCCGCCGCATGGAACCAGTTCACCTGCGCGGTATGCTGTTCTTTCGCCAGCGTATCGAGCATCGCCAACATCGGCGTCTGGCCGACGCCAGCGGAAATCAGCGAAACGGGGGTATCAGCGGCGACATTCATAAAGAAGTCACCTGCCGGCGCAGCCAGATGCACCACATCGCCCACGCTGGCGTGATGGTGTAACCAGTTTGATACCTGGCCGCCGTCTTCACGCTTCACGGCAATACGGTACCCTTTGCCATCGGGTTTACGGGTCAGTGAATATTGGCGGATCTCCTGATGCGCAAAACCTTCCGGCTTCAGCCAGACACCCAGATACTGCCCGGGACGGTATTCCGCCACCGTACCGCCGTCGACCGGTTCAAACTCAAAGCTGGTGATCAGTGCGCTACGCGGGGTTTTCGCAACGATGCGGAAGGGGCGCGTGCCTTCCCAGCCGCCGTCTTTGCTGGCGTTCTCGTGATAAATCTCGGCTTCCCGATGAATAAAGACGTTAGCCAGTACGCCATAGGCTTTGCCCCACGCATCCAGCACTTCCTGGCCCGGGTTGAACATTTCATCCAGCGTCGCCAGCAGATGCGTCCCGACGATGTTGTACTGCTCCGGCTTAATCTGGAAGCTGGTGTGCTTCTGCGCGATTTTTTCTACCGCCGGCAGCAACGCCGGTAAATTTTCGATATTGCTGGCGTAGGCCGCGATAGCATTAAACAGGGCTTCACGCTGATCGCCGTTACGCTGGTTGCTCATATTGAAGATTTCTTTGAGCTCCGGGTTATGCGTAAACATACGGTCGTAGAAGTGGGCGGTCAGTTTCGGTCCTGTTTCAACCAGCAGGGGAATGGTGGCCTTTACTGTAGCGATGGTTTGTGCGTCAAGCATACGTGCTTCCTTTATGTGAAAATCTAATGATGTATATCAAATGCATCTTATAAAAATACCCTTGCATTGTAAATGGTTCTTCTCTGCTTTACGTTATGGAGGTAACAACGTGAAAAATCTGCATCACAAAGCTGAAAAGAAATCCGTTGAAATTCGTCAGGCTCTCGTTCAGGAAACCCTTATCTGACGCATAGGTAATCGTTTGCGTAAAAACCTTTGTCAAGACCTGTTATCGAAGAATGATTCGGTTATACTGTTGGCCGAAGTCCCACGGACTGCCTTTTCAGGCACAAATTTTATTGTTAGCTGAGTCAGGAGATGCGGATGTTAAAGCGTGAAATGAACATTGCCGATTATGATGCCGAGTTGTGGCAGGCTATGGAGCAGGAAAAAGTACGTCAGGAAGAGCACATCGAACTGATCGCCTCCGAAAACTACACCAGCCCGCGCGTGATGCAGGCGCAGGGGTCTCAGCTGACCAACAAATACGCTGAAGGATATCCGGGCAAGCGCTACTACGGCGGTTGCGAATACGTTGATGTCGTAGAGCAGCTGGCTATCGACCGCGCGAAAGAACTGTTCGGCGCCGACTACGCTAACGTGCAGCCGCACTCCGGTTCTCAGGCTAACTTCGCTGTTTACACCGCGCTGCTGCAGCCGGGCGATACCGTTCTGGGTATGAACCTGGCGCAGGGCGGCCACCTGACTCACGGCTCCCCGGTTAACTTCTCCGGTAAACTGTACAACATCGTACCTTACGGTATCGATGAGTCCGGTAAAATTGACTATGACGAGATGGCGAAGCTGGCCAAAGAGCACAAGCCGAAGATGATTATCGGTGGCTTCTCTGCTTATTCCGGTATCGTTGACTGGGCAAAAATGCGTGAAATCGCTGACAGCATCGGCGCATACCTGTTTGTCGACATGGCGCACGTGGCGGGCCTGATTGCCGCAGGCGTTTACCCGAACCCGGTTCCGCACGCTCACGTTGTCACCACCACCACCCACAAAACCCTGGCGGGTCCGCGCGGCGGCCTGATCCTGGCGAAGGGCGGCGATGAAGAGCTGTACAAAAAACTGAACTCCGCCGTGTTCCCAAGCGCGCAGGGCGGCCCGCTGATGCACGTGATCGCCGGTAAAGCGGTAGCGCTGAAAGAAGCGATGGAGCCGGAGTTCAAAGTTTACCAGCAGCAGGTGGCGAAAAACGCCAAAGCGATGGTAGAAGTGTTCCTGAACCGCGGCTACAAAGTGGTGTCTGGCGGCACTGAGAACCATCTGTTCCTGCTGGACCTGGTGGATAAAAACCTGACCGGTAAAGAAGCTGACGCCGCGCTGGGCCGCGCTAACATCACCGTGAACAAAAACAGCGTGCCGAACGATCCTAAGAGCCCGTTCGTGACTTCCGGTATCCGTATCGGTTCTCCGGCGGTTACTCGTCGCGGCTTCAAAGAAGCGGAAGTGAAAGAGCTGGCTGGCTGGATGTGCGACGTGCTGGACAACATCAATGATGAAGCCACCATTGAACGCGTGAAAGCGAAAGTACTGGATATCTGCGCCCGCTTCCCGGTTTACGCGTAAGCGTTTGTGTTGTGTAAATGGCCCGATGGCGCTGCGTCTGTCGGGCATTACTTATGCGCCATAACGTGACGCCGCCGGAAGTCATTATCCGGCGGCGTTGTCGTTTAAACTTCTCCCTCCGCCTGTTAACCTTATGTTACCCTTGCCAGCGCAACCGTTTACCGCCAGACTATCGCCTCCAAACGGGAGGGAATCATGGCATTGCATTCCACGCGCTGGCTGGCGCTCAGTTATTTCACCTACTTCTTTAGTTACGGTATTTTTCTGCCCTTCTGGAGCGTCTGGCTCAAAGGTCTTGGGCTAACGCCGGAAACCATCGGTCTTCTGCTGGGTGTGGGTCTGGTCGCGCGTTTTCTCGGCAGCCTGCTCATTGCGCCTCGCGTAAGCGATCCTTCGCGGTTGATCTCCGCGCTGCGCGTACTGGCATTGCTGACGCTGGTATTTGCGCTGGCATTTTGGGCAGGAACGCATGTCGCGTGGCTAATGGTGGTGATGGTTGGGTTTAACCTCTTCTTTTCACCACTGGTGCCGCTGACCGATGCGCTGGCCAATACCTGGCAAAAGCAAATTACCCTGGACTATGGTCGGGTGCGGCTGTGGGGGTCCATCGCCTTCGTGATAGGGTCGGCGCTGACCGGTAAGCTGGTGAGTTTATACGATTACCAGGCGATTCTGGCGCTACTGACGCTCGGCGTCGCCTCGATGTTGCTGGGTATGTTGTTACGTCCCAGCGTGCCGCCGCAAGGGGAAAGCCGTCAGCAGGAGAGCGCAGGCTGGCCCGCCTGGCGTACGCTGGTGGCACAAAGTTGGCGTTTTCTCGCCTGCGTCTGTTTGCTGCAAGGGGCGCACGCCGCCTACTACGGTTTTAGCGCCATCTACTGGCAGGGGGCTGGCTATTCAGCATCGGCGGTCGGCTATTTATGGTCGTTGGGCGTGGTGGCGGAAGTGATCATTTTCGCCCTGAGTAAAAAGCTATTTCGCCGGTTTAGCGCCCGCGACTTGCTGTTGCTTTCCGCTGTGTGCGGGGTGGTACGCTGGGGACTGATGGGCTGGAGTACGGCGTTGCCGTGGCTGATTGTGATACAAATCCTGCACTGTGGCACGTTTACCGTTTGCCATCTGGCCGCCATGCGCTATATCGCTGCGCGTCAGGGAAGCGAGGTGATTCGTTTGCAGGCCGTCTATTCCGCTGTGGCGATGGGCGGCAGTATCGCGATTATGACGGTATTTGCCGGTTTTCTGTATCAACATCTGGGCGGCGGCGTATTCTGGATTATGGCGCTGGTGGCATTGCCCGCTATCTTCCTTCGGCCCAAAGTGGTTGCCGCGTCATGATTCCAGGATCTTGCGGATCTGCTGCTGCTGGTGCTCTGTGAGGGTGCGATCCGCATGAATTAATGGCGGTGAGAAGAGCGGTAGCGGCGTGGCGTAAGGGGTAACAATCAGCGCTACGCCGCGCGGGCATCCCTCTTTTTGAAACGCCTGGAGCGATATCCGCCTGATATTCAGCGGCAACAGGGTCAGTTCACGCAGTTGCTGCTCAATATGCGTCTCCAGCGCATCATTTTTATCCGCTAACAATACGATCTGTCTCTCATGCAAATCGTTATCCTGCATTAGCCAGGCACCGAAAATCACTGCCACCAGCCCCGTCTCTTCCTCGGAAAAGTGGACACCATATTCGGCTTCAAATCCGGCGAGCGCCTCACGTGTGGTGCGAACCAGACGCGGATAAAGACGGTTGAACTCTTCCGGAAGCGTATTATCGATGCCAATCGTGAATAAACTTCGGTTCAGCGCTTGGGCGAGATGGACATACAGCTGATCGTTAAGCCCTTGTTCGTCGCTGAAGCGTACGTTCCCTTTTTCTCGAAAGCGCAGCACCAGCCGCGCCACTTCCAGTCGCAGTTGCTGCGCCCGTTGATGCGTGTCGCGAATCGGGTCGGGGAGGCGAATCATTGAAAACAGTAACGCCATAAACAGCGCTTCATTGAGCGGTGCGGCCTGCATCACGTGGCGCTGCCAGTGACGACCAATTTCCTGGGCGAGTGGATATTCCGCGCACGACTGCGCCCAAATCTGCTGCACAGGGTTGAATTCCGGGGTGATGCCGGCATGGTGTTGTAGCAGACAATACTGTAAAAAGAGACGCAGGAACTGTACGTCGCGATGTTCAAATGGTTTTTGCAACCGGCGGGCGCACAGATTGATGAGCGCGTGCAGATTAATATCGTCATACAGCGGACGCGCGATACCGCGCTGCTTTAGCGCGTTTTTTAAGGCCGGGGTAAACTGTTGCGTGACGAAGGTCGGGCATAAACGCAGGCCACGCCTGAGCCAGTGTAAAAGGCAAAGGCGCTGATCGAGTGCTGTACCTTCGATCCGATAGCAACCGTTCTGGCATGTTGTGATGGCAAGGCGATGATAGCGCTGGATCTCCAGGCTTGTCTCAGTGATATCCTCACGGGCAGTATCATCATCAACGCCATTAAGCGCGCTGAAGATTTCCACCGTGGCAATTGGCTCCGGCTGGAAAAGCGTCAGCAATACCTGACAGCGGCGCTGGGGAGCGGAAAGTACAGATGGTGGGGCAATTGTCGGCATCATCTGTCAGGTCTCCCGTTAGTTTGTCTGGTAAGGATAGCTAAAGTTTGCGTGTGAAAAATGTGATAAGCGTGCTTTTAGGCCAGGAATGCTGAGGAACGTCACAGAATTTTTATCGCGAGGAACAGATGAAGCCAGTGAAACGCAGCGCCTTAACACTATTTCTTGCCGTTTTATCTTTCGTGGCGGCGGCGCATCCGCACAGCTTCATCCGTCTGCAAACGCAGGTGGTCAGTGAAAATGAGCAATTTGTGGCGTTAAAAATGCGCTGGACAATGGACGCGCTGACATCCGCAGATCTGCTGTATGACGCCGGAAACGCGGCACCGGGGTCAGAAATATGGAAAAAGTTGGCGGCGGAAGTGATGGCTAACGTACTTGGGCAGCACTACTTTACAGAAGTGTGGCGCAATGGCGCGAAAGTGAAGTTTAAAAACAGGCCGACAGAATACGGTATGACGCGTGACGTGCATCAGGCGGTATTGACCTTTACGCTACCGCTGGCTGAACCGCAGCCGTTAAGCGGACAAACTTATACCTTTTCAACGTTTGATCCCTCTTATTATGTCGATATGCATTATGACCAGGACAGCGATATCACGATGCCGGAACCGCTGCGCGAAAAGTGTCGGATTCAGGTTTATACTCCTGCGCCCGGCGAAGAGACGCTACGTTTCGCCCAGTCGCTGGATAAAGAGGACGCGCCGCCGGAGGATATGGATTTAGGTAAACAGTTTGCCCAAACGGTGACCTTGCAATGTCAGTAATTTTTTCTCAACGCGCTCCGGGGCGACGCTGGCTCTCGCTGTGGCCACTGGTGTTATTCCTGCTGTTGATGCTGGTTGGCGGTCTGTGGATATGGCAGGCCTGGCCGCAGGTGATGTTGAAAAGCGCTCTTTGGCAGCGGGACGTAAATCAGCAGTTGAGCGCGCTGCTTAACGCGGTGGCGACGCATCCTGAGCGGGCGGGCGGATCGTTGCTTCTGCTGAGTTTTATGTATGGCATGCTTCATGCGCTGGGGCCGGGACACGGCAAAGTGGTGATCGCGACATGGCTGGCGACGCATCCTTCGAAGCTGAAATCAAGTATCGTGTTAACCCTCGCCGCCGCGTTATTACAGGGATTCGTGGCTATCGGGTTGGTGGTGGGCGTGCTGACCGTATTGCAGCTTCCGGCCAGGCAGCTCCATCTGAGCGGCTTCTGGCTGGAAAAGGGGAGCTATGCGTTAGTTGGCGGGCTGGGCATCTTGCTGTGCTGGCGGGCCATAAAAAGGTTACGCGCGCTGCTACGTAAACCTGTCTTTATCGCTTTTACGCCGCGCCATGTTCACCATGAAAAATGCGGCTGCGGACATCAGCATTTACCGACGCAGGAACAATTGCATAGCGGCGATGACTGGCGCGCGCGACTCATGATCGTACTGTCTATGGGGATGCGGCCCTGTTCCGGGGCGATAATGGTGCTGTTATTCAGTAAAGTGATTGGCGTTTTTAGCTGGGGAATGGCGTCGGTACTGGCGATGGCGGCAGGAACCTCGCTAACGATTACCTCGCTGGCGCTGCTGGTACACACTTTTCGTGCTCTGGCGGTGAAACTCAGTGGAAACAAAGCGCCGGCGTTATGGCGGCAGGTAGGCTGGTCAACGCTGGCGCTGGCCGGAGGGATCATACTGCTTGTCGCGGCGCTGGTCATGTGGTTTAGCGTGCCGCAGCCTGTGGGCGGGCTGCGGCCATGGCGTGGTTGATTAGTGCCCGGCGGGTTTGAGATGCATCCGCGCGACGGATTCGTCTTCGGCCCAGTAAATGCGTTCGGCGACCATCGCTTCCGGATTGAGCTGAACGCCGCGCAGTACCCGTTCTTTAAAACGCAGGTAGCCGCCTTTGTCGATCAGATGGCCCATATGTAGATAGATTGGTTTTCCGCCGAGCATCTCTTTTTCAAATTCATACAGGTTAACGATCACCTGCTTTATCACATCTTCAGTCACCCAGTTGAGGAAGAGCTTGCCGACGCGCGGCGTCTTTTTACTGGTGCGTCCGCCCAGACGGACTTGCCAGAGCTGATCCGGCTTACGTTGCCAGGCCAGCGTCGGACAGGCCAGCACGCACTCGCCGCAGCCGATACAGGCGGACTCTTCTTTGACCGCTTTGCCGTTCTTCAGCGCCAGGCAGCCTACCGCGTGGTGACTACAGGCCTTCACACAGGCGCCGCAACCGATACAGCGATCGGCAGTGAAGCGCATTTTCGCCACGCCAATAATCCCCAGATCGGCCATTGACGCCTTCGCGCAATCATTCGGGCAGCCGACGATGACCGTTTTGAGATGATAAGGGCTGGGATAGACCAGTTTTTCAAGACGACGGGACAGACCGGTCGTGTCAGTGTTGGCTTTCTGGCAAATGCGGTTCCCCTGACAGGCGACAATATTTCGCCCGCCAATAGCGAGATAGCCCGCTTTGGTATCCTCAACCTGGACGTCGCACAGTTCTATTTCAATCTCGCGAAGAAACGGCTCCAGCGCGGCGTTCACGTTGTCGATATCTTCGTAACGGATACCCGGCATCGCCAGCTTCTGGCGGGTAGTGAGGTGAATTTGTCCGTTGCCCCAGGTTTCGGCGATGTCACGCGCCACCGTTAGCAAATGCGCGGGCAAAATACCGCCGGGAATGCGGACGCTGATCATGGCTTCGCCGCGCACTTTTGACAGGCGATATTCGTTTTTTGCACGGGCTTTAATGATATCAATATCAATGCTCATGATGTTCTCCTTAATCGGCAAAATGTTGCGCGACGGCGTAGTTAAATATCGGGCCGTCGGTGCAGACATACACTTCGCCCATACGGCAGTGGCCGCACTTCCCGACGGAGCAGGCCATCCGGCGTTCGTAGTCCACCCAAATTTGCTCCGGCTTGAGCCCTTTTTGCAGCAGCATTTTTACGGTAAAGGTAATCATTATTGGCGGCCCAACGACGATGGCCTGCATGGTGTCGATATCGCTAAGCGTCATGTCGGCAAGCCGATCGGTCACCCGGCCAATCTGGTAACGGTCATCAGCCTCGCCTTCATCCAGCGTGAGCACCAGATTATGTTTGCCGCGCCACGTCGCCATTTCTTCTTTGTACAGCACGCAATCGCGATTTTTATAGCCGAGAATCATATCCAGCTGACCAATTTCCTGGGGATTCTCAACGAAATAGCGCATTAAGCCTTTCACCGGCGCGACGCCCGTGCCGCCTGCGACAACCAGTAAGGGTTTATGGCGCAGCGTATCGACCGGATAGCCATTGCCATAGCAGCCGCGTAGCCACACGTTGTCGCCTTCTTTCAGCGTAAAGAGGGCGCTGGTCACTTTTCCGACATTACGAATCAGCAGATCTATCCAGCCGTCGCCATAGTCGGAAACGGAGATGGGCGCTTCGCCGACGCGCGGCAGCGACACCTCAACAAATTGCCCCCAGTGCGCGGGAAAATCGACGGCCACGCGGAAATTCCACTCCAGCGGCGTGTGGCGAGTAATACTGAGGATGCGGTACGCCGCAGGCAGCAAACTGTGCTGCGGTTTATCATGACAGGAACAATGTGACATGCGTTATGCCTCCTCTGCCAGCGCCTGCCGAACGGCAGCGGTCATTTTGTTGATAATCAAAGAAAATTTGATGTATTGCGGGCAGCGATCGTCGCAGCGGCCGCAGCCGACGCACATATGTTCAATGCCGTTGCGCGCTTTGTAGTCATTGACCTTATGCAGGGCGCGGTAGCGCAGACGCTCGCCGGGTTTTTCGCGAAAACCATGACCGCCGGCCATGTCGCTAAAGCCCGGCACCATGCAGCTTGCCCACTGGCGACGGCGTTCGCCGCGCTGCGGATTTTCATCATAGGCGACGTCAAAGACGCTATAGCAGGTACAGGTTGGGCACCCGGTAGTGCAGCGGCCACAACTGATGCAGCGGCTGTCGTAGGTGTCCCATAGCGGATGGCGGGTGAGAATGTCGCGAATTTTTTGCGGATCGCGGCAAACGCTGTCCGGCGTGACGACGGTTTCCCGGTTTTCGCTGACGAAAGAGGGGGTATAGTCAGCCTCCTGCCCCAGCCCTTGTATCGCCGCCTCGATAAAGGGATCGCGGATGCTGACAAGCGCGCCCTCATCGCTAAAACGCATGGCGGCGCTATAACAGTCAGTTTTATTGGTACCCATTGAGACGCAGAAACAATTTTCGAAGCTTTCTTCACACTCAATAAGGACGAAACGAATATGCTCCCGTAGCAGTTGATAACTGTAATCGGAATTATTCCCATTTGATAAATACATATAATCCAGCCGCGACATGGCGTTAATGTCGCAGGCGCGGGCAAAGATGATTATCGGGGAGGTGTCTGTCTCGGCAATTTGAATGGTGTCTTTATCGAAATAAAAGAGCGTTTCGGTGATAGGGGCAATAATGGTATTCGGCGACATGTGCGATTTCTCGTGCCAGATGAGATCGCGCCAGCCGCTAATTCGTTGATAAATAATGTTGTCAGTGTCGGAAAAACGTCCGCCGCGAAACTCTGCGGACGGGGCAAACACGCGCCATTTTTTGTTTAATCGCTGGATAAGCAGACTAAACTCGTCAGGCGTAATTTTGATAGCCATCACATACTCCACAGTAATATTCAGGAAAAACAAATGAAAATAAATTGTTATAAAAATCAGTTGAATATTACTGTTACGCTAGCGCTAATCCACCGCCTTCGCTAACGGGAAAAAATGGTTTTTACTATCGGTATAATAAATATATTCTTAATCATAAAATATGCATATATACAGCGTCGCGCTATTTAGCGGATAGCGCGGTCTGAATAAAATTAATCATTGCATCGCGGTAAAGGTTTTCATAACGCCCGGAAAAAGCATCAATGTGATCGCCGCCAGGAATGAAGATTTTTTGTTTGGGCTCTTGGGCGAGGGCATACAATTTCTCACTGTCCTGCCAGGGAATAACATGGTCTGCCGTGCCATGAAGAATCAATACCGGAATGGGGCTGACGCTGGCGATATTGCGATCCGCGCTATAGCGGTCATCAAGCAAATAGCCGCTGCCCGGGATCATCTGGTTGGCGATGGAGGAATAGGATAAAAACGTTGAGTCGAGGATAATCGCACGTATGCCCGCCTGGTCGGCGTAGCGCATATTTGCGCAGCCTACGCAGTGGCCTACGGCGGCCAGTACATTATTACCGCCCAGGCTCTGCCCCAGCAGTACCAGGCGCTCGGGGTTAACGTCGGCGCGATGCCGCACATAATCTATCGCGCTTTTCGTATCGTCCTGTAGCCCCTCTTGTGATGGGGTACCCTCAGATTCGCCAAAACCACGGTAATCAAACATAAACAGGTTTACGTTGCGTTCTGGCAGCCAACTGACTAACGGCCAGTGCGCCGACATATTTCCGGCGTTGCCATGGACATGAATCACCGTCGCGACGGCGTTTTCCGGCCTGCCGAAAGCAGTGGGAATAAACCAGCCGTGCAGATGCGTGCCATCTTTGGCGGTAAAGGTAATGGATTCAGCTTCGGCAGGGGTTGGCCCATAGACTTTATTGTCCGGGTAATAAAAGGCATTGATCGCTACGCGGGGTAGCAGATAAATACAGACCACAATGATAAACAGAATAAAAAGGGATTTGACGATGCGTCGGGTATGTTGAAGGGTCATGTTCGCTTCCTTGCCGCTTTATGCCAATAGCGGAGCAGGGAGCGATCGTACAAAAACATGCAGGCAAGTAAAGCAATCAGGTTGTGTTTAGGAAAAACGCCTGAAAAGGCACGGCGGATGAGTGGCCCCATCCGCCGAAGAGACTTAGCGCTTCAGCGCATCGCTCAGTTCGTCGCGCATATTCGCCAGCATGGCTTTAACGACGCGCGGATTCCCCGCCACGATATTACCGGTCATCATGTAGTTATGACCGCCGGTGAAATCGCTGACGATACCGCCCGCTTCACGAACCAGCAGTTCGCCCGCGGCGAAATCCCACGGACGAAGGCCAATTTCAAAGAAACCATCGACACGACCTGCAGCCACATAGGCCAGATCCAGCGCGGCGGAACCGGTGCGGCGGAAATCGGCGCATTCGGTGAACAGCTTGCCGATAATATTAATGTAGGTGGTCGCGTATTGTTTGGCTTTGAACGGGAAGCCGGTGGCGAGAATAGTGCCGTCCAGATCGCGAGCGGTACTGCCGCGCAGACGGTAGCCGTTCAGTTGCGCGCCCTGACCGCGGGTGGCGGTGAACAGTTCGTTACGCATCGGATCGTAAACGACAGCCACTTCAGTACGGCCTTTAATGCGTACAGCAATGGAAACAGAGAAGTGTGGCAGACGTTTGATGAAGTTGGTGGTGCCATCCAGCGGATCGATAACCCATTGAACATCCTGATCTGTGCCAACGAGCTCACCGCTTTCTTCGGTGATAATAGTGTGTTGCGGGTAAGATTTGCGAATGGTGTCGATAATCACCGCTTCAGCGGCCTTATCTACGTTGGTCACAAAATCGTTACTGCCTTTTTGGCTCGCTTCTACAGCGTCCGGAGTTTCATAGTTTTTGGCAATTACATTACCCGCCTTGCGCGCTGCGCGCACGGCGATGGTCAGCATCGGATGCATCGGTCTCTCTCACTGGATGTTAAAGAACGGGAAAACGGCGCAGAGTATAGCAGCGAGATCGGAATCTGTCTTGGTTTTATGGTAAGATGTCAGAATAATCTTTAGCTGAAGAAAGACAATGCTGCAAAACATTCGAATTGTGCTGGTGGAAACCTCCCACACCGGCAATATGGGCTCTGTGGCTCGCGCTATGAAAACCATGGGCTTAACTAACCTGTGGCTGGTAAACCCGTTGGTGAAACCGGACTCCCAGGCCATCGCTCTGGCGGCAGGCGCCAGCGATGTGATCGGTAATGCGCAGATCGTCGATACGCTGGACGAAGCGTTGGCTGGCTGTAGCCTGGTGGTCGGCACCAGCGCCCGTTCCCGCACTCTGCCGTGGCCGATGCTTGATCCGCGCGAGTGCGGCTTAAAAAGCGTGGCGGAAGCGGCAAATACGCCGGTTGCGCTGGTTTTTGGTCGTGAGCGTGTTGGGCTGACTAACGATGAGTTGCAAAAATGCCATTATCACGTCGCGATTGCCGCTAACCCGGAGTACAGCTCGTTGAATCTGGCGATGGCGGTACAGGTCATCGCGTATGAAGTCCGTATGGCCTGGCTGGCGACGCAGGAAAACGGCGACGCGGCAGATCATGAAGAGACGCCGTATCCGCTGGTGGACGATCTTGAACGTTTCTACGGCCATCTGGAGCAGACGTTGCTCTCCACTGGCTTTATTCGCGAAAACCATCCGGGGCAGGTGATGAATAAATTGCGCCGTCTGTTTACCCGCGCCCGCCCGGAAAGCCAGGAGTTGAATATTCTGCGTGGGATTCTGGCGTCTATTGAGCAGCAGAATAAAGGCAAGTAACCGCGTCAATACCGCACGGAACGCTAAATACCTGACTAATTTACTCAAGTAAATAGTTGACCAAATTACTCGGGAATGTCAGACTTGTCCCTGCTATGCAATACCCCCATTTTACAATAAAAAACCCCGGGCAGGGGCGAGTTTGAGGTTAAGTAAGACATGAGACTGACATCTAAAGGGCGTTATGCCGTGACCGCAATGTTAGACGTTGCGCTCAACTCCGAAGCGGGCCCGGTACCGTTGGCTGATATTTCTGAACGTCAGGGGATTTCCCTTTCTTATCTGGAACAGCTATTTTCCCGTTTACGTAAAAACGGTCTGGTTTCCAGCGTACGCGGGCCGGGCGGCGGTTATCTGCTGGGTAAAGATGCTGGCAGTATCGCGGTCGGCGAAGTGATCAGCGCGGTTGATGAATCCGTTGACGCGACCCGTTGTCAGGGCAAAGGCGGCTGCCAGGGCGGCGATAAATGCCTGACCCATGCGCTGTGGCGTGATTTAAGCGATCGTCTGACCGGTTTTCTCAACAATATTACCTTAGGCGAGCTGGTGAATAACCAGGAAGTTCTGGATGTGTCTGGTCGCCAGCACACGCATGACGCGCCGCGCGCCAGCGGTCGTGCGCAGGACGCTATCGACGTTAAATTACGTGCTTAATTAAAATATTACGCCATCTCTTCTGGCGGCCTCATGCGGTGAATGCCGTGGTCGTCTGAAGGATGAAGCGTAAAAAAGAATTCAGAATCAGGCCGGGACGCGGACGTCCCGTCAACACGGTCGTACATCCAGCCGGTTGCCTGATTCCTTGCATTGAGTGATGTACGGAGTTTAAGAGCAATGAAATTACCGATTTATCTCGACTACTCCGCAACCACGCCGGTGGACCCGCGTGTTGCCGAGAAAATGATGCAGTTTCTGACCCTGGACGGAACCTTTGGGAACCCGGCGTCCCGTTCACACCGTTTTGGCTGGCAGGCTGAAGAGGCGGTAGATATCGCCCGCAACCAGATTGCTGAGCTGGTCGGCGCCGACCCGCGTGAAATCGTCTTTACCTCAGGGGCGACGGAGTCCGATAACCTGGCGATCAAAGGCGCTGCCAACTTTTATCAGAAAAAAGGCAAGCACATCATCACCAGCAAGACCGAGCACAAAGCGGTGCTGGACACCTGCCGTCAGCTTGAGCGCGAAGGGTTTGAAGTGACCTACCTGGCGCCCCAGCGCAACGGCATCATCGATCTCAACGAGCTCGAAGCAGCGATGCGTGACGACACCATTCTGGTTTCCATCATGCACGTGAACAACGAAATCGGCGTGGTGCAGGATATCGCGACCATCGGCGAAATGTGCCGCGCGCGCGGTATCATCTACCACGTTGACGCCACCCAGAGCGTGGGCAAACTGCCTATCGATCTGAGCCAACTGAAAGTGGATCTGATGTCCTTCTCCGGTCATAAAATTTATGGTCCGAAAGGCATTGGCGCGCTGTATGTGCGTCGTAAGCCGCGTATTCGCATTGAAGCGCAGATGCATGGCGGCGGCCACGAGCGCGGTATGCGCTCTGGAACTCTGCCTGTCCACCAGATCGTCGGCATGGGCGAAGCTTACCGTATCGCGAAAGAAGAGATGGAGACCGAAATGGCCCGTCTGCGCGGTCTGCGTAACCGCCTGTGGAACGGCATCAAAGATATTGAAGAAGTTTACCTGAACGGCGACCTTGAGCAGGGCGCGCCAAACATTCTCAACGTGAGCTTTAACTACGTTGAAGGCGAGTCGCTGATCATGGCGCTGAAAGACCTGGCGGTCTCTTCCGGTTCCGCCTGTACATCCGCCAGTCTGGAACCGTCCTACGTGCTGCGCGCGTTGGGCATGAATGACGAGCTGGCGCATAGCTCTATCCGTTTCTCTTTAGGTCGTTTTACCACTGAAGAAGAGATCGACTACACCATTGATCTGGTTCGTAAATCCATTGGCCGTCTGCGTGACCTTTCTCCACTGTGGGAAATGTACAAGCAGGGTGTGGATCTAAACAGCATCGAATGGGCACATCATTAATCGGTATCGGAATCAGGAGAATTTATAATGGCTTACAGCGAAAAAGTAATCGATCACTATGAGAACCCGCGTAATGTAGGGTCGTTTGACAACAACGACGATAACGTGGGAAGCGGCATGGTTGGCGCTCCGGCCTGCGGCGACGTCATGAAGTTGCAGATTAAAGTTAACGATGAAGGTATCATTGAAGACGCGCGCTTCAAGACTTATGGCTGCGGTTCCGCTATCGCCTCCAGTTCTCTGGTAACGGAGTGGGTGAAAGGGAAATCCCTGGACGAAGCGCAGGCGATTAAAAACACCGATATTGCAGACGAACTGGAACTGCCGCCGGTGAAAATTCACTGCTCTATTCTGGCGGAAGACGCGATTAAAGCCGCTATTGCGGATTACAAAAGCAAACGCGAAGCGAAATAAAATAGAACGTTAACATTGAGGTTTTGTTATGTCGATTACACTTAGCGACAGTGCAGCAGCGCGAGTTAATACCTTCCTGGCCAACCGTGGTAAAGGGTTTGGTCTGCGTCTGGGCGTGAGAACCTCCGGCTGCTCAGGTATGGCTTATGTACTGGAATTTGTTGACGAGCCAACGGCGGAAGACACCGTGTTTGAAGACAAAGGCGTTAAGGTAGTGGTTGACGGCAAGAGCCTGCAATTTCTGGACGGTACACAGCTGGACTTCGTAAAAGAAGGTCTGAACGAAGGGTTTAAATTCTCCAACCCGAATGTGAAAGATGAGTGTGGTTGCGGCGAAAGCTTCCACGTGTAACCGTGTTCCGCTGTTATACTGAGCATTCGTGCTGCAGAAAAGCGGCAAGCGAGTGAATCCCCAGGCGCTTATTTGAGTAAGTGACTGGGGGAACCCGCGCAGACAACGCATCTGCGGCGCGAAGTAAGAAGGTATAACCCCACCGTGGTCGCCTGCGTGTGGGGTTTGTTCTGACAGGCTATCCCTGAGAATGTTATGGATTACTTCACCCTCTTTGGCTTACCAGCCCGTTATCAGATTGACACCCAGGCGCTGAGCCTTCGTTTTCAGGATCTGCAACGCCAGTATCACCCTGACAAATTTGCCAACGGCACTCAGGCGCAGCAGCTTGCCGCCGTCCAGCAATCCGCCACGATCAACCAGGCCTGGCAAACGCTGCGTCACCCTTTGACGCGCGCGGAGTATCTGCTTTCCTTACACGGGTTCGATCTGGCCAGCGAGCAACATACGGTACGCGACACCGCGTTTCTGATGGAACAACTCACGCTTCGCGAAGAGCTGGACGATATCGAGCAATCAAAAGACGACGTGCGGCTGGAAAGCTTCATCAAACGCGTACAAAAGATGTTTGATGCTCGCCTTCAGCAAATGGTGGAACAGTTGGACAACGCCGCGTGGGACGCGGCGGCGGATACGGTGCGCAAACTGCGGTTTCTCGATAAACTGCGAAGCAGCGCAGAACAACTCGAAGAAAAGCTGCTCGATTTTTAACTGGAATCTAACATGGCCTTATTACAAATTAGTGAGCCTGGTCTGAGCGCCGCGCCGCATCAGCGTCGCCTGGCGGCGGGCATCGACTTAGGCACTACCAACTCTCTGGTTGCGACGGTTCGCAGCGGCCAGGCGGAAACTCTGCCTGACCACGAAGGGCGCCACCTGTTGCCTTCAGTGGTTCACTATCAGCAGCAGGGCCATACGGTCGGTTACGCTGCGCGTGACAATGCCGCGCAGGATACGGCCAACACTATCAGCTCTGTGAAACGCATGATGGGACGCTCGCTGGCGGATATCCAGGCGCGCTATCCGCATCTGCCTTACCGGTTTAAGGCAAGCGTTAATGGGCTGCCGATGATTGACACGGCGGCTGGATTGCTCAATCCGGTACGCGTATCGGCTGATATTCTCAAAGCGCTGGCCGCGCGGGCTAGCGAATCGCTCTCCGGCGAGCTGGATGGCGTGGTGATTACCGTTCCCGCCTATTTCGATGATGCCCAACGTCAGGGGACGAAAGACGCCGCGCGGCTGGCGGGCCTGCATGTACTGCGCCTGCTCAACGAACCGACGGCGGCGGCGATTGCCTACGGTCTGGACTCAGGCAAAGAAGGCGTTATTGCTGTTTACGATCTCGGCGGCGGTACCTTCGATATCTCTATTTTACGCCTGAGCCGCGGGGTGTTTGAAGTGCTGGCGACGGGCGGTGATTCTGCGCTCGGCGGCGACGACTTTGACCATCTGCTGGCGGACTATATTCGTGAGCAGGCGGGAATTGCCGATCGTAGCGACAATCGCGTTCAGCGCGAACTGCTGGATGCCGCGATTGCGGCGAAAATCGCCTTAAGCGATGCCGATACCGTTCGCGTTAACGTTGCGGGCTGGCAGGGGGAAATCACTCGCGAGCAGTTTAACGATCTCATTTCCGCGCTGGTTAAGCGCACGCTATTGGCCTGCCGTCGTGCATTGAAAGATGCCGGCGTTGATCCCCAGGACGTTCTGGAAGTGGTCATGGTCGGCGGTTCGACCCGTGTACCGCTGGTGCGTGAGCGAGTAGGCGAATTTTTTGGCCGCACGCCGTTAACCGCTATCGACCCGGATAAAGTGGTCGCTATCGGCGCAGCGATTCAGGCCGATATTCTGGTCGGCAACAAGCCGGACAGCGAAATGCTGCTGTTGGACGTGATTCCACTCTCTCTTGGGCTGGAAACGATGGGCGGCCTGGTAGAAAAAGTCATTCCGCGCAACACCACTATCCCGGTGGCGCGCGCGCAGGATTTCACCACCTTCAAAGACGGTCAGACCGCGATGTCTATCCATGTGATGCAGGGCGAACGCGAACTGGTGCAGGACTGCCGTTCGCTGGCGCGCTTTGCGCTGCGCGGGATTCCGCCGCTGCCGGCGGGCGGGGCGCATATTCGCGTGACCTTCCAGGTAGACGCCGATGGCCTGTTGAGCGTCACCGCAATGGAAAAATCCACTGGCGTCGAGGCCTCCATTCAGGTCAAACCTTCCTATGGCCTGACCGATAGCGAAATCGCCTCGATGATCAAGGATTCCATGAGTTTTGCCGAGCAGGACGTGAAAGCGCGTATGCTGGCGGAGCAAAAAGTCGAAGCCGCGCGCGTGCTGGAAAGTTTGACCGGCGCGCTAACTGCCGACGCCGCGCTGCTAAGCGCCGCAGAACGTCAATGCATTGATGATGCCGCCGCACATTTAAGCGCGGTCGCACAAGGCGATGATGTTGACGCCATAGAACAAGCCATTAAAAACGTAGATAAACAAACCCAGGAATTTGCCGCTCGCCGCATGGACCAGTCGGTTCGTCGCGCGTTGAAAGGCCATTCCGTAGACGAGGTTTAACATGCCGAAGATTGTTATTCTGCCTCATCAGGATCTTTGTCCGGATGGCGCAGTTCTGGAAGCTGAGACCGGTGAAACCATTCTTGACGTTGCGCTGCGCAACGGCATCGAGATTGAACACGCCTGTGAGAAATCGTGCGCCTGCACCACCTGTCACTGTATTGTACGTGAAGGCTTCGACTCCTTGCCGGAAAGTTCGGAAGAAGAAGACGATATGCTGGATAAAGCGTGGGGGCTGGAGCCGGAAAGTCGACTGAGCTGCCAGGCCCGCGTTACCGACGACGATCTGGTTATCGAAATTCCACGTTACACAATCAACCATGCGCGTGAGCATTAACAGAGGGTAGTATGGGACTCAAGTGGACCGATAGCCGCGAGATCGGCGAAGCGTTATACGACGCATATCCTGATGTCGATCCTAAAACCGTTCGTTTCACCGATCTGCATCAGTGGATCTGCGAACTGGACGATTTTGACGACGACCCTAACGCATCCAATGAAAAAATTCTGGAGGCGATTCTGCTAGTCTGGTTGGATGAAGCAGAGTAAGTCAAATAACGGGCTGCCCTACGGCGGCCCGTTTGCTAATAAGGAAAATAACAATGACAGAAGCCATGAAAATTACGCTTTCCACGCAGCCTGCCGATGCGCGCTGGGGCGATAAAGCCACTTACAGTATTAATAACGACGGTATTACCTTGCATCTTAACGGTAAAGACGATCTGGGGTTGATCCAGCGTGCGGCGCGTAAAATCGACGGCCTGGGAATAAAACAGGTCGCGCTGACAGGCGAAGGATGGGATACCGAGCGTTGTTGGGCATTCTGGGCGGGTTACAAAGGACCAAAAGGCGTCCGTACCGTAGTGTGGCCGGATTTAGACGATGCCCAACGTCAGGAGCTGGATAACCGCCTGACCATTATTGACTGGGTGCGCGACACCATTAATGCTCCGGCGGAAGAGCTTGGGCCGGAGCAACTGGCGCAGCGCGCGGTGGATCTGCTGTGCAGCGTCGCGTGCGATAGCGTCACTTACCGTATCACCAAAGGCGAAGATCTGCGCGAGCAGAACTATATGGGGCTGCATACCGTAGGCCGTGGTTCTGAGCGTCCGCCGGTGCTGCTGGCGCTGGATTACAACCCGACGGGAGACAAAGATGCGCCGGTTTATGCCTGCCTGGTCGGTAAAGGTATTACCTTTGACTCCGGCGGCTACAGTATCAAGCAAAGCGCTTTTATGGACTCAATGAAATCCGATATGGGCGGTGCGGCGACAGTAACGGGCGCGCTGGCGTTCGCCATTACCCGTGGGCTGAATAAACGCGTAAAACTGTTCCTGTGCTGCGCCGATAATCTGATCAGCGGCAATGCGTTTAAACTGGGCGATATTATTCGCTACCGTAATGGCAAGAATGTTGAAGTCATGAATACCGATGCGGAAGGGCGACTGGTACTGGCGGATGGCCTGATTGACGCCAGCGCGCAACACCCGCAGCTAATCATTGATATGGCGACGTTAACCGGCGCGGCGAAAACGGCGCTGGGTAACGACTACCATGCGCTATTCAGTTTTGACGATACGCTGGCGGGGCGCTTGCTGACCAGCGCGGCGCAAGAGAATGAACCGTTCTGGCGTCTGCCGCTGGCGGAGTTCCACCGTAACCAGCTGCCGTCTAACTTTGCGGAACTGAACAACACCGGCAGCGCGGCGTATCCCGCTGGGGCAAGCACCGCCGCGGGTTTTCTGTCGCACTTTGTTGAAAATTACCGCGAAGGCTGGCTGCACATTGACTGTTCCGCCACTTATCGCAAAGCGCCGGTTGAGCAGTGGGCTGCCGGGGCAACCGGTCTGGGTGTGCGCACAATCGCGAATCTGCTGACTGCCTGAACGGTGTTTTTGTAGGCCGGGTAAGCGAAGCGCCACCCGGCATTTTGCCTGATGGCGACGCCGTGCGTCTTATCTGGCCTACAACCCATATACATAATTTGTGATTCTTATGTCCGAAACTAAAAATGAATTAGAAATCTTGCTGGAGAAAGCGGCGACTGAGCCCGCGCATCGTCCGGCATTTTTCCGTACCTTACTGGAGTCCACCGTCTGGGTGCCGGGCAGCGCTGCCGAAGGCGAGGCGATTGTGGAAGACAGCGCTCTGGATTTGCAGCACTGGGAAAAAGAAGACGGCACGACCGTCATTCCCTTCTTTACTTCTCTGGAGGCGCTGCAGCAGGCCGTGGAAGACGAACAGGCGTTTGTGGTGATGCCGGCGCGCACGCTGTTTGAAATGACGCTTGGCGAAACGCTATTCCTCAACGCTAAATTGCCGACCGGCAAAGAGTTTATGCCGCGTGAAATCAGCCTGCTTCTCGCTGAGGAAAGCAGCCCATTAAGTACGCAGGAAGTGCTGGAAGGCGGCGAGTCGCTTATTTTATCCGAAGTGGCCGAGCCGCCGTCGCAGATGATTGATTCCCTCACTACGCTGTTTAAAACCATCAAACCGGTGAAACGCGCATTTCTCTGCGCGATTAAAGAACATGCGGACGCCCAACCCAATCTGCTGATTGGCATTGAGGCTGACGGCGATATTGAAGAGATCATTCACGCAGCGGGCAATGTGGCGACCGACACGTTACCGGGTGACGAACCGATCGATATTTGTCAGGTGAGGAAGGGCGAGCAGGGTATCAGCCACTTTATCACCGAGCATATCGCGCCGTTCTACGAGCGCCGCTGGGGCGGGTTCCTGCGCGATTTTAAACAGAACCGCATCATCTGAGCCGCCCAACAGGGCGGCCTCCTGGCTTACCTGCTCTGGACGTTGAGCGTTACGGGAACAGAGCTACCTGGGTGGCTTCTGTCTGCGTGAAGACACAACGTGCCAGAAACAAGAAGCACGACACAAAAGCATCGTACCTTCATGTTGCGGTCCTTGCGAAGACCGCATCACGGCAGCACCGCTGACGATAATGCCGTGATAGCAGGCACTGTGGTGTGCCTGTGCTTACGGCCATGGAACATCCTCTCCTGAAGCCAGCGCCCGTTTGCGAGACGGCGGAGGGGGCCGGGAAAGATAATACCTCAAATGCTGAATAGTTTCGTCGTGAATTAACTTGACTTTGCTCTCCTTAAAAGGGAGTATTTACCTACTGTGGTGTGCCTGCGTTGCTATGGCAACAAAGCCTGCTGGAAAGGCCGCGAACCGGACCAGCACAAAAAAACCGCTCAATTGAGCGGTTTTTTTGTGGCCTGCTTAAACAGAATTTATGTAGATTCGTTTTAAATCAGCCTGAACGGTAGGCCGGATAAGCGTGAGCGCCACCCGACATCATGGCGATTAATCGCCGAGCGCGTCCAGTTTTGCCCAAAGTTCCTCATGATAATTCTCCAGGTCAAGTAAAGCGGCATCGCGTTGTTCATTCATTTTTTGCTGTGCCTTCCATTGCGGAAGATGTAAATCCTCTTTGGTAAAGCCAATGTCTTTAGCGCGCGAAAGAATATTATAGAGATATTCCACCAGGGAAGACTCCGCCAGCCAGAATTCATTTCGTTCCATGCGGGCAATAGGGTATTCGCCGTTGGCATCCCGTTCTGTGATATAGATAAAAATGGCCTGATCGCCGACATGATCGATACAAATTAATGCCGGAAGACGGGGATCGTTACTCCAGACAGGCATCAGATCTTCAATATCAATACCTGAGCCATCCATGCCAACGCCGTAATACGCCTCTTCATCAGGGGAGTAAGAATGAATTACTCCCTCTTTATCAATAGATCTTTGTAATGTTTCAATCACAGGCATATTATAATTGCTAAGTAGATCGCGGTCGTAGGCCAGTAGCGCCTTCAGGCTTTCAGGTAACTCAGTGGTTTCCGTATTTTGCGGATCGCGATACTTACGCACCCGCAGACGACTTATTTCCTCGGCAGGCATAGGATTAGGTACCTTATTGCGGTTAACCTTTTTAACCAACTCAATTAAATTAGCGAGTGAAATATTCATTTTCCATCCTTAAAAAATTATATTTACAGGAGTTATTCCCGGTGAAAACCAAAACAGCGGTGATGATACTCCTTATACCCGGCGTAAAGTATTTACCGATAAAAAATAGGATTTTATTAAGAGAACATAATGCCCGTTTGCAGGACAGCGGAAAAGAGCTGAATAAAAACAATGTCTGTAGATCGTTTTACATCAGCCTGAACGGTAGGCCGGATAAGCGTGAGCGCCATCCGGCATGGCAGATATTAAGCGGGTTCAACCGGTAAATCGGTACGCGCGCCCCATTCGCTCCATGCGCCGTCGTAAAGCGTGACGTCAGGCACATCCAGCGTGGCGAGCGCCAGCACCACGACCGCGGCCGTCACGCCGGAACCGCAACTGGCGATAATCGGTCTGTCGAAACTCACGCCGTGGCTGAAAAAAACCTCATTCAGTTCGTCAGTGGTCTTTAATTCGCCCTCATACACCAGTTCCGTCCACGGGACGTTTAGCGCGCCAGGAATGTGTCCGCGCCTCAGTCCCGGACGCGGTTCATCAGCCTGAGCGTTAAAACGCGTCGCCGGACGCGCGTCAACAATTTGCGCGGTTTTTTCATGGCTTGCCAGCAATACGTCGGTGAGACGCACCACGGCTTGCGGCGCGAATTTGGCCTCAAACTCGCCTCCTTCATGCGCTTCCTCGCCTTCGCGCAATAGCCATTCGTCACGCTGCCAGCCCGCCAGTCCGCCCGCCAGAATGGACACTTTCTCGGCACCGAACGTGCGCAGCATCCACCATGCCCGCGGAGCGGAGAACAGATTGCCTTCATCGTATATGACCAGGTGTTTATCCTGGCGAACACCCAGTTCACGCATGGCCACCGCAAACGCTTCCGGGCGCGGCATCATATGCGGCAGCGGCGATGCGCGATCGGAAAGCGCTTCAATATCAAAAAACAGCGCGCCGGGAATATGTCCGGCGCGATATTCGCCCGCCATATCACGATGTTCCTGTCCCGGCGGCGCCATACGGGCGTCAAGAATCTGTATTTCCGGATCATCAATATGTTCGGCAAGCCAGTCGGCGGCGACAAAAAAGGCGGTGGTCATGGGCATCTCCATTGTTACCTGATTATGGTCAAATTGTCGGACGTTTCCCGAAAAGGGACAAGTAGAAGAGGCTGGTTTGGCTGGCGAAACCACATTTCTGCGTAAAATTTTCGCATCATCACAGTAATACGGACTTACACAATAAAATTTCTCGCGCATAATATCTCATCAACCGTTGCTGACAGGCCGTTAAGGCCAGGGATGAAAGATGAAACATTTACGCGTGGTGGCCTGCATGATCATGCTGGCGCTGGCGGGGTGCGATAACAACGATAAAACCGCCCCGACGACTAAAAGCGAAGCGCCAGCCGTAGCGCAGCCATCGCCTGCGAAAGATCCGGCACAGCTACAAAAGCTGGCGCAGCAAAGCCAGGGCAAAGCGCTCACGCTATTAGACGCCTCCGAAGCGCAGCTTGACGGCGCGGCGACGCTGGTGCTGACGTTTTCAATTCCTTTAGATCCTGAACAGGATTTCTCCCGTGTGGTTCACGTGGTTGATAAGAAAAGCGGCAGCGTTGACGGCGCATGGGAGCTGGCGCCAAATTTAAAAGAGCTAAGGTTACGTCATCTGGAACCTGAGCGCGTGCTGGTGGTCACGGTTGATCCCGCCGTTAAGGCGCTGAATAACGCCACCTTCGGCAAGTCTTATGAAAAAACGATTACCACGCGTGATGTCCAGCCCAGCGTCGGCTTTGCCAGCCGGGGATCGCTGCTACCGGGGAAAATCGCGGAAGGACTGCCGGTCATGGCGCTTAACGTCAACCACGTTGATGTGAACTTTTTCCGCGTTAAGCCCGGATCGCTGGCGTCATTTGTCAGCCAGTGGGAGTACCGTAGTTCTCTCTCTAACTGGGAGTCCGACAATCTGCTGAAAATGGCGGATTTGGTTTATACCGGTCGTTTTGATCTTAATCCGGCGCGCAATACGCGTGAGAAACTGCTGCTGCCATTAAGCGATATTAAGCCGCTGCAACAGGCGGGCGTATATGTGGCGGTAATGAATCAGGCTGGACACTACAACTATAGTAATGCCGCTACGTTGTTTACCCTTAGCGATATCGGCGTGTCCGCGCACCGTTACCATAATCGGCTGGATATCTTTACGCAAAGCCTGGAAAACGGCGCGGCGCAGTCGGGAATTGAGATCGTTCTTCTGAATGATAAAGGGCAGACGCTGGCGCAGGCGACGAGCGACGCGCAGGGACATGTGCAACTGGAGGCTGATAAAGCGGCGGCGCTATTACTGGCGCGTAAAGAGGAGCAGACCACGCTGCTCGATCTCACGCTTCCGGCTCTGGATCTGTCGGAATTTAATGTCGCTGGCGCGCCCGGCTACAGCAAGCAGTTCTTTATGTTCGGCCCGCGCGATCTCTACCGACCGGGCGAAACGGTTATCCTCAACGGATTACTGCGCGATAGCGACGGTAAAACGCTGCCCGATCAACCCGTTAAGCTGGAAGTGGTAAAACCAGACGGACAGGTGATGCGTACCGTCGTCAGCCAGCCGGAAAACGGGCTATACCGTTTGAATTATCCGCTGGATATCAACGCGCCGACCGGCTTGTGGCATGTCCGCGCCAACACCGGCGATAATTTGCTGCGGAGTTGGGATTTCCACGTGGAAGACTTTATGCCGGAGCGGATGGCGCTCACCCTGACGGCGCAAAAAACACCGCTGGCGCCTGCGGATGAGGTGAAATTCTCCGTTGTCGGCTATTACTTGTATGGCGCGCCTGCTAACGGCAATACCCTGCAAGGGCAACTTTTCCTGCGTCCGCTGCGCGACGCTGTCGCGGCGTTGCCTGGCTTCCAGTTCGGCAATATTGCCGAAGAGAATCTTTCGCGCAGCCTGGACGAAGTTCAGCTTACGTTGGATAAAGGCGGACGTGGTGAAGTGAGTGCTGCCAGCCAGTGGCAAGAAGCGCATTCGCCGCTGCAGGTAATTCTACAGGCCAGCCTGCTGGAGTCTGGCGGTCGTCCGGTCACTCGTCGCGTAGAGCAGGCGATTTGGCCTGCCGATACGTTACCGGGAATTCGTCCACAGTTCGCCGCCAAAGCGGTATACGACTACCGTACGGATACCACCGTTAATCAACCGATTGTCGACGAAGACAGCAACGCCGCATTCGATATTGTTTACGCCAACGCGCAGGGCGAGAAAAAAGCGGTGTCTGGTTTACAGGTGCGGCTCATCCGCGAGCGTCGCGACTATTACTGGAACTGGTCGGAAAGCGAAGGCTGGCAGTCGCAGTTTGATCAAAAAGATCTGGTAGAGGGCGAGCAGACGCTGGATCTGAACGCGGATGAAACCGGAAAAGTCAGCTTCCCGGTGGAATGGGGAGCGTACCGTCTGGAGGTCAAAGCGCCGAATGAGACGGTCAGCAGCGTTCGTTTCTGGGCCGGCTATAGCTGGCAGGATAACAGCGACGGTAGCGGCGCGGCGCGTCCGGATCGCGTCACCCTCAAACTGGATAAAGCGAATTATCGTCCAGGCGATACCATGAAATTGCATATCGCCGCGCCGGTCGCCGGTAAAGGTTATGCCATGGTGGAGTCCAGCGATGGTCCGCTGTGGTGGCAGGCAATCGATGTGCCGGCACAAGGTCTGGAGCTCACGATTCCGGTGGATAAAACCTGGAATCGCCACGATCTCTATCTCAGTACGCTGGTGGTGCGTCCCGGCGATAAATCTCGTTCCGCGACGCCAAAACGCGCCGTGGGGTTACTACACCTACCGCTGGGGGATGAAAACCGCCGCCTCGATCTGGCGCTCGAAAGCCCGGCTAAAATGCGCCCAAATCAGCCGCTCACCGTCAGGGTGAAAGCCAGCGTTAAACACGGCGAAATGCCAAAACAGATCAACGTGCTGGTCTCCGCGGTCGATAGCGGCGTATTGAACATCACCGATTACGCGACGCCGGACCCGTGGCAGGCGTTCTTCGGTCAAAAACGCTACGGTGCGGATATCTACGATATTTACGGCCAGGTCATTGAAGGGCAGGGGCGGCTGGCGGCGTTGCGTTTTGGCGGCGATGGCGACGACCTTAAGCGCGGCGGAAAACCGCCGGTAAACCATGTCAATATCATCGCGCAGCAGGCGCAGCCGATCACGCTCAATGAGCAGGGCGAAGGGGTCGTAACGCTGCCGATTGGCGACTTTAACGGCGAACTGCGGGTTATGGCGCAGGCATGGACAGCGGACGATTTTGGTCGCGGCGAAAGCAAAGTCGTTGTCGCCGCGCCAGTGATTGCCGAGCTGAATATGCCGCGTTTTCTGGCGGGAGGGGATGTTTCGCGACTGGTGCTGGACGTCACCAATCTGACCGACCGTCCGCAGACGCTGAATATTGCGCTCGCCGCCAGTGGGTTACTGGAACTGCTTAGCCAGCAGCCGCAACCGGTCAACCTGGCGCCGGGCGTGCGCACCACCTTATTCGTTCCGGTACGCGCGCTGGAAGGTTTTGGCGAAGGCGAAATCCAGGCGACCATTAGCGGTCTGAATCTGCCGGGAGAAACCCTCGGCGCGCAGCATAAGCAGTGGCAAATCGGCGTGCGTCCGGCCTGGCCAGCCCAAACGGTAAATAGCGGCATTGCGCTGGCGCCGGGAGAGAGCTGGCATGTACCAGAGCAGCATCTGACAAACGTCTCGCCAGCCACGTTACAGGGACAACTGCTATTAAGCGGAAAACCGCCGCTCAATCTGGCGCGCTACATTCGCGAGCTGAAAGCATATCCGTACGGGTGCCTGGAACAAACCGCCAGCGGGTTATTCCCGGCGCTGTATACTAATGCCGCTCAATTGCAGTCGCTCGGTATTACCGGCGATAGCGATGAAAAACGGCGCGCCGCGGTGGATATCGGCATCTCCCGCATACTACAGATGCAGCGTGATAACGGCGGTTTTGCGCTATGGGATGAAAATGGGGCGGAAGAGCCCTGGCTAACGGCCTACGCGATGGATTTCCTCATTCGCGCGGGCGAGCAGGGATATAGCGTCCCGCCGGAGGCCATTAACCGGGGCAATGAGCGACTGCTGCGCTATCTGCAGGATCCCGGCACGATGCTGATTCGTTATAGCGATAATACCCAGGCCAGTACTTTTGCCGCTCAGGCTTACGCCGCGCTGGTACTGGCGCGTCAGCAGAAAGCGCCGCTCGGCGCGCTGCGCGAAATCTGGGAGCGCCGTAGTCAGGCGGCTTCAGGACTGCCGCTGATGCAATTGGGCATCGCGTTAAACACGATGGGTGATGCCAGACGCGGCGAAGAGGCCATTACGCTGGCTCTGAATACGCCGCGTCAGGACGAACGGCAATGGATAGCGGATTACGGCAGTTCTCTGCGCGATAACGCTCTGATGTTGTCGTTACTGGAAGAGAACAACCTCAGACCGGACGCGCAAAACGCGCTATTAAGCTCGCTTTCTGAGCAGGCCTTCGGTCAGCGCTGGCTCTCTACCCAGGAGAACAATGCCTTGTTCCTCGCCGCGCATTCGCGACAGGCCAGTGCGGGCGCCTGGCAGGCGCAGACCTCGTTAGAGGCGCAGCCGCTGTCGGGCGACAAGGCGCTGACCCGTAATCTGGATGCTGACCAGCTAGCCGCCCTTGAGGTGACGAACACCGGTAGCCAGCCGCTATGGCTGCGTCTGGATAGCAGCGGCTATCCCTCATCTGCGCCTAAGCCTGCCAGCAACGTTTTGCAGATTGAACGACAAATACTGGGGACCGATGGTCAGCGCAAATCGCTGTCCTCGTTGCGTAGCGGCGAACTGGTGCTGGTCTGGTTAACGGTAGTGGCCGATCGCAATGTGCCGGATGCGCTGGTGGTGGACCTGCTCCCGGCCGGGCTGGAGCTGGAAAACCAGAATCTGGCTGACAGCAGCGCCAGCCTGCCGGAGAGCGGTAGCGAAGTGCAAAATCTGCTTAATCAGATGCAGCAGGCGGATATTCAGTATATGGAATTCCGCGACGATCGGTTTGTGGCTGCCGTCGTTGTCAATGAGGGCCAGCCCGTGACGATGGTCTACCTGGCGCGCGCGGTAACTCCGGGGACGTACCAGCTTGCGCAACCGCAGGTGGAATCGATGTACGCGCCTCAGTGGCGGGCAACCGGCGCGAGCGAGGGGCTGCTGATTGTGACGCCTTAAATGAACGGTTGGCGTGGTAAACGTGGCCGCTGGCTGTGGCTGGCGGGCGCGCCGCTTTTTATTTTCCTGGCGTTATGGGCGGCGGATAAACTCTGGCCGCTGCCGCTCAATGAGGTCCATCCTGCGCGGGTCGTGGTAGCCCATGACGGTACGCCGCTGTGGCGCTTTGCCGACGCCGGGGGGATCTGGCGTTATCCGGTGACGATTGAAGAGGTCTCTCCCCGCTACCTGGAGGCCTTAATCAATTACGAAGATCGCTTGTTCTGGCGGCACCCTGGCGTTAACCCTTTCTCCGTCGCGCGCGCGGCATGGCAGGATCTTACCGCCGGGCGCGTTATTTCCGGCGGCAGTACGCTGACTATGCAGGTGGCGAGACTGCTGGACCCGCATTCGCGCACGTTCGGCGGTAAAATCCGCCAGCTTTGGCGCGCCCTCCAGCTTGAATGGCATTTGTCCAAGCGCGATATCCTGACGCTGTACCTGAACCGCGCGCCGTTCGGCGGCACGCTACAGGGTATTGGCGCTGCAAGCTGGGCCTACTTCGGCAAGCCGCCCGCGCGCCTGAGCTACGCTGACGCGGCGCTGCTGGCCGTATTGCCGCAGGCGCCGAGCCGGTTACGCCCCGACCGCTGGCCTGCGAGAGCCGAAGCGGCACGAAATAAAGTGCTGGATCGGATGGCGGCGCAGGGCGTCTGGCCTGCCGAAACGGTACGCGAGTCGCGTGAAGAACCGGTCTGGCTGGCGCCGCGTCAAATGCCGCAACTGGCGCCGCTTTTTGCCCGAATGATGTTGAGTAAAAGCCAGAACGACAAAATTGTGACCACGCTGGACGCCGGGTTGCAGCGGCAACTGGAAGATCTGGCACGGGCATGGAAAGGGCGGTTGCCTGCACGCAGTTCGTTGGCGATGATCGTCGTCGATCATACCGATATGAGCGTGCGCGGCTGGGTAGGATCGGTAGACCTTAATGACGACAGCCGTTTTGGTCATGTCGACATGGTAACGGCGATCCGATCGCCGGGATCGGTACTCAAACCCTTTGTGTACGGTCTGGCGCTGGATGACGGCTTGATCCATCCCGCATCATTATTACAGGACGTTCCGCGCCGCACCGGAGATTACCGCCCGGGAAACTTCGACAGCGGATTTCACGGCCCGGTCAGCATGAGCGACGCGCTGGTACGCTCGCTGAATCTGCCTGCCGTTCAGGTGCTTGAAGCCTATGGGCCGAAACGATTTGCGGCAAAACTGCGTAACGTCGGCTTGCCGCTATATTTGCCTGCTGGCGCGGCACCCAATCTTTCGCTGATTCTGGGCGGCGCGGGCGCGCGGCTTGACGAGATGGCGGCGGCATACAGCGCGTTCGCTCGTCATGGGAAAGCGGCGAAATTACGGTTACAGCCGGACGATCCGCTGTCGGAAAGACCATTAATGTCGCCGGGAGCGGCGTGGATCATTCGACGAATTATGGCGGATGAAGCGCAACCCTTACCGGATAACGCGCTGCCGCGCATTGTGCCGTTGGCGTGGAAAACCGGCACCAGCTACGGCTATCGCGATGCGTGGGCTATTGGCGTTAACGCGCGCTATATCATCGGCATCTGGACAGGCAGACCCGACGGCACGCCTGTGGTGGGGCAATTTGGTTTTGCCAGCGCGGTGCCATTGCTTAACCAGGTCAATAATTTGTTACTGGCGCATACGGGACGCCTACCGGAAGATCCGCGTCCGCAGACGGTAAGCCGCGGCGTCATTTGCTGGCCGGGCGGACAGACTCTGCCTGCCGGAGACAGCAACTGTCGCCGCCGACTGGCGACATGGCTGCTCGATGACAGCCAGCCGCCCACGCTGCTGTTACCTGAGCAGGAAGACATCAACGGTATTCGTTTCCCGATCTGGCTGGATGATACGGGGCGGCGTGTCGCTGCCGACTGTCCGCAGGCGCGTGCGCATACGTTTATCGTCTGGCCGCGGCCGCTGGAGCCGTGGCTGCCGCCTGCGGAAAGACGTAGCGCCCGCTTGCCCGCGGCGTCCGCTTACTGTCCGCCGCTACAGGGCAATGATGCCGCGCCGTTAATGCTGTCAGGAGTGAGGGATGGCGCGGTGATCAGGCAATTGCTAGGCCAGGAAAACGTCACGCTGCCCGTCTCGACTACCGGCGGTAAAGGGCGTCGCTGGTGGTTTTTAAATGGCGAACCTGTTAATGGCGAAAATAATCGCCTTTCTTTATTACTCAATATCGCTGGACGTTATCAACTTGTCGTAATGGATGAGTCCGGTCAGGTTGCAGCTGTTAATTTTGAATTAATACGTTAACAACTCTTCAGAATAAATTATGAATTTCATTTAATTTAAAGTTAATGAGAATTATTAATTTTTCCGGAATTACCCTTAATGAGGGAGCTTGATAAATATCAAGAGAACCAGCGCATAAAAACGTGAGAATGGGTTTTTATTTGACGAGTCGGATCATGAAAAATATAAAAAGCCAGGGAAATGGCGAACAGCCCGCTATTTCTCGCCGCCACTTTATCCAGGCCAGCTCCGCGCTTATTGCGTTACCGTTTGTCTCCTCGCCAGCTACCGCTCAGGCGCGCGCTGTGACGGCAACTGAAAACAGGCCTGCGGAAGAAGTCGTTCAGACATGCAGCACTTTTGACTGCGGGGGCAAATGCGATATTCGGGCGCATGTTAGTGACGGTATCGTGACGCGAATTTCAACGCGACCGGATAATGCGCTGGATGCGCAAATGCCGGTGATGCGTGCCTGTGTTCGTGGACGCGCATACCGTAAATTTGTTTATCATCCTGACAGACTTAAATATCCCATGAAGCGCGTAGGAAAACGCGGTGAAGGAAAGTTCGAGCGAATTTCCTGGGATGAAGCGACAACCTTAATCGCCGATAATTTAAAATCGATTACTGAAAAATATGGCCCGGCTTCGCGTTATGTTCATGTTGGTACCGCCGTTTCCGGCGGCACCTTTTCCGGCGATAAAATGGCGCGTCGCCTGCTGAATCTGACCGGCGGCTATCTCGAAAGCTACCATTCTGTGAGTATGGGCAACACGGCGGCCGCGACGCCTTATACTTACGGCATTGCCGCCAGCGGCAGTTCGCTGGATACGCTTTTGGACACCAAACTGGTGATTCTGTGGGGCCATAACCCGACGGAGACCATTTTTGGTCATACCAACTATTTCTTGCAGAAGATGAAGCAGAACGGTACGCGGTTTATCGTGGTCGATCCGCGCTATTCCGACACCGTTTCGTCGCTGGCGGATCAGTGGATCCCGCTACTGCCCACCACCGACAATGCGCTGATGGACGCGATGATGTACGTCATCATCAGCGAGAATCTGCACGATCGCGCATTTATTGCGCGCTACGCTATCGGTTTTGACGAAGACTCAATGCCGGAAGGCGTACCGGCTAACGAATCGCTGGTGGCGTATCTGACCGGCGCCAAAGACGGTGTCGTTAAGTCCCCCGAGTGGGCGGAAAAGATCACCCATGTGCCGGCGCAAACCATTCGCCAGTTAGCGCGTGATTACGCGAATACCAAACCCGCCGCGCTGATTCAGGGGTGGGGGCCACAGCGCCACAACTGCGGCGAGCGCACCGCGCGCGGCTCGACTCTACTGGCGACCATTACCGGTAATGTCGGCATCAAAGGCGGTTGGGCTGCGGGTTACGGCGGCTGCGCTAACCGTAAATTTGCCGCGGGTCCGGAGATGCCGGATAACCCGGTAAAAGCCAAAATTTCGGTGATGAACTGGGTGCAGGCCGCAGACGACGCCAGCAAAGTGACGCCGGATATGGGGCTGAAAGATGCCGATAAGCTGGACAGTAACATCCGTATTCTGTTCTCGCTGGCCGGGAACTATCTGGCGAATCAGAACCCCGATCTGCACCAGGCGGTACGCGTACTGGAGGATGAATCAAAGATCCAATTTATTGTCGCCAGCGATCTGTTTATGACGCCGAGCGCGAAATACGCTGATCTACTGCTGCCGGAAACCAGCTTTATGGAACGCTGGAACATCGGTGAAACCTGGGGCACGGCAAGCTACCTGATGCTCTCTGAAAAACTGATCGAGCCTGAATTTGAGCGTCGCTCCGACTACGACTGGCTACGTGAGGTGGCGGCGAAATTAGGCATTGAGAATGAATTTAGCCAGGGGCGCGATGAGAAAGCGTGGATTGAACACATCTGGGAACAGACGCGCCTGGCGATGCCGGACGAAAATCTGCCGGATTTCGCCACGCTGCAAAAGACCCGTCAGCATCTGTTCAAAAGCGCGCCATTTATCGCCTTTGAAGACAATATTCGCGATCCGGACAATCATCCGTTCCCGACGCCGTCAGGGAAAATAGAGATCTTCTCGAAGCGCCTGTACGACATGCAGCATCCGGAAATCCCGGCGTTATCGCACTACGTTCCTGCACATGAAGGCCCGGAGGATGCGCTGGCAAAAGATTTTCCGCTCCAGTTAATTACGTGGAAAGGAAAAAACCGCGCCAACTCAACGCAATACGCTAACCCGTGGCTGATTGAAGTGCAGCAGCAGACATTGTGGATCAACCCGCAGGATGCGCAAAAGCGCGGCATTGCGCATGGCGACATGGTGCGCATTCATAACTCACGCGGGATTTGCGAAGTCCCGGCGGAAGTGACGCCGCGCATTATTCCTGGCGTTGTCGCGATGCAGGCCGGCGCCTGGTGGCAGCCGGATGAGAACGGTATTGATAAAGGCGGCTGTGCGAACGTCCTCAGCTCGGCCCGTATTACCGCGCTGGCGAAGGGAAATTCACATCAAACCATGCTGGTGGAGGTGGCTAAAGCATGAGTCAGTTTACACATTACCCGCCGGTGAGCGATAAACAACTGGGATTTTTTATCGACTCCTCACGCTGCTCCGGTTGTAAAGCCTGCCAGGTGGCCTGCAAAGACAAAAACAATCTGGAAGTAGGCCGCCGTTTCCGCCGCGTCTATGAAGTCAAGGGCGGAAGTTTCATCCCGACCGGGCAGGGCGGGGTCAGCAATAACGTATTTGCTTATACGCTTTCCATTTCCTGCAACCACTGTGCGGACCCTGTCTGCACCAAAAATTGCCCGACTACCGCTATGCATAAACGCCCTGGCGACGGCATCGTGCGCGTTGATACCGACAAATGCGTCGGCTGTGGCTACTGCGCCTGGTCCTGCCCTTACGGCGCGCCGCAGCTTAACGAGCAGACCGGCCAAATGTCCAAGTGCGACATGTGCGTTGATTTACAGACGAAAGGTGAACAGCCCGTCTGTGTCGCGACCTGTCCGCTGGAGGCCATCAAGTTTGGCCCGATTGATGAACTGCGCGCGAAGTACGGTAGCGTATGCGACGTTAACGGGCTGCCAGATTCATCCATAACCAAGCCTAATCTGGTTGTCAAAGCGCATCATGGCGCAGAAAAAGAGGGTAAACGCCATGCATGAGTTACCGCTGCTGATTTTTACGCTCTGTTTGCAAGGGTCTGTGGGGGTGACGCTGTGGCTGGCGTTGGGCCGCCAGTACGCCGTAGAGGGACGCGTGCCTGCACGCGGCGCGCTTCCCGCGATGGCGGGGGCGTTTGTACTGGCCTGCGTGGGGCTGCTTGCTTCAGCGCTGCACATGGGCTATCCCCTGAATGCGCTAAATGCGTTACGTCATGTCGCCAGTTCGTGGCTGAGTCGCGAAATCGTCTTTGCCAGCCTTTATCTGGCGGCGCTGGGACTGGGGGTTGTGCTGCTGTTTTTCCGAAAGCCAGGCTGGCAGCCGCTGCTGGCGCTGGCGGCAGCGTGCGGGCTGGTGGATGTATTCTGCATGGCGCAGGTTTATATCCATGCCTCGGTGGCGACCTGGCAGCATAGCAACACGCTGGCGCTGTTCTTTGGCACGTCAGGCATTATCGGCTCGGTAGTCATTGCGCTGGCTTATCTGCGCAACGCTGGCGCCGCAATGCGCTGCGCTGTGGTGGTGGTCGCACTGATGGTGCTGATTCGCCTGATCATGCAGCCGTTATGGCTGGCGGATATTAATGCGGTGGATACGACGGTCGTCACTTTCCCGCATCATCCTCTACAGGCGCTGGCGCAGTTGCGCGACGTCTATCTTCTCGGCTGGTGTGTCTCAGCGGCGGGAATGCTCTGCTTTGCCGCAGGCGGTCTGCGAAACGCCAGAGGGACGCTGGTGGCGGGCAGCGTATTGCTGCTTATCGGCGAGATTATGCTGCGCTACGTCTTCTTTAGTATTGGCTGATGGTTAACCTGACGATCGATCCGGCGGTAGACGTGACGCAGGCTTGCGTCCGTCGTCGCTTTCGTTTTTCTTCCTGCCGCGCTTGCGCCGATGTTTGTCCGGCGCAGGCGTTTTCGCTGGCGCAGGGGCAGGTCAGCATAGATACGGCGCGCTGCATAGCCTGTGGCGACTGTCTGTTTGTCTGTCCTGTTGACGCCATTACCGGTATCAAACCGGTTAAACGCTTTGTGCAGGGGGATACGTTGGTGGGGCCGTTTTCGCTACAGGCGCCAACGGTCGATGAACTGCTTCTCTGGCACAGCCAGTACGGTATTCGCTTTATTGATATTGCGGTGGAGCGATCGGCGCAGTGGCTGATGGCGCTGGCGGGGCTAAATTTAGCGCTGCGCCGCTACGGAGAGACGGGCTGGTCTTTCAAACACGTTGTCGGCGCGGAGATTAACGCCTCGCGGCGCACTCTGTTTCATGTTCCGCGCGACGCCATTACTCCGTGCGCCGTCGAGCCGGGGAAACGGCGTCTCAGACAGGCGTTTTCCGCGTTCAGCGAATGCGTACCCGAAATCAGTCCGCAAGAGTGCAGGATGTGCGGTGCCTGCTGGCGAAGCTGCCCGGAAAACGTTATCCAGTTTGACGACAATACCCTGACGATAGTGGCGACGCGTTGTACGGGATGCGGCGGCTGTGCGGCGGTATGTCCGCATCAGGCGCTGCGGCTACGGTTTGACGTGGAACCCGCCTCAACGCGGCATAGTGCGGTGCATACGCTCACCTGCGAAAGCTGCAAACGTACTTTCCATGCTCTTACGTCTGAACACACGCACTGCGTGCTGTGTCAGTCCCCTGAGTTTGCTGTGCGCCTTTGACTTTTGTTGCTAATGCTCATTTTATTTTAAAAAAATGTTACCTGCATCCATAGGCAATTGATGGGATGCTCTTTATAATCCGCGCCTGACATAACAACAGAACATATTTCAGAGGTAAACATGGCTATTGAACGGACTTTTTCCATCATTAAACCCAACGCGGTGGCAAAAAACGTTATTGGCAGCATCTTTGCGCGCTTTGAAGCTGCAGGGTTCAAAATTGTTGGCACTAAAATGCTGCACCTGACCGTTGAGCAGGCGCGCGGCTTCTATGCTGAGCACGACGGCAAGCCGTTCTTTGACGGTCTGGTGGAGTTCATGACCTCTGGCCCTATCGTGGTATCCGTGCTGGAAAGTGAAAATGCGGTACAGCGTCACCGCGATCTGCTTGGCGCCACCAATCCGGCGAACGCGTTGGCGGGTACGCTGCGCGCCGACTACGCTGATAGCTTAACTGAAAACGGCACCCACGGTTCGGATTCGCTGGAATCCGCGCAGCGCGAAATCGCCTTTTTCTTCGGTGAAGGCGAAGTGTGCCCGCGCACCCGTTAATCTCCTTCGTCTTTCACGCTGCAAATGCGTTGGCGATAAATTATCGGTTCAAATATTATTTTTGCTAATGCCGCGTGCAGACGTGGCATCCTTACGCCAGAATTTGTACAATGCAGCGCCCCCGGACGAGCAGTAAGCTTACCGGGGCGTTTCTTTTTTCAACCCTCCAGGGGCCATAACGTGTAATAACGAGGCCGGAATAGCATATGTCTGAACAAATTGTCACACCTGAAAGCAGTACCCCGGTAGTTCCTAACAAAGAAACAAAAATCAACCTGCTGGATCTCAACCGTCAGCAGATGCGCGAGTTTTTTAAAAACTTAGGTGAAAAGCCTTTCCGCGCCGATCAGGTGATGAAATGGATGTATCACTATTGCTGCGATAATTTTGATGAGATGACCGACATCAACAAAGTGTTGCGCGGCAAATTAAAAGAGGTCGCGGAAATCCGCGCGCCGGAGGTCGTTGAAGAGCAGCGTTCCTCAGACGGCACCATTAAGTGGGCGATTGCTGTCGGCGATCAGCGCGTTGAAACGGTCTACATCCCGGAGGATGACCGCGCTACGCTGTGTGTCTCTTCACAGGTAGGATGCGCGCTGGAGTGCAAATTTTGTTCAACTGCGCAGCAGGGCTTTAACCGCAACCTGCGCGTATCGGAAATTATCGGTCAGGTCTGGCGTGCGGCGAAAATCGTCGGCGCGGCCAAAGTCACCGGCCAGCGTCCGATCACCAACGTGGTCATGATGGGGATGGGCGAGCCATTGCTTAACCTGACCAATGTCGTACCGGCGATGGAAATTATGCTCGATGACTTTGGTTTCGGCCTGTCCAAACGTCGTGTCACGCTCTCAACGTCCGGCGTGGTGCCTGCGCTGGATAAACTGGGCGATATGATAGATGTCGCGCTGGCTATCTCCTTACATGCGCCGAATGACACTATTCGCGACGAAATCGTCCCGATCAACAAAAAATACAATATCGAAACGTTCCTGGGCGCGGTTCGCCGCTATCTGGAGAAATCCAACGCCAATCAGGGGCGCGTGACGATTGAATACGTGATGCTTGACCACGTCAACGACGGCACTGAACACGCGCATCAACTGGCGGAGCTATTAAAAGAGACGCCTTGTAAGATTAATCTGATTCCGTGGAACCCGTTCCCTGGCGCGCCGTATGGCCGCAGCTCTAACAGCCGTATCGATCGCTTTTCTAAAGTTTTGATGAGTTATGGTTTCACGACCATCGTACGCAAGACGCGTGGCGATGATATTGATGCGGCGTGCGGACAGTTGGCAGGCGATGTGATTGACCGTACTAAACGTACTCTGCGTAAGCGTATGCAGGGAGAGGTGATTGACATCAAGGCTATTTGATAGCAGTTGCGCCACGGGGCATTCATTATACCGTGGCGCAATGTCAGTTGAATAATATCTGGCGTTGTACTTGTCTGGTCAATAATAACGGTGCGTTTTTGTCGACTTTAAGGCAGTATGTAACGGTGCAACAAGAGTTTAGCCTTGTGTCTTACGCGGTTTTGTCATCTGCGGCCTGACAGGCTTATACTGTCTGACTAAGGTTAACTAACCTGATGTTTCGCGGTGTGGGCGGGCATTACGGCTCGTCGGCGCCTGAATCCTAATTTACACGTACCTGTAGCTGTAGCGAATGAATACTGAAGCCACGCACGACCAAAATGAAGCACAAACCACCGGCGTTCGTCTGCGCAATGCCCGTGAACAACTCGGACTCAGCCAGCAGGCTGTCGCTGAGCGACTTTGCCTGAAGGTTTCTACGGTACGCGATATTGAAGAAGATAAGGCGCCGTCCGATCTTGCTTCAACCTTCCTGCGCGGATATATCCGCTCATATGCGCGTCTGGTGCATGTTCCAGAAGAGGAACTGCTGCCGGGGCTGGAAAAACAGGCCCCGCTGCGCGCCGCCAAAGTCGCTCCGATGCAGAGTTTCTCATTAGGAAAGCGTCGCAAAAAACGCGACGGCTGGTTAATGTCTTTTACCTGGCTGGTACTGTTTGTGGTCGTAGGGCTCACCGGCGCCTGGTGGTGGCAGAACCATAAGGCGCAGCAGGAAGAGATCACGACAATGGCCGATCAAAGCACGGCTGAACTGAACGCAGATAAAGACAGCGGCCAAAGCGTACCGCTGGACACCCGTGACGCGACAAGTCAGGATACGACGCCAGCGCAAACGGCTCCGGCTCCTGCGACGCCGGTTGATTCGACAGCGGCGACGCAAACGCCAGCGCCAACGGCAGCGCAAAATACGGTAGTCGCGCCTTCGCAGGCGAATGTCGATACGGCTGCGACATCTGCCGCGCCAGCGGCAACGGAGACGCCGTCCGCGCTGCCGACCAGTCAGGCTGGCGTAGCGGCGCCTGCTGCCGATCCGAACGCGCTGGTGATGAATTTTACCGCTGACTGCTGGCTAGAAGTCACTGACGCCACGGGTAAGAAGCTGTTTAGCGGTATGCAGCGTAAAGATGGTAATTTAAACCTAACAGGTCAGGCGCCTTATAAACTTAAAATTGGCGCGCCGGCCGCGGTGCAGATCCAGTATCAAGGAAAACCTGTCGATCTGAGCCGCTTTATCAGAACTAATCAGGTTGCGCGTCTGACCCTTAATGCCGAACCGACACCGGCGCAGTAACAGACGGGTAACGCGGGAGATTTTTCATGCATAACCAGGCTCCGATTCAACGTAGAAAATCGACACGTATTTACGTTGGGAATGTGCCGATTGGCGATGGCGCCCCCATCACCGTCCAGTCGATGACTAACACGCGTACCACTGACGTGGAAGCGACGGTTAATCAGATCAAAGCGCTGGAGCGCGTTGGCGCAGATATTGTTCGTGTTTCTGTACCGACAATGGACGCCGCCGAAGCGTTCAAGCTTATCAAACAGCAGGTTAACGTCCCGCTGGTTGCCGATATTCACTTCGACTACCGCATTGCGCTGAAAGTAGCGGAATACGGCGTTGACTGCTTGCGTATCAACCCCGGCAATATCGGTAACGAAGAACGTATTCGTATGGTGGTGGACTGCGCGCGCGACAAAAACATCCCTATTCGTATCGGCGTAAACGCCGGATCGCTGGAAAAAGATCTGCAGGAAAAATACGGTGAGCCGACGCCGCAGGCGTTGCTGGAATCAGCCATGCGCCATGTGGATCATCTTGATCGTCTCAACTTTGATCAGTTCAAAGTGAGCGTAAAAGCGTCCGATGTATTCCTTGCCGTTGAGTCTTATCGTTTGTTGGCTAAACAGATCGATCAGCCGCTGCATCTGGGGATCACCGAAGCGGGCGGCGCGCGTAGCGGGGCAGTCAAGTCGGCGATCGGTTTAGGTCTGCTGTTATCGGAAGGTATCGGCGACACGCTGCGCGTATCGTTGGCGGCCGATCCGGTGGAAGAGATCAAAGTCGGTTTCGATATCCTCAAGTCGCTGCGCATTCGCGCGCGCGGCATCAATTTCATCGCCTGCCCGACCTGTTCTCGCCAGGAGTTCGACGTTATCGGCACGGTGAACGCGCTGGAGCAGCGTCTGGAAGATATCATCACCCCGATGGACGTCTCGATCATCGGTTGCGTGGTGAACGGGCCGGGCGAAGCGCTGGTATCAACGCTGGGCGTGACGGGCGGCAATAAGAAAAGCGGCCTGTATGAAGACGGCGTGCGTAAGGACAGACTCGATAACGACGATATGATTGCGCAGCTTGAATCTCGTATTCGCGCGAAAGCAAGTCAACTTGATGAAGCGCGTCGGATTGACGTGCTGCAGGTTGAAAAATAAGAACGTGATGGGAAGCGGCGCGCTTCCCGTGTATGATTGAACCCGCATGGCTCCCGGTTCGTTCGGGGAAGCGCTGAGGGTTCATTTTTATATTCAGAAAGAGAATAAACGTGGCAAAAAACATTCAAGCCATTCGCGGCATGAACGATTATCTGCCTGGCGAAACCGCCATCTGGCAGCGCATTGAAGGCACACTCAAAAACGTGCTCGGCAGCTACGGTTACAGTGAAATCCGCTTGCCGATTGTAGAGCAGACCCCGTTATTCAAACGCGCGATCGGTGAAGTTACTGACGTGGTTGAAAAAGAGATGTACACCTTTGAGGATCGCAACGGCGATAGCCTGACATTGCGCCCTGAAGGTACGGCGGGCTGTGTACGCGCCGGCATCGAACATGGTCTCCTGTACAATCAGGAACAGCGTTTGTGGTATATCGGCCCGATGTTCCGTCATGAGCGTCCGCAAAAAGGCCGCTACCGTCAGTTCCACCAGCTAGGCGCCGAAGTCTTCGGCTTACAAGGCCCGGATATTGACGCGGAGCTGATTATGCTGACCGCACGCTGGTGGCGCGCGCTAGGCATCGCTGACCACGTTAGCCTGGAGCTGAACTCTATTGGTTCATTAGAGGCGCGTGCGAACTATCGCGATGCGCTGGTCGCGTTCCTCGAACAGCATCAAGAGACGCTGAACGAAGACTGCAAACGCCGTATGTATACCAATCCGCTGCGCGTGCTGGATTCAAAAAATCCGGACGTGCAGGCGCTGCTCAACGACGCGCCCGCTCTCGGCGACTATCTTGATGACGATTCACGCGAGCACTTTGCCGGCCTGTGTAAATTGCTGGACGCGGCGGGGATTGCCTACACCGTCAACCAGCGTCTGGTACGCGGTCTGGATTACTACAACCGCACCGTATTTGAATGGGTAACAAACAGTCTGGGGTCACAAGGCACCGTCTGTGCGGGTGGTCGTTATGACGGTCTGGTGGAACAACTGGGTGGTCGCGCTACCCCGGCAGTGGGCTTTGCGATGGGCCTGGAACGACTTGTTTTGTTAGTTCAGGCAGTTAATCCGGAATTTATTGCCTCTCCTGTTGTCGATATATACCTGGTAGCTGCCGGCGCACAAACGCAGTCTGCGGCAATGACGCTGGCGGAGCGGCTGCGCGATGAAATGCCAGGCGTGAAGCTAATGACAAACCACGGCGGCGGCAACTTTAAGAAACAGTTTGCCCGCGCCGATAAGTGGGGCGCCCGTATTGCACTGGTTCTTGGCGAATCTGAAGTCGCCGATGGGACTGTTGTAGTGAAGGATTTGCGCTCCGGTGAGCAAACGGCAGTGGCGCAGGACAGCGTCGCCGCGCATTTGCGCACTTTATTGGGCTAAGGAGAAGGACAGCGTGGAAATTTACGAGAACGAACACGACCAGGTGGATGCGATTAAACGCTTCTTTGCCGAAAACGGCAAAGCGCTGGCTGTCGGAGTGATTTTAGGGGTTGGCGCGCTGGTTGGCTGGCGTTACTGGAGCAGCCATCAGACGGAGTCCGCGCGTGCTGCTTCTCTGGCGTATCAAAATGCGGTGACGGCGGTAAGCGCCGATAAGCCGGATAGCATTCCCGCCGCAGAAAAATTCGCGGCTGAGAATAAAAATACCTATGGTGCGCTGGCGTCTATGGAACTGGCGCAGCAGTTTGTGGATAAGAATGAACTTAAAAAAGCCGAAGCCCAGTTGCAGCAGGGGTTGGCGGCCACCAGCGATGAAAATCTCAAAGCGGTGATTAATCTGCGTCTCGCTCGCGTTCAGTTACAGCTTAAGCAAGCTGATGCCGCGCTGAAAACTCTGGATGCCGTTAAAGGCGAAGGATGGACGGCCATTGTCGCTGATTTGCGCGGCGAAGCGTTGCTGAGTAAGGGTGATAAAAAAGGCGCGCGCAGCGCATGGGAAGCGGGCGTCAATAGCGATGCTTCTCCGGCGTTGAGCGAAATGATGCAGATGAAAATCAATAATTTGTCCATCTGAGAGGGACCCGATGCAATTGCGTAAATTACTTCTGCCAGGGTTGCTTTCCGTTACCCTGCTCAGCGGCTGTTCACTGTTTAGCGGCGAAGAAGATGTCGTCAAGATGTCTCCATTACCGCAGGTTGAAAACCAGTTTACCCCGACCACTGTCTGGAGCACCTCTGTCGGTAACGGAATTGGCGAATTTTATTCTAACCTTCATCCGGTAATGGCAGATAACGTGGTCTATGCAGCCGATCGCGCGGGCGTGGTAAAAGCGCTCAATGCGGATGATGGCAAAGAGATCTGGTCTGTGAATCTGGGCGAAAAAGACGGCTGGTTCTCTCGTTCGTCCGCGCTGTTGTCCGGCGGAGTCACGGTCGCGGGCGGTCACGTCTATATCGGCAGTGAAAAGGCCGAGGTTTATGCGCTGAATACCAGCGACGGCACTACAGCATGGCAGACGAAGGTCGCAGGCGAAGCGTTGTCTCGCCCGGTTGTCAGTGATGGAATCGTCCTTATCCATACCAGCAACGGTCAGTTGCAGGCGCTAAATCAGGCGGATGGCGCCATTAAATGGACGGTGAACCTGGATATGCCTTCGCTGTCGCTGCGCGGGGAATCTGCGCCGGCAACCGCGTTCGGCGCGGCTATCGTTGGTGGCGACAATGGCCGCGTCAGCGCCGTGTTGATGCAACAAGGCCAGATGATTTGGCAACAGCGTATCTCCCAGGCCACTGGCCCAACGGAAATTGACCGTCTGAGCGACGTTGATACCACGCCGGTTGTGGTAAACGGCGTCGTTTACGCGTTGGCGTATAATGGTAACTTAACGGCGCTGGATCTGCGCAGTGGTCAGATTATGTGGAAACGCGAGCTGGGTTCGGTCAATGACTTTATCGTCGACGGCGACCGTATCTACCTGGTCGATCAGAACGATCGCGTGCTGGCGCTGACCACTGACGGCGGCGTAACGCTGTGGACGCAAAGCGATCTGCTGCACCGTTTGCTGACCTCCCCGGTGCTGTATAATGGTGATTTAGTCGTCGGCGATAGCGAAGGTTATCTGCACTGGATTGATGTTGATGACGGGCGTTTTGTGGCCCAACAAAAAGTAGACAGTTCCGGTTTTCTGACCGAACCGACGGTGGCGGATGGTAAACTGCTTATCCAGGCCAAAGACGGTACGGTCTACGCAATTACGCGTTAATCGTCACGGTTGTGCGTTTTAAAAAACGGCTCCTGGTGTAGGGGCCGTTTTCCTGTTTTTAACAATGGCGCAAAATGCGCGCGTTGTCTGATGATTTTTTTAATGAGGCTTTAAACATGGTACCTGTGGTCGCGCTTGTCGGGCGCCCTAACGTCGGAAAATCCACGCTATTTAACCGTCTGACCCGCACCCGAGATGCGCTGGTTGCGGATTTCCCGGGTCTGACTCGTGACCGTAAGTACGGTCGTGCGGAAGTTGAAGGCCGCGAGTTTATCTGTATCGACACCGGCGGTATTGACGGCACCGAAGATGGCGTCGAAACGCGGATGGCGGAACAGTCGCTGCTGGCGATTGAAGAAGCGGATGTGGTGTTATTCATGGTAGATGCGCGCGCTGGCCTGATGCCGGCGGATGAAGCGATTGCCAAACATCTGCGTTCCCGTGAAAAACCGACCTTCCTGGTGGCGAATAAAACGGATGGTCTCGATCCCGATCAGGCGGTTGTCGATTTTTACTCGCTGGGATTAGGCGAAATTTACCCTATCGCCGCCTCACATGGTCGCGGCGTATTGAGCCTGCTGGAACATGTGCTTCTGCCGTGGATGGATGATGTCGCGCCGCAGGAAGAGGTGGATGAAGACGCGGAATACTGGGCGCAGTTCGAGGCGGAACAAAATGGCGAAGAAGCGCCGGAAGATGATTTTGACCCGCAAAGCCTGCCGATAAAGCTGGCGATTGTTGGTCGCCCGAACGTAGGTAAGTCCACACTCACTAACCGTATTCTCGGCGAAGAGCGCGTGGTGGTATACGACATGCCGGGCACCACTCGCGACAGCATTTATATCCCGATGGAACGCGACGAACGGGAATATGTGCTGATTGACACGGCGGGGGTGCGTAAGCGCGGAAAAATCACCGATGCGGTAGAAAAGTTCTCGGTGATTAAAACGTTGCAGGCGATTGAAGACGCTAACGTCGTACTGTTGGTTATCGATGCGCGCGAGGGGATCTCCGACCAGGATTTGTCTCTGCTGGGCTTTATCCTCAATAGTGGGCGCTCACTCGTTATCGTAGTCAACAAATGGGATGGCCTGAGCCAGGAAGTCAAAGAGCAGGTGAAAGAGACGCTGGATTTCCGTCTGGGCTTTATTGATTTTGCCCGCGTTCATTTTATCTCTGCGCTACACGGCAGCGGCGTCGGCAACCTGTTTGAGTCCGTACGCGAGGCTTACGACAGTTCCACTCGCCGGGTGAGCACTGCGATGCTGACCCGTATCATGACGATGGCGGTTGAAGATCATCAGCCGCCGCTGGTGCGCGGTCGCCGTGTAAAACTGAAATATGCCCACGCTGGCGGCTATAACCCGCCGATTGTGGTTATTCACGGCAACCAGGTAAAAGATCTGCCAGACTCCTATAAGCGCTATCTGATGAACTACTTCCGCAAGTCGTTGGAAGTGATGGGGACGCCGATTCGCATTCAGTTTAAAGAAGGGGAGAACCCGTATGCGAACAAGCGTAACACACTGACGCCAACGCAAATGCGCAAACGTAAGCGTCTGATGAAACATATCAAGAAAAGCAAGTAATGCTTTTTCAGTAATATTCCAGGCCTGACAAGCTCGCGCTATCAGGCCTTTCGAGTAAAAGTGAGTCACGCGCCTGAGGAGAATGTTATGGAAATAACCTGCCCCGTTTGCCATCACGCGCTGGAGCGCAATGGCGATACTGCGCATTGCGAGACATGCGCTAAAGATTTCTCGTTACAGGCAATTTGTCCTGACTGCCGCCAGCCGTTACAGGTTTTGAAAGCTTGCGGCGCAATGGACTATTTTTGCCAGAACGGTCACGGTTTAATTTCAAAAAAACGGGTTAATTTCGTCATTTCCGATCAATAAAACCGCTGTCGACGTTGCGCCGCAGAGCAGAGGCGCCGACGTCTTATCCGGCTAAAGGCAAAATAGTTATTCGATACTCCCGTAATATCAGCATAGTATTCTGCCCGGCGGCTATTTAATTCTTTTTATTTATTCAACTATTTATAGGGAATATTATTCCCTAAAATTAATATTATAAATAAATAGCAGCTTTCTTTTTTATTTATTATATCAATATTATTAGTCTGTTTCATATTAAACATTTCTTTTTAGGAATATATTTAGGCCTGTTGGTTATGATTCCGTGTGAATCATCCATATAATATCGTTTTATAGAGGCGTATTTATTTAACGACAGGGATATCATATGGTGCGAAGGATTCGCATTCTGGTTCTGCTATTAGTGTCTGGAGTATCAGTAGCGGCTTCCGGCGCAGATAACCCTGTATCTGCAAATAATGATGAAAGCCACTCCTCCCTGCCTGATTTAGCCAGCGAATCCGCGAAAAAAGAAGAACAGGAAAATAAAGGAAAGACCTTTAAAGAACGGGGCGCTGACTACTTTATTAATTCCGCCACCCAGGGCTTTGATAATCTCACCCCGCAAGCGCTGGAATCCCAGGCGCGCGGTTATATTCAAGGGCAAGTCACGTCTTCTGCGCAATCCTATCTCGAAGGTATGCTTTCGCCTTATGGTAAAGTTCGTACCAGTTTATCTATTGGCGAAGGCGGCGATCTGGACGGCAGTTCGCTGGATTATTTTATTCCCTGGTATGACAACCAGAGCACGCTTTTCTTTAGCCAGATTTCGGCTCAACGTAAGGAAGACCGCACCATTGGTAACGTTGGGCTTGGCGTGCGCCAGAATGTCGGCAACTGGCTGCTTGGCGGCAACGCATTCTATGACTACGATTTTACGCGCGGTCACCGTCGATTAGGTCTGGGAACCGAAGCCTGGACGGATTACCTGAAATTCTCCGGCAACTATTACCATCCTCTTTCTGACTGGAAAGATTCCAAAGATTTTGACTTTTATGAAGAACGACCCGCGCGCGGCTGGGATATCCGCATGGAAAGCTGGCTGCCGTTTTATCCGCAGCTTGGCGCTAAATTAATTTACGAACAGTACTACGGCGATGAAGTGGCGCTGTTTGGCACCGATAACCTGCAAAAAGATCCTCATGCCGTTACCGTCGGACTAAATTATACGCCGGTACCGCTGGTCACGGTTGGTACGGATTACAAAGCCGGTACTGGCGATAGTAACGATTTTAGCGTTAACGCGACCGTGAACTATCAGATAGGCACGCCGCTGGCGGCTCAGCTCGATCCGGAAAACGTTAAAATTCAGCACTCCTTAATGGGCAGCCGCACCGATTTTGTCGATCGTAACAATTTCATCGTTCTCGAATATCGCGAGAAAGATCCGCTGGACGTTACGTTGTGGCTGAAGGCTGACACCACCAACGAACACCCGGAATGCGTGATTGAAGATACGCCTGAGGCTGCGGTGGGGCTGGAGAAATGTAAGTGGACGGTCAACGCGCTGATTAACCACCATTACAAAATTATTTCTGCTTCCTGGCAGGCGAAAAACAACGCCGCCCGTACGCTGGTGATGCCGGTAGTAAAAGCTAATGCGTTAACCGAAGGCAACAATAACAGCTGGAATCTGGTGCTTCCTGCCTGGGTTAATGCCGAGACCGAGGAGCAGCGCACCGCCCTGAACACCTGGAAAGTACGCATGACGCTGGAAGATGAAAAGGGCAATAAGCAGAACTCCGGCGTGGTTGAAATCACCGTCCAGCAGGATCGCAAAATTGAACTGATCGTCGACAACATTGCCGATACCGATCGCAGCGATCACAGCCATGAAGCCAGCGCGCTGGCCGATGGCGAAGACGGCGTGGTGATGGATCTCCTGATCACCGATTCTTTTGGCGACGCCACGGATCGCAATGGTAACGAACTGGTGGACGATACCATGATGCCAGAGTTGTACGACAGCAATGATAAAAAAGTCACCCTGGCCCAGACGCCCTGCACCACGGAAACCCCCTGCGTGTTTATTGCCAGCCGTGACAAAGAAGCGGGGACGGTGACGCTTTCCAGCACCCTGCCGGGAACTTTCCGCTGGAAGGCGAAAGCAGACGCCTATGGCGACAGTAACTACGTTGATGTCACTTTTATCGGCGACAACCTGAGCGCGCTGAATGCGGTGATTTATCAGGTCAAAGCCGCCAACCCTGTCAACCTTATCGGCAAAGAAGATAAGCACCCTACGGTCAATAATACCTACCGTTTCCTGCTGTGGCGCGACAAGAATAAAGACGGCGTATTCCAGATGTCTGAGCAGCTCACGGAAGAAGAGATGTCGCTGTACGACTACCAGTGGGAGTTTACCGGGCAAAGTACAAACGGACATACCGGCGCGCTGGCCAACACCATGAATGAAGATCTTGTCCTGCCAGTAACCAATAAAGAGGCAGCGCAGAAGTTTGCCGCCAATGAGGAAGATGGCGTTCAGGGTTACGGCATACGCGTTACGTATAGCCAGAAATAGCGTCAGCGTTATGGCTGACCAGCCAGCCGCTGAATTTGGAGAAAAAGGAGAGTCTGAATGCAAGCAACAGTAAAACGGCGGCTGACGAAGGTCGCTTTAGCATTAGTGGTTGCCGGATATTGCGCCGCGCCAGCGGTGGCGGCAAACGGTAATCTGAAATCGGGGCAGTGGCAGATTGTCTCTGAACAGACGGGCACCATTCAGGGTACGGTGCCGTGGATTACCCGTGCGGCGGATAAAACCGCGGATACCGACAAAGATCACGTGACGGTAACTATCGATCGCGGCTCAAGGACCATTACGACCGAAGGCGATAAGCAGTTTCACGTTGGCGATAAAGTCACGGTGAACTGGGCGATTGGCGATACGGAAGGCGACCTCGACACCGACAACGCCGCCACGAAACTGACGGTGCAGTGGATGAGATACAGCGACCAGAATGGTAGCAATCCCGAAGAGATTGGCACCAAAGGTAGCGATACCTATGAAATTCAGGCGGGTGATGCAGACCACTATATCGGTATCAAAATCACGCCAACCACCACTACCGGCGACCCTGCCGTGGCAACCGAACTGCTGTTGAAAGACCTGTCGACCAATACGGGCGGTGGTTCGGATGACGACGATATTCCGGAAGGTCCGGTGGTGGATGAAAACGTCCATGTGGTTATCTACGAGTCTGGCTCAACCACCAACCTGCTGGGTACCTCTACTCCGCTCAAAACCAACACAACTTATAAAGTTCTGTTGTGGAAAGATAAAGAGGGTGGTACGGCAGGTAAATACGATACCGGTGAAGAGGTTACCAGCCAGTACGACTACCGCTGGAAATTCGTCGGCACCAGTAAAATTGCAGGTACCGGTACTGGCGGTATCGTCAACGAAAGCTGGAACGATAAAGACCTTGTCATCCCTGTCACCAACGCCGAAGCGAAAACGGCGTTCGAAGGAGCAGACGGCGGCGTTACCGTGGGTAGCGACGGTGTCCAGGGCTTTGGTTTGTCCATCGACTACAGACGCAAATAAGTTGTCCTCAACATACCACTCCCTGCGGGGAGTGGTATTTTCCGCGCACTTTGCTTAGCTGCACGCTAAGCAAAGTGGGTTGAATTACGACAAAGAATGAAAACGGGTGGCTATCGCTCATGGGCAGGAATCGGCAAGTGAATAAAGTTGTACATTTCTTACTGACATTACTGATCATGTTTGCAGTGTTGATCGCACCTGCGCAGGCGTTATTGAAGGGCGGGACCTGGCAAGAGCTGAACTCGACGACCGGCGCGGTTAACGGCACCGCGCCGCTAGCCGACGGTGCCATTATTCCCCTGTATCAGGGAAGTATGCTGCTTGACCCTACCAAAACCTACGATATTGAATTCACCGCCATGCCGCGCGATTTTAGTGCGGATGCGGCTCCAGATTCGATGCGTGCGGTTAACGCCCTCGATACCGAAGGCGATCTTTTTACCGATCCGCCGAGCATCGCCTGGGAAAATCAACAGCCGCCGACCATGAGCCTGGTATGGGCCGATGCCGCCACGCCAGACACGCCCCTCTCGCCACAGCCGATTCTCAACCAGACCTTTTGCGCTCAGAATCTGGCGGGTCGGCAACTGGTTGCCTGGGCGCAGTTGGAAGATGAAACAAACGTTCCCGCGCTGTGGCTTTATACCCGAACCGGCGTGCCAAATAATGCGATCATTCCGCTGCTTAGCCCAAAAGTGACACTGAATATCAAACCGGCGGTGAACGATCCCGTTTCCGCGAGCGGCGATCATTTTGACGCTAATTTTGACGCCTCGAAAGTCAAAGCCGGGGAGAGCATTACCCTTACCATCTCCACCAAAGCCTGTAATGGCGACGTGGCGCCGAATGCCGCCTTCGTGATCCGTCGCGAGGATGCAATAAATCGCCAGGGCGTGGTCAATAACGCTAACCCGGTACACGTTGGTAATACTGAGCTGACGACCGCGCAAACAGAGTATCATGGCGTAACGGACGAGCAGGGCAACGCCACGGTAGTGGTGACGCAGGATCAAGGCCCAGGCGTAAAAACGCGTCTTATCGTCTCTTCGGCAAACTATCCCACGCTAACGGCGAATGTCGACGTTATTTTCACCACCATTACCAGCCCGGACAGCGATAAGGCCAGTATGTACGGCCATATGGTGGAGAGCACCACGGCAACGCTGAACGGTACGACCTACACCTTTACCCGGCCAAAACTGGCGGCGGAAACCAGCGGAAATAGCACCGTTGTGGATACCAACGAAACCTGGGCGCTGTTTACCTGGAGCGGCGCGGATAACCATTGCGACATTCTGCCGGACGCCGAACAGCTGGTGGAGCTAAGGCAAGAGCATAGTACGTTGGAAACCTGGACCGGCTGGCCGGTATCGGGCGATGCGGCATACTGGTCGTCTAACAAAGATCAACTGAGCGGCTATCACGCTGCGGTGCATATGAACAGCGCGTCGGTTGCCAGAGTTGCCGACAGTAATACGTTGCTGGTCAGCTGTGTGGATAAGGCCCAGCCTGCGGCGCACCCGCAGATAACCCTCTCTCCAGAGGGACCCTATAAAGCGCAGGTAGGGGAAGAGATTGATCTGGCGATGACCGTGGTCGACAAAGACACGCAAAAACCGCTGCCTTATCGCTACGTGGAGATATTGATTGATCCGGCGAAGAACCGCAAGGGAGAGCATCAGGATGCGTGGGATAATCAGCGGGTAACGGTGAGTAGTGACGATATGCGCGCTTCTTCACCGGAGCACTATACCGGGATGACCGACGCCAACGGCCAGGCGCACCTGACGTTAAAGCACGACAGCGGCCTGGGCGTTGAGACGCCCATCCGCATCGTGATGCCGGATGATGAAGGCGGCAGCGTCGAACTTCCCTTTAGAGTGATTTTCACCGTGGTCACCAGCCCGGACGTGGATGGCGCCAACATGTGGGGCCATATGCAGGGTGTAATAGACGCGGGTAACCTGTATAAACGCCCGCTGCTGGCGGTGGAAAGCAGCCACAAAGACGGCCAGTTCAGCGAAAATAACGAAGAGTGGGCGACATTTAACTCGGTGGCGTCTGCTACCGCGCAGTGCGGCACCGGCCAGGTGCCGGACCAGTCATCGCTGGCACATTTGTACAGCGAACATGCTGGCGGCCAGATAGAAAGCGAACACGGCTGGCCGACCGAAGATTATTTCATCGCCGCCGACAGCGACGCCTCCGGAACGGTACACGTCAACCTCGAAAACGGCGATAGCGGCAAATTTACCAATGAACCGAACTACCTGACCTGCTCGGCTAACGAAATGGTGGCGGTGCTGGACGTCTACTTCAACGACGACCCGGTGATCAAAAACGCCGACGCCAAAGTGGGTGAACAGATTAAGCTGAACGTTCATTCGCGCAACGCCCTCAACGACATGGCGGTCGCCTATACCGACTTCACCGTCACCATGGCGAACGGCAGGCGGCGCGACGGGCTGACGACCGGCTTTACCGATACCAGCAACGGCGAGATGCAGTTTGACGGCGTCGGCTACGTTGCCGGACAGGTTTATCAGGGGATCACCGACGCCAACGGCGATGCGACCATTATCCTCACCCAGCCGAAGGGCGTGGGGCTGCTGACGCCGTTAAGCATCACGCCCGTCGATTCATTAATCAGCTCGCCCATTTCTCGCAGCGTGAAGTTTACTGTCGCCACCAGCCCGGATACGGCAAAAGCCAAAATGTGGGGCCATATGGCCGACACCATCACCGTCGGCGATCTGACCTTTGAGCGACCGAAGCTGGCGGATGAAGTGGCGCCGGAACGTACCCAGGTTGAAGCCAACGAAACCTGGGCGCGCGTCCTTCACCCTGACGCGGCGGGTAATCCGGATAAGGGCGGCTGCGCGGCGAACCACCTGCCGCGCATCGACCAGCTTGAGGCGCTGTACAAGGCCAACAGCGACGGCGCGATAAAAAGCACCCAGGGTTGGCCGACATTGCTTAACTATTGGTCGTCCACCTTCCAGAGCGCCAGCACGTGGAAACTGATCTCACTGTTTAGCGGCAGCGAATTTGCCAACGCCAACGTCTCAATTTACGCCAGCTGTCTGGTCAACGCTAACCCGGCGACGGCCTCGATTACCATTGAGCCGGTCGATCCATCATTATGGTACGACGGCAGCGGCGTCCACGCGGTCAAAGCCAAAAAGGGCGATACTGTCCAACTGAAGGTGACGGTGAAGGACGCCAACGGCAACCCGGCGCCGGAAGCGCCGTTTGTGCTCACCCGTGGCGACGGTTATGACCGTCGCGGGGAGCAGTACACCGCCCAGGACGGTAGCGATCAGCAAAATATCGTCACGCCCGTGGTGATCGATGGTGAATCACTGGCCTGGACCACCACTAAAATGGGGATGCTGACCGGCGCTGACGGCACCCGCATCATCAGCGTCACCCGCCCGGACACCCACGGTACCCGTACGGCCATTATTGCCACGCTGTATGAAAACGCCGCTGTGAGCGCCAGCATTGATACGATATTTACCGTCATCACCAGCCCGGATGTTGACGCCGCCCGTATGTGGGGGCATATGTCGCCGTCACTGACGGCGGAGGACGGCACGGTGTATCAGCGCCCGCTGCTTTACGACGAGACGAATAAGTCAAATGTCGTTTCGTACCTGGAAGATAATGAAACCTGGGCCGGTTTTTTCGGGCCGACAACAACGAAAACCAATCCGGCCAATTGCGCCAGCGGCTATTATCCTGCCTTAGCATCGCTGGATTCACTGTACAGAAAATACCCCGATCGCACGATAAAAACGGCCCAGGGCTGGCCTGTCGTCCGTTCTTACTGGAGTAATTCGAACGCAGGGTCAATAAGCTCCTCCACTTCCCGTAACTATTATGCCGTCGATCTGAGTGACGATACTCGTCGGGCGGCGGGCGTGGACTCGACTTACAGTACGCAATATCTAATTTGCTCCCCGACGTCGCAGGTGCCGGCCATGCAGATTACGTTGACCTCCACGCTGGCGACGGATAGCGATGTACAGGCGGTGAAGGTGAAAAACAGCGAATCGCTCCCGTTGATCGTCACCACCACCGATGCGGCGGGCAACCCGGCGCCTTATGCGTTTTTTTCGCTTACACGTGACGCCGGGTCGGCGCGTAAAGCTGGCTATGACTTTACTGGCAACGCCGATATAGGAGTGGCGCAGAGCAGTGGCGCGACGCAACAACTCACTGATGCAAATACGCTTTATGGTGTGACCGGGGCAGACGGTACGTTAGCCCTCACGCTGACCGAGCCAAATGGGCCGGGGGTGAAAAACGTGCTGACTGCGGCGCTGACCGATACGCCGATGGTGACCTCATCGCTGCCGGTGGTGTTCACCACTATCACCAGCCCGAACAGCGACAAAGCCAACATGTACGGCCACATGCCGGAAACCTTCACCGCCAGCAACGGCGCGAAGTTTATGCGCCCGCTGCTGTATGACGAACTCTCATCGCAGGAGCATACGGCGAGTTATCCTGAAACTAATGAAACCTGGTTTACGGTGAATAATTTTAATACCGGTGATTATGGCGCGTGCTCGATGAATCAGATGGCCACACTGGTGGATCTCCAGGCGCTGTACGGCGATCACCCCAGCGGCAAGGTCACGACCGACCTTGGGCTGCCCATCAAGAAGAAATGGTGGGCGGGCGACAGCCTGATAAAGAATCAAACCCTTTACTGGCAGTTTATTGATCTCAGTACGAATAAAGGCGGCACTAGTCAGGAGACCCCGGGTAATTACTATTACCAGCTCTGTCTGACGGAACCGCGTCATATGAATATGGCGTTCTCGGCGGACGTGTGGAACGCGGATAAATCGGCGGCGGTGGCGAAAAAAGGCGAGGCGATACCGATGACGGTCACGGTAACGAACGCCGCCGGGCAACCACAGGCGGGGGCGACGGTTATGCTGACGCGTGATTACTCTTATTCACGTGGTACGGTGGATAGCGGAGCCATTCAGCCCGGCGTGATTGGCGAGCCGGTTGCGTCCAAAGGTTCGTCATCAGACATGACCCTGACGCCGGTTTCGCCTGCGGGTGCGGCATTGCCGTTTACTAACCAGAGGGGAACCAGCACGAAATGGTATGGCTTTACCGGCGATGACGGTAAGCTGCGGTTCACGTTAAACCAGGATAAATCGCTGGGTTTGAGAACGTCCGTCACGGCGACGCTTGCGGATCAAGCTACCGAGACGACGAGCGTCGATACGATCTTTACGGCGCCAACCAGCCCGGATACCCCATATGCGTCGTACTGGGGCCATATGCCGGATACCGTGAAGGTTAACGGCGTCACGTTGCGCCGCCCGTATCTGAGAGCCGAGCTCGCTAAAAAGGGGCCGGGCGTGTGGCCGTTTAATAATGAGGTATGGTCGCCGAACTATATCGATTACGCGAGTGGCGGACATGCGGATACATCGCTGGTTGTTCTTTGCGGATCGCAGGAAAACATGGCCTCGCTGGACGATTTGAAGGCGCTACGTGACGTTATTGGCACCTTGCGATGGCCGACGTCAGCACCAGCGTCAAGTTACACCTATGACTATATGTCGCAAACGGAAGGGAGCCAAAGCGGTCGTTTCTGCTCATTTAACGAAACCACCGGGGTGGAAACCTGTACTCGTGTGAAAAGTGATTTTGGTTTTGGGTCGTGTCGGGTGCAGTAGGTTGGGTGAGGCAAAGCCGAAACCCAACACTGCGACGCCGGATGTTGGGCGTGAACGTTGGGTTGTGCTTTGCGTCGCCCAACCTGGGTATCCCTTGTGACTGGCGTTGTTGGGTAGCGATGCGTTTTTAATTCCTGGTATTAATGGAATGAACTGCAACGAAATAGACTTTTCTCAGGTATATCAGTGAAATCGAAAAAGTGTGTCGGTTTTTTATCCTGGTTGCTGCTATGCGCCTTCATTTTAACGCCTTTCTTCGCGCAGGCCGTGCGAAGCAGCGGTGCATGGCAAGAACTCACTGAGCAAACTGCGGCTATTAACGGTACTCCCCCTCAGGCCGATAGTGTGACGATCCCGATATATCAGGGCAGCGTTCAGTTGCGCTCGGATGTGGCGAATCCTGTTGATTATTTCGCGAAACCCAGCCAGTTCAGCACCAGTGATGCCGGCAGCGCGCTGACCTTAACCAATCCGCACGACACCGAAGGCGATATCTTCGCCGTGCCGCCGTTGGCCTGGCAGGCTGAACGTGCGCCTACCGTCACGCTGGTGTGGGCCGACGCCGCCACGCCGGAGACACCGCTTTCTCCGCAGCCGTCGGCAAACCTGACGTTCTGTGAGCAAAATATGGCAGGCCGCCATCTGGTGGTCTGGCCGCAACTGGATACCTCAACCGCCATACCGCCGCTGTGGTTGCTTACCCGCACTGGCGTGCCTTATAACACGGCGGTCGAAGTGCTTGATCAAAAGTTTGCCGTGGATATCGCGCCAGCCATGGGCGACCCGGTAACGCTTGCCGCCGATCATCTGGACGAGTCGCTCAACGCCGCGAAGGTCAAAGCGGGTGAAAGCATCACGCTAACGGTAAATACCAAAGGTTGTAACGGTGAGCCTGTGGGCAATATCGCGTTCGTGATCACCCGCGGCGATGCGCAAAACCGCCAGGGTGTGGTGAACAATACCGCGCCAGTGCGCGTCGACAGCACCGAACTGACCACCACCGCCACGGAATATCACGGCACCACCAATGCGGAAGGGGTAGCGACGGTAACCGTCACCCAGACTAACGGTCCGGGTGTGAAAACCCCGCTGATGGCGCACCCGTCAGGCGCGCCTGCGCTGAAAGCTGGCGTGGACGTGATTTTTACCACCCTCACCAGTCCGGACAGCAGCAGCGCCAATATGTACGGCCATATGGCGGACAATTCCACCGCCACGGTGGACGGCGAAAGCTACACCTTTAGCCGCCCCAAACTGGCGGCGGAAACCGATGGCGAAGACCGTGCCGTCAGCATCAACAATGAAAGCTGGGCGCAGTTCAACTGGGGCCACGCCGACGCGCACTGCGACATCCTGCCGGATGCGCGCCAACTGGAAGGGCTAAAAATCGAGCGCGGCGATTTAGCCACCACCCTCGGCTGGCCGGTGGGGCTGACATCCGGTGACGAAGAGTACTGGTCCTCCTCCCAGGGATCGACTGCCACTGCGCATATCAGCATTGATATGCGCAGCCGCAGCCTCACGCAAATGCCAGACGCCACGCAATCGCTGGTGAGCTGCGTGGATAAAGCCTCGCCTGCGGTCACGCCGAAATTAGTGATTAGCGCCGATAATGTTGATTCGACGGTCAACGCGGCAAAAGTGAAGGTCGGTGATGACATCAACATGGAGATCACCGTCACCGACAGCGCCACCAATAAGCCGCTGCCTTATCGCTACTTTAATGTCTACCTGGGCGACGAGCAGAACCGTCAGAATCAAAAGAATGCTGATCTTGATAGCGCGCATCAGTGGACGGATGAACCGGTAATTATCACCAATCTGGAGGGCGGCGAGGGCCATTACCACGGTGTCACCGACGCCAACGGTCAGTTCTCGCTGGTGTTGACTCAGGACAAGGGCGCGGGCGTGCTAACCCCGGTGCGTGTGGTGCTGTTCGACGGTACAGAAGCGACGCAGAACGTGATTTTTACCGTAATCACCAGCCCGGACGTGGCGCAGGCGCGCATGTGGGGCCATATGCAGGGCGTGGTGGAGGCGGGCAATATCTACAAACGCCCGCTACTGGCGGAAGAAGCTACGCAGGACACCGGATCTGAATTTGAAAATAACGAATACTGGGCCACGTTTAACTCGGTAACGGCGGCAACGAACCAGTGCGGTACAGGCCAGGTGCCTGGACAACTGCTGCTGGATACGCTGTATCAGGCCCATTCCGGCAACGCGATGGAAACGACCTACGGCTGGCCGACGCAGAAACACAGCTATATCGCGGCGGATACCGAGGGCGCCACCACTGCGCACGTCAACCTGGCGACCGGCGCGGACAGCATGTTCAGCGGCGGCGAACCGAACTATCTTTCCTGCTCCGGCAATGAGTTAGTGACCAGCCTGGACGTTTACTTTAATGGCGATGAGTCGTTACGCAATGCGGTAGCCAAAGTCGGCGAACAAATCACAATGAATGTCCATTCCGTCAATGCGCTGAATGGGTTAAGCGTGCCCAACGCCCGCTTTACCGTCACCCTGGCACACGGCAAAAATCGCCACAACGCCACGACGGGCTTTACCGATCCCAGCGACGGAACGCTGGTGATGGGCGGGACGCCGTTTGGCTCTTCCCAGGCGTCAATGACGTACCAGGGCATGACCGACAATGAGGGCAACGCCACGCTGGTGATTGAACAGCCGCAGGGCGTGGGCTTACTGATGCCGCTGAGCGTCCTGCCGGTCAACTCACTGATTACCACGCCCGTCAACCGCAGCGTGAAATTTACCGTCCCCACCAGCCCCGATACGCCGGATGCGCAGATGTGGGGCCATATGGCGGACACGCTCACCGTGGGTGATATGGAATTCCAGCGGCCAAAGCTGGCGGCGGAAGCGACTGCCGCCACCCGTATCCAGGAGCAGGATAACGAAACCTGGGCGCGCGTCAGCCACGCCGACGCGCTGAATAACCCCGACGCCGGGGGCTGTGAGGCCAGCCATTTGCCGCGTGCCGATCAGCTTGCCGCGCTGTACGCCTCCCGCGACGGCAATAAAATCCATACCGTATCCGGCTGGCCGACGACGTATGACTACTGGTCATCCACCTTTGCCAGCGCCGCTACATGGCAGGCGGTATCACTGGCGGCGGGCGGCTATACCGCCTCCGGCGACGCGTCGGACTACGTGAGCTGTCTGGTCAGCAAAAATCCGACGGCGGCGTCTATCACTATTGAGCCAGTGGATGCGGCATTGTGGTATGACGCAAACAGCGAACACGCGGTGAAGGTGAAAAAGGGCGATACGCTCCAGCTTAAAGTCACGGTAAAAGACGCCAGCGGCAATCCGCTGCCGCAAGCGCCGTTCGTGTTAAGCCGCGGCGACGGCTATACCCGCCAAAATGAAAAACACATCGCTGGCAGTGGCGATGGCATTGTCTCGGCGGTAGTGATCGACGGTGATTCGCTCAACGACACCGCCACCAAAATCGGCGGTCTGACCGGCGAGGACGGTAGCAAGATTATCAACGTCACCCGACCGGATACCCACGGTACGAAGGTCGCGATTACGGCGGCGCTGTACGATAACGCCAGCGCGACGGCCAGTATCGACACCATTTTTACCGTGGTCACCAGCCCCAATAGCGACAAAGCCAAAATGTGGGGCCATATGCCGGAAACGGTGACGGCGGCCAATGGCGTGGTGTTTAAGCGCCCGCTGTTATCGGCTGAAATCGCCAGCGGCGTTACCCACGGCGACAATACGGAAAACAACGAAACTTGGGGCAGCGTCGATTTTGAGGTGGCGAAAGATGCCTGCGGCGCGGGATTTGTGCCCACGCTTGCCGATCTCCAGTCGCTGTACGACACCTGGCCTGGCGGCGCAATCAATACCCAGCAGGGCTGGCCGCTGGACGGTAAAAACTACCAGGACAGCACCGCCGATTTGAGCAGAAGTACGGAAAACCGCTACGTTAAGTCGATTAATCTGCGCGATGGCGGCATTGGTTCGCTGCTGTGGAATGAAAAGCTCTATTTTGTTTGCCTGCAAAACGCCCATCCGGCGGCGACGCAGATAACGCTGACCTCGCCGCGGTATAACGACAGCGACGGTTTCGCTAACGCGAAGGTCGGCGAGACGATTCCGCTTACTATCACCACGCTGGATGCCCAGGGCAACCCGGTGGCCGATACGCCGGTTATCTTTATGCGCGGCGACAGTATTGGGCGCGCGAATCAGGAGGTGAATAGCTCGGTGGCGGCGGAGATACAGATAAACCACAGTGACGGGCGTAACAGCGGCGTTAAATATTATACCGCCACTGGCGCCGACGGTACGTTGACGCTGGATATCAGCCAGGATGGGGGCGCTGGCTTTAAAACGCCTCTGACGGCGTCGATAGAGCACAGCAACGTCGCAACGACCGCGCCGCTGCCGGTTATTTTCACTGTGGTTACCAGCCCGGACACGCCGAAGGCCAACTACTGGGGCCATATGGCGGAAACGTTAACCGACAGCAGCGGCGTGGTGTACAAGCGCCCGTTGTTGTCCAGCGAGTTCAGCGCTACACCCGGTAAAACGCTGACTATCGCCAACGGTAGTTACGACAAAGGCGAAACCTGGGGCATGATAACCGTCGATAAAGCCTGGAACGGCTCTGGAGGCGGCTGCGGACGCGATTATCTGCCTACCGTTAGCAATCTTCAGACGTTGTACCGTACCTGGCCCGATAACGCTATGCGTAGCAGCAATGGTTGGCCAATGACCAGTGCTGGCAATAGCAACGTTAGCCGCTACTGGTGGGCGGGGGATTACGTGATATCGTCAGACGGCGCGCAGTCGCTCTACGCGGCGGCCAACCTGTTTAACGACGGCAATGATGTCAAAACGACGACCAGCACCTCGACTTACTACATGCAGACCTGTCTTGCCTCGCCGCGCCGCGTCGCCGCCAGCCTGACGCTGACGCTGGCAGGTCAGGATGAAACCACCGGAATCGCAAAGGCGAAGAAGGGTGAGCAGATGGCCGCCACCATCGACGTGAAAGACGCCGCAGGCCAGCCGATGAAAAACGTGATGGTGAAAATCAGCCGGGGAGTTTCCTACTCGCGCGCCAACAGCGCCACATCGGCTTCAGGCGCCACAGACGATATTACGTTACGTAATGTGATGCCGTCCGGCCTTGCGGCATACCTGCTGGATACCTCGGCGAAATATCTGTATGCGCAAACCGATGCCCAGGGACAGGTGACATTTACCCTTGCTCAGGACAGTACCTCCGGTTTAAAGACCACTATCAGCGCTGCCACGATGGACGGCAGCAACCTGACGGACAGCAAAGACGCTATCTTTACCGTTATCACCAGCCCGGATACCGACAAGGCCACATACTGGGGTCATATGCCGGAAACCTTTACCAACAGTAAAGGGGTGGAGTTTGCCCGGCCGCTGCTGCGCGCCGAGCTTTCTTCAACCACGGATACTTCTGGTTATTCGGCAAATGGCGAAACCTGGTATACATGGAGCCGTTATCCAAACCTGTATCAGGATTCCGCCAGTCCGTGTGATCGCCTGGGGTTGCCGACGATGGATGATTTAAAAACGCTATATAGCGACTATCCGCAGGGCGGGCTAACGGCGGCCTTTGGGCTACCGGTGGCTGCGGGGAAATACTGGGGAGCGGGGGATTCGAAAGTCAACGATACGCTCTCGGCGAATAATTTCCAGTACATCAGGCTAAATACTGGCGAGACGACAACGACAAGCACCAATACTGCGACGGCGCAACTCTGCCTGACGAAGCGCAGGGTGCTGTCGATAGCGCTGACTTCCAGCGCCATGAGCGCCGAAAAATCCGCGGCGCTGGCGAAGAAAGGAGAAAAAATTCCGCTTACGGTGACCGTCACCGACGGCGACGGTACGCCGCAGCCCAATGTCCCCATTCGTCTGGGGCGAGGGAACTATTCGCAAAACCGGGCGGGCGGCGATGAAAACGGCAGCAACAGCGACATGCTGCTAACACCAATTGCGCCGCCAGCGGATGCCAAAGTATTTGCCTATCATTATTCCGGCGAGCAACTCTGGTATTGGTACGGCACCACGGATGAGAGCGGTAGGGTGCAGTTTGAACTGACGCAGGATAACACTCCCGGCCTGAAAACACGGCTGGAGGCGATGCTTCCTGACAATCCGCCGACGGTCAGCGATATGGACGCGATATTCACCGTCATTACCAGTCCGGACAGCGATAAAGCCAAATACTGGGGACATATGCCGGAAATCGTTACCAACAGCGCGGGCGTGAAGTTCCGGCGTCCGCTGCTGGCGGTGGAGATGACGTCGAATAGCGGTACTTACCTGGTTAACAATGAAAAATGGCCCTTAGTTACCGCAGCGAACACTGAAAAAGCGGGCGCAACCGGCTGTGATGCGGAATACCAGCCGTTGTCAGGCGATCTACAAACGTTGTATGGCGACAATCCCAACGGCGCAATCGGCACAAACTACGGCTGGCCGGTGGCGGGGAACAAATCCTGGTGGGCGGCGGATCGTGCGCCGAATACCGGATATTACCAATTTATAAACCTGAATAGCGGCGGTAAAGGTACCGCCAGTTCATCGACTGCCACCGGTGCTCAGGTATGCCGGGTCGAGCCGCATACTTCTACTCCTGCCAGTATTACGCTGACCTCAACGGCGATGGACAGCGCGAAAAACGCGGCGGTAGTGGAGAAGGGAAGCGCGATGCCGTTAACGGTGACGGTAAAAGATAGCAGCGGTAACCCGGTCGCCAACGTCGGTTTTACGTTGTCGCGTGGCGATTCGAAAAATCGGGCAGGTACGGTGGTAACGGATGGCGACGTGGCAGCGGATGCCGGAGCAGACGATCTCATGCTTAAAGCGCTGACTCCCGCAAGCGCCAGCCAAAGTATGACCACCACCGGGATTGTCTTTACCGGCACTACTGGCAGCGACGGTACGGCAACGTTTACGCTTAATCAGGATAAAAGCCTGGGGTTGAAAACGCCACTCACGGTGAAACTGACGGACAATACGGCTCTTCACGCATCACTGGATGTGATTTTTATGGTACTTACCAGTCCGGATACGGATAAAGCGTTGTTCTGGGGAAATATGGCGGATACGACATCCGTTAACGGAAAAACGCTGCATCGTCCGTGGCTTCAGGCTGAGCTGCTGTCAGGCGTGACGCCAGTATTTACCAACGGAGTGCATACAAATAACGAGTACTGGGCGATGGCGCATACGGTGGACAACACTAAATGGGATATTGCCAAACAGTGCGGTAGCCTTAGCAAAGCGCCGGATAATAACGACCTGTTGACGCTGTATCATTCCATTAGCTCGTTAGGCTGGCCGACGCAGGGCTACCCCTATTTATCTAAATCAACCTCGGGCGGCGGCATGTATTGCGGTGTGGATGAAAATACCAGGAATCAAAACTGCGCCATTAAGCCAGCAAGTTCAGCAGGTTATGCGACGTGCGTGGATTAACGTATTAAGCGTCTGGCACGAAAAGAATCTGCTTTTCACGTTCCATTGAGCTTCATGAAAAAGTAATCGGCGCATTCATTGAAAAGTATATGTTCTGCTAACTGGAGTCACCACCGTTTGCCGCGAGTGTGTAAAAGCGCTGTCTCCCTTCTGCAACCCGGCATCTGGCGCTATCCATATACTCTAAATAATTCGAGTTGCAGGAAGGCGACATAAAGTAAGTGACTGGGGTGAGGGAACGCAGCCGCAGCACATGCAACTTGAAGTAGGACGAATATATTTACAATAACACCAGGTGTCGCATGATAAACACACCTTTTTGCCTCGCGAATCTATTTATTCCAATATATGTAATCATTAAATGTTATTTACAGTGTGAATGCTTATAGAATGGATAAATATATTTATATAAATTATAAATCAAACAGAAATTGACCTGCCATTGAAATAATCCTTGAAATTGGTTAATAATTTGGCTTTGATAATATATTGTAACAGGTGGTTGCAATCATTCGTAGCGCCATGTTTTTGTTATTTATTATTTAACTCATTGATATACACCATTTAAACGTTATTTACAGCCCAATCAAAATCAAGCTTGCTTCGTGAACGTTATTAAAAGGAAATTTAAAAATTGAACAGGACCTACAGTATTGTCTGGAGCGCCGTGCGAAATATGTATATCGTGGCTTCAGAACTGGCGCGAGGCCACAGCAAAGTTAAAATACAGGCGCACGCTAATGAAGTCTCCCCTTTTATTAAAAAGCCTGAGTCAGGATGGACAATTAGTGCAAAACACAATGCGCTGACCTTTGCAATTGTTGCCGCGCTTGGGCTCGCCAGCCCGCTGGCCATGGCCGATAATTCGGTGTCCTACATTGACGGAGTTGACCACGACCTGAACGCAGAAACGTCGCCGATGTTCTATTCTGGCGCCGATGAAGGCGCCGCGCTGTACCTCGAAGGCTTACCTACTCAAGGCCAGGGCTGGCAGCCCACTTCAGCCACGGGCACGAATATCGAGATTGGAACGGACGGCGGTGGAGCCCCCCTTTCAAGTGGCGGTGATGCGGTGGCTACAGCGATTTCGCTCTATCGGGGAGCAACACTTGAACTGACCGAGGCAAAAATTTATACGAAGGGAAGATATACCCAAGGTATCAACCTCGACGAGCAAAGCAACCTGACGTTGAATGGAGGAAGCCTTGAGGTTGAAGGCAATTACGGCATTTTGACGCTCTATAAAAATTCACAAGCCACCCTGATTGGCACCGAGGTCACCGCAACGGCGGACACAAGCAGCGACATATCGTTACAGCAAGGCAGCACGCTGAACATCAAGGACGGGAGTAAAATCACGCTCACGAGGGGGCAATTGAGTGTGGTTGGCGACACGAACGGCAACGCCTTCCTGAATGTGAGCGATAGTACGGTGAGTTCTACGGGCGCGGATAGTACGGTTGTTGCCGCCAACCGGGGTATTCTCAATATCAAGAACTCTTCCGTCACGCACAATAACGCCACAGGTGCCGCCATTGAGGCATCAAGCGCGTCGACGCTGAACGTTTCCGGTGATGATAAGAGTCAGATGATCGTCAACTCCAAAGGCGTTGGCGTGAAAGGCATTGCTTCAAGCGTAGAGATTGACGGAGCAACCATCACCGCCGACGACGACGGCATTTTAATGACAAGCCAGGGAAAAAGCGGTTGGTATGACGATACTAACGCGTTAACCGTCAATAATGCGAACGTCGCCTCCCAAACCGCCGCGCTGCACGTTGACAGCAAAACGAATATTAACGACCCTATCGAGCTCACCAACAGCACATTGACTGGTCCGACCGCCATCAAACTGGAAAGCGCGGTGACCGTACAGGCTAACAGTACAACGCTTGATGGCAACGTTGACGCGGGAATCACCGCATCGTCCTTGTCACTGACCAATTCTTCACTGCAAGGAAGCGTCAACGGCGTTTATAGCTCATTAACACTTGACGCCGACAGCCAGTGGACCATGAGCGGCAGTTCGGCGCTTGGAAGCCTGACCAGCAATGGCGAAATTACCCTCGGAGACGGTAGCGCTTCGGCAAAAACATTACAAATCACTAACGCGCTCACGCTACAAAACGATAGCCAACTGAACATCACGCTATCTGCCACTGACTCCCCGGCGATCACCACCGCTAGCGCCACACTTGATGGTTCACTGACCTTAAATCTCGATTCAACAGCGGCTTTTGGAGACCCGACATCGGATCAACAGTTCAAGTCAATTACCCTGATTGATTCTGATAACGCAATAAGCACCAATGTTGACAGTCTGACAACGAATATCGACACCGACTCACTGCCAGATTACCTGACCTTCGGCGTCGACGTTGACGCTAACGATAACACCAACTTCGTTCTGGAGCAGCAGCTCAGTTGGAATGCTAACGCGACTTCCATTAGCGAAGCGAGCGGCACCTTTACCCTCGGTGATAATGAAACGTTTGAAGTTACCAGCGAGCTGAGTAAGGTTTCCCCCGTACCTGGCGGCTGGGACGGCGAAACGTTGACCAAAGAAGGCGATGGCACGCTCATTCTCAGCAACACGGCGAATGACTATGGCAATACCAACATTAACGGCGGTACGCTGTCTGCGAATGATGCCGCCGCGCTCGGCACTGGCGATGTGACGATTGCAGAAAACGCAACGCTTGCGCTGAGCCAGGGCACGCTGGATAACAACGTGACCGGCGGGGGCAAAATTGTCAAAACCGGTAACGATGAGCTGATCGTGACCGGCGATAACACTTACTCCGGCGGCACCACCATAACCGGCGGTACGCTGACGGCTGACCATGCGGATTCGCTGGGCACTGGCGCTATCGTTAACAGCGGCGTGCTTCAGGTCGGCGAGGGCGAGCTGGAAAATACGCTTTCCGGCAGCGGCGCGTTGGTGAAAACCGGTACGGGCGAGCTGACGTTAAGCGGCGACAACACTTACTCCGGCGGCACCACTATTGACGACGGTGTGCTGATTGCCGCCAACGTTAACGCGCTGGGCGGCGGTGATGTCGATAACGCGGGTACGCTGAAGCTGGACGCGGAGGGCGAATTCAACCTTGCGAATGTCACAACCCAGTCTGGAGCAACGACTGAGCTGGCCAAAGGTACGACGCTCAACGTCGACTCGCTGACTCAGCAAGCCGATAGTACGCTGAATATTGACCTCAGTAAGGCCAACGGTGAAAGCGCCATTACCGCCGACAGAGTCACGCTGGGTGGCACGCTGAACGTCACCGGCATCGGCAGCGTTACAGACAGCTGGACGCCTGAGGCATACACCTACACGCTGATTGACAGCGACAGCGCCATTACGAGCGATTTCGACAATCTGACCGTCGCGGGAATGAACAGAGAAGATGTTGACTTCCTGACTATCGACGGAAAAGTCGACGAAGCAGACAACACCCACTATGATCTGACGGCCTCCCTCTCTTGGTATGCGGACAGAGACAACGCTTCTACCGACGCTCACGGTACCTTTACCCTTAGCGACCCTGACGGCAGCTTTAACGTTGCGGCTAATCTGACAGACGTTGACGACACGCTTGATCCGAATAGCACATGGGACGGTAAATCGCTGACCAAAGAAGGCGCAGGCACGCTGATCCTCTCCGGCGACAACGACTACAGCGGCGGCACCACCATCAATGAAGGTACGCTGGTCGCCGCCAGTACGACGGCGCTGGGCACCGGCCTGGTCGACAATAACGCCACGCTGGTGTTGGACGCAGACGGTGAAGTCAGCGCGGTGGGCGGCATCACCACTCATAGCGGCGCGACGACCCAACTGGCGCTCGGCACCTCGTTGGATCTCGGCGACAGCGCGTTAATTCAGGAAGATGGCAGTACGCTGAACGTTGAGCTGAATAGTGACTCAGTGCAACCGCTGATTACCGGCGGCAGCGCCACGCTTGGCGGCGATCTGGTCGTCAGCGACGCCAGCCTGCAAGCGCGCGCCTCCGACGCGGAGTTCCAGTCCTTTAAACTGATGGATATGGACAGCGATATCAGCGGCGACTTTACCAGCCTGACGATGAACCTTACTGACAAGCCGGACTATCTGACCGTAACCGGGACAATCAATCCTGAAGATGCGTCAGAATATCTGCTTACCGAAGGGCTGAGCTGGAATGCGACCGCCACGTCAGCGACGCCAGCACATGGCACGTTTACCCTGGGCGCAGGCGACAGTTTTGAAGTCACCAGCGTACTGGGCGATAAAACCGGCAACGGCGACTGGGACGGTAAATCGCTGACCAAACTGGGCGCGGGTAAACTGACGCTGAGCGGCGCGAATACCTATAGCGGCGATACCAACGTACAGGAAGGCACGCTGTGGCTGTCCGGGGACGGTACGATCGGTGAAATGGGCAGCCAGCAAGCGGTGAACGTCGCCGCCGGGGCGACCTTTGGCGGCAGTAACGGTACTACCGTTAACGGTAAGGTGACCAACGAAGGGACTCTGGTCTTTGGCGACAGCGACGAAACAGGCGCCATCTTCACCCTCAATGGCGATCTGATCAACATGGGGACAATGACCAGCGGTAGCAGCTCCAGCACGCCTGGCAATACGCTTTATGTCGATGGCGATTACACCGGCAACGGCGGCTCGCTTTACCTGAATACCGTCCTGGGCGACGATGATTCGGCGACCGATAAGTTAGTCATTACCGGCGATGCCTCCGGCACCACCGATCTGTACATCAACGGCATCGGCAATGGGGCGCAGACCACTAACGGTATCGAAGTGGTAGATGTTGGCGGCACATCGACAAGCGATGCGTTTGTGTTAAAAAATGAAGTTAACGCCAGTCTGTATACCTACCGTCTGTACTGGAATGAAAGTGACAACGACTGGTATCTGGCGTCAAAAGCACAGTCTGATGATGACGACAGCGGCGGTGATGTCACGCCTCCAGATGATGACAGTGATGTCACGCCTTCGGATGACGGCGACGATGGCGGTAATGTCACGCCTCCGGACGATGGCGGCGATGTCGCACCGCAGTACCGTGCGGATATCGGCGCGTACATGGGCAACCAGTGGATGGCGCGCAACCTGCAAATGCAGACCCTCTATGACCGCGAGGGTAGCCAGTATCGTAACGCCGATGGCAGCGTATGGGCGCGCTTCAAAGCGGGTAAAGCGGAATCCGAGGCTGTCAGCGGCAATATCGATATGGACAGCAACTACTCCCAGTTCCAGTTAGGCGGCGACATTCTGGCCTGGGGCAACGGCCAGCAGAGCGTTACCGTTGGCGTCATGGCGAGCTACATCAACGCCGATACCGACAGTACCGGTAACCGTGGCGCAGACGGTAGCCAGTTCACCAGTAGCGGCAACGTAGATGGCTACAACCTTGGCGTCTATGCCACCTGGTTTGCCGATGCCCAAACGCATAGCGGCGCGTATGTCGACAGCTGGTACCAATATGGTTTCTACAACAACAGCGTAGAGAGCGGTGATGCGGGTTCTGAATCTTACGATTCAACCGCTAACGCTGTCTCGCTGGAAACCGGTTATCGCTACGATATTGCGCTGAGTAACGGCAATACCGTCAGTCTGACGCCGCAGGCGCAGGTTGTCTGGCAGAATTACTCAGCGGATAGCGTGAAGGATAACTACGGCACCCGGATCGACGGTCAGGATAGTGACAGTTGGACAACTCGCCTGGGTCTGCGAGTTGACGGCAAGCTGTACAAGGGCAGTCGTACGGTTATCCAGCCGTTTGCTGAAGCTAACTGGCTGCACACCAGCGATGATGTGTCGGTATCGTTTGATGATGCTACGGTGAAACAGGATCTTCCGGCTAACCGTGCGGAGCTGAAAGTAGGTCTGCAGGCAGATATCGATAAGCAGTGGAGCGTTCGCGCTCAGGTTGCCGGGCAGACTGGCAGCAATGATTTTGGCGATCTGAACGGTAGCCTCAATCTGCGCTATAACTGGTAAGTTAGTGACAAAACCGGGCAGGTATTCTCTGCCCGGTTTTGAGGCGAATGACAAACCGGTTGATCGTCAGATTATGGCTACACCTTATCCAATGTGGCGCGTAGGTTGGCTGAGGCGAAGTCGAACCCCAACATCGCGCTGCAAAGGGTGGGGGAATGTTGGATTACGTGCCCGGCGTGACGGATTTGACTTCACTTTCAAGCCAGCCGTCCTCCAGTCTCGTGGTCATGATATCGCCTGCTTTGACCTGTTTGATCTTTTTCAGCACTTTGCCGTCCGTTGTCGTCGAAACCGTATAGCCGCGCGCCAGCGTGGCTAACGGGCTGACCGCCTCCAGATGCGTGACCGCGTTGCCAAAGCGTTCGCGCTGTTCGCTTAACCGTGAGCGGATATTCTCCGTCAGACGATATTCCAGCTGTTGGATGCGCGACTGCGCGCGGTGAATTCGCGGCTGCGGATTTTGCTGGCTCAGGCGTTGACTTACGCGCTGTTGGCGCTGAGTGGCCTGCTTAATTCTGGCCTCAAGCGCAAATCCCATCCGTTGGCGTAAACGTTCCAGCGCGGTTTGCTGGCGGGCCAGACGCAGTTGCGGATGTTGCTGTTGCAGACGGTGAAAAATCTGCGTGAAACGACGGCTGCGGTTGGCGAGGTAGTAGTCCATCGCCATGCCCAGACGCTGCTGGGCGGACTGGATCTGACGCAACAACTCCTGCTGGTTGCGGCTGACAATTTCTGCCGCTGCTGATGGCGTCGGCGCGCGCAGGTCGGCGACAAAATCAGCTATCGTGACGTCCGTTTCGTGACCGACGGCACTGACCACCGGAATGCGGCTGGCAAAAATCGCCCGCGCCACGCGTTCGTCGTTAAAACTCCACAAATCTTCCAGCGAACCGCCGCCGCGCCCGACGATCAGTACATCACACTCGCCCCGCGCGTTCGCCAGTTCGATAGCACGAACGATCTGCCCCGGCGCGTCGTCGCCCTGGACTGCAGTCGGGTAGATAATAACGGGCAGGGATGGGTCACGACGCTTCAGCACATGGAGAATATCGTGCAACGCTGCGCCGGTTTTCGAGGTGATCACCCCCACGCAGTGGGCCGGGGAGGGCAGCGGTTGTTTATGCTGCTGATCGAACAAGCCTTCGGCCTGGAGTTTGGCTTTTAGCTGCTCATATTTCTGCTGCAACAAGCCTTCGCCCGCTGGCTGCATACTTTCGGCGATGATTTGATAATCGCCGCGCGGCTCGTACAGCGTAATGTTGGCGCGTACCAGCACCTGTTGCCCGTGCTGCGGACGGAACGTCACCCGGCGATTGCTGTTACGGAACATCGCACAGCGCACCTGAGCGGTATCGTCTTTGAGCGTAAAGTACCAGTGGCCTGACGCAGGTTGCGTGAAATTAGAAATCTCGCCGCTGATCCATACCTGTCCCATCTCCTGTTCTAACAGCAGACGAACCGTCTGGTTAAGGCGGCTTACGGTAAAAATTGAGGAAGTTTGAGAGGATAACATGTGAGCGGGATCAAATTCTAAATCAGCAGGTTATTCAATCGATAGTAACCTGCTCACGGGGGATCGCAAGCACTATTTGCAAAAAAATGTAGATGCAACCGATTACGTTCTGTATAATGCCGCGGCAATATTTATTAACCTCCCAGGTGAGATATTGCCCATGCTACGTATCGCTAAAGAAGCCCTGACGTTTGACGACGTCCTCCTTGTTCCCGCTCACTCCACCGTTCTGCCGAATACTGCCGACCTTAGCACGCAGTTGACGAAAACCATTCGTCTGAATATTCCTATGCTTTCTGCGGCGATGGACACCGTGACGGAAGCGCGCCTGGCAATTGCCCTGGCTCAGGAAGGCGGCATTGGTTTTATCCACAAAAACATGTCCATCGAGCGCCAGGCGGAAGAAGTTCGCCGCGTGAAGAAACACGAGTCCGGCGTAGTGACCGACCCGCAGACCGTCCTGCCAACCACCACGTTGCATGAAGTGAAAGCCCTGACCGAGCGTAATGGCTTCGCGGGCTATCCGGTGGTGACTGAAGATAACGAGCTGGTGGGTATCATCACCGGTCGTGACGTGCGTTTTGTGACTGACCTGAACCAGCCGGTGAGTGTCTACATGACGCCGAAAGAGCGTCTGGTGACCGTTCGTGAAGGCGAAGCCCGTGAAGTCGTGCTGGCAAAAATGCACGAAAAACGCGTAGAAAAAGCGCTGGTCGTTGATGATAACTTCCATCTGCTTGGCATGATTACCGTAAAAGATTTCCAGAAAGCGGAACGTAAACCAAACTCCTGTAAAGATGAGCAGGGCCGTTTACGTGTCGGCGCGGCGGTCGGCGCAGGCGCGGGCAACGAAGAGCGCGTTGACGCGCTGGTGGCGGCAGGCGTTGACGTACTGCTGATCGACTCCTCTCACGGTCATTCAGAAGGCGTGTTGCAACGTATCCGTGAAACCCGTGCTAAATATCCTGATCTGCAAATCATCGGCGGCAACGTCGCGACGGGCGCAGGCGCTCGCGCACTGGCGGAAGCCGGTTGCAGCGCGGTGAAAGTGGGTATCGGCCCGGGTTCCATCTGTACCACTCGTATCGTGACTGGCGTGGGCGTTCCGCAAATCACCGCTGTTTCTGACGCAGTTGAAGCGCTGGAAGGCACCGGGATTCCGGTTATCGCTGACGGCGGTATCCGTTTCTCCGGCGATATCGCCAAAGCCATCGCCGCAGGCGCGAGCGCTGTCATGGTGGGCTCTATGCTGGCCGGTACCGAAGAATCCCCGGGCGAAATCGAACTCTACCAGGGCCGTTCGTACAAATCCTACCGCGGTATGGGTTCTCTGGGCGCGATGTCCAAAGGTTCCTCCGACCGTTACTTCCAGAGCGACAACGCCGCCGACAAACTGGTGCCGGAAGGTATCGAAGGCCGCGTAGCCTATAAAGGTCGCCTGAAAGAGATCATTCACCAGCAGATGGGCGGCCTGCGCTCCTGTATGGGGCTGACCGGTTGTGCTACCATCGACGAACTGCGTACTAAAGCGGAGTTTGTGCGTATCAGCGGTGCGGGTATCCAGGAAAGCCACGTTCACGACGTGACCATCACCAAAGAGTCCCCGAACTACCGTCTGGGCTCCTGATTTTCTTCGCCCGACCTTCGTGTCGGGCGATTTATTTAATCTGTTTCACTTGCCTCGGAATAAGCGTCAATGACGGAAAACATTCATAAGCATCGCATCCTCATTCTGGACTTCGGTTCTCAGTACACTCAACTGGTTGCACGCCGCGTTCGTGAGTTGGGCGTTTACTGCGAACTATGGGCGTGGGATGTGACAGAAGCACAAATTCGTGACTTCAACCCAAGCGGCATTATTCTTTCCGGCGGCCCGGAAAGCACCACCGAAGAAAACAGCCCGCGCGCGCCGCAGTATGTCTTTGAAGCAGGCGTGCCGGTATTTGGCGTCTGCTACGGGATGCAAACCATGGCGATGCAGCTTGGTGGTCATGTAGAAGGTTCTAATGAGCGTGAATTTGGTTACGCGCAGGTCGAAGTATTGACCGACAGCGCGCTGGTTCGCGGTATTGAAGATTCCCTGACCGCCGACGGCAAACCGCTGCTGGACGTGTGGATGAGCCACGGCGATAAAGTGACGGCGATTCCGTCCGACTTCGTGACCGTCGCCAGCACCGAAAGCTGCCCGTTCGCCATTATGGCCAACGAAGAAAAACGCTTCTACGGCGTACAGTTCCACCCGGAAGTGACCCATACCCGCCAGGGTATGCGTATGCTGGAGCGTTTTGTACGCGATATCTGCCAGTGTGAAGCCCTGTGGACGCCGGCGAAGATCATCGACGACGCCGTGGCGCGCATTCGCGAGCAGGTGGGCGACGACAAAGTAATCCTCGGTCTCTCCGGCGGCGTGGATTCCTCCGTAACCGCAATGCTGCTGCACCGCGCGATCGGTAAAAATCTGACCTGTGTTTTCGTCGACAACGGCCTGTTACGCCTCAACGAAGCCGAGCAGGTGATGGACATGTTTGGCGACCATTTTGGTCTGAACATTGTTCACGTACCGGCAGAAGATCGCTTCCTGTCAGCGCTGGCTGGCGAAAACGATCCAGAAGCCAAGCGTAAGATCATCGGTCGCGTTTTTGTGGAAGTGTTCGACGAAGAAGCGCTGAAACTGGAAGACGTGAAATGGCTGGCGCAGGGCACCATCTACCCTGACGTTATCGAATCTGCGGCGTCTGCAACCGGTAAAGCGCACGTCATCAAATCTCACCACAATGTCGGCGGCCTGCCGAAAGAGATGAAGATGGGGCTGGTTGAACCGCTGAAAGAGCTGTTCAAAGACGAAGTACGTAAGATTGGTCTGGAGCTGGGCTTGCCGTACGACATGCTGTACCGTCATCCGTTCCCTGGTCCGGGCCTCGGCGTACGCGTACTGGGCGAAGTGAAGAAAGAGTACTGCGACCTGCTGCGCCGTGCTGACGCCATCTTCATTGAAGAACTGCGTAAGGCGGATCTGTACGACAAAGTCAGTCAGGCGTTTACCGTCTTCCTGCCGGTCCGTTCCGTAGGCGTCATGGGCGATGGTCGTAAGTACGATTGGGTGGTCTCTCTGCGTGCTGTCGAAACCATCGACTTTATGACCGCACACTGGGCACATCTGCCGTATGACTTCCTGGGTCGTGTTTCCAACCGCATTATCAATGAAGTCAACGGGATTTCCCGTGTGGTGTATGACATTAGCGGTAAACCACCGGCTACCATTGAGTGGGAATAAGCCGATAACCCTTCCTGTGTTTTCATGAACAGGTAAAAGGAAATTTAACCCTCTGTTTTTGCAGAGGGTTTTTATTTATGTGCATAGATGAGTTTTCTGTGTAGCGCACAGCTCCTGACGGTAAATTTGACGTAATCGTCGAAAAAGTAGACAGTCCTCATTAGTCAATACGTACAGTAATTAGTCAATTCTGACGGTATTTCCGGAGGGCGTATGCTTACCGATATCCAGCTTAAAAGACTTAAACCGCAGGAAAAAATCTACAAAGTTACCGATCGTGATGGGCTCTATGTAGCCGTATCGCCCACCGGAACTCACTCATTTCGTTACGATTATCGGATTAATGGCCGTCGTGAAACCCTGACCATTGGACAGTATGGCGCTGACGGTATTTCACTGGCTGGAGCGCGTGAACAACTCATTGCCGCCAAAAAGCTGATCAAGTCAGGCGTGTCGCCTGCTGTGAAGAAACGTGACGATAAAAATCAGATCAGAAATGCGGAAACTTTCGCAAATTTTACCGTCAGCTATATGAAGCGTGCCTCCCTTGCGGACAGCACGAGATCGATGAAGCAGGCCGTTATTGACCGGGACATCATTCCTTTTCTGGGTAACAAGCAAATGGCGGAGATTACGCCGTCAATGGTTCGAACCCTATGCGATCGCATCGTGGATCGTGGCGGTAATGCCACGGCGGTACAGGCGCGTGAGATTATCAGTAGCGTTTATACATACGCGAAAAACCGGGGGCATGACTTTAAGAATCCCGCTCAGGATATCAAGGCCAGCTCGATAGCCACATTTTTTCCTCGTGACAGAACCCTTTCTCTGCCGGAAATTTCTATCTTCTTTAATACGCTGGATACCGTCGCTGGTATGCCCACGCTCAAACTGGCCCTGAAACTGATTTTTCTTACGTTGGTGCGTAAAAGTGAATTTACTCAGGCGACCTGGAATGAAGTGAATTTCAGCACTAATGAATGGACCATACCCAAAGGCCGTATGAAAGGGGGACGACCTCATGTCGTCTATCTTTCCCGTCAGGCTTGCGATCTACTGGTGGCACTGCAAATGTGTGCTGGAGGAAGTCCTTACTTACTTGCCGGGCGCTACAGTATCAACAAACCACTGTCTAATGCAGCTCTCAACGGTGTTATCACCACGACAGTAAAAGTTGCACAGTCGCAGGGGAAGTCGCTGGATCATTTTACCGTCCATGACATGCGACGAACCGCCAGCACTTTATTGCATGAGGCTGGGTATCCATCAGACTGGATAGAGAAATGCCTCGCGCATGAGCAAAAAGGGGTGAGGGCAATTTACAACAAAGCGAAATACGCACAGCAGTGTGCTTACATGTTGCAGCAGTGGGCGGATATGGTTGATGGGTGGAGCGCCGGGACGCTGGTGAGGCTTACACCGTTTTCGCCGAGTAAGTATGAGGAGTGGCTAAGTTTGGGAAGGTAATATTTTGGTTAAGCATTTTTTCAGTTCGGTGAACGAAACTATTTTTATCATTTTGATTTTTATGGCTTTGTTAATAGATAAGCATTCTTCACTTGGATTCGTGGAGAACAGTTTTGAGCTCAATTAGTTCATATATTTTACGATAAAATATTGAATTTGAGACTTAATGACCACATTTGTAGTGTTACTATCCCTGATGCTATTAAGTTCTACATTTGGGAATTTCATTGACAGATGCTTAGACTGAAACTACCATAGTTCCCAAATGGAGAACCTGAAATGCGACTGCTCGGAAAACCTCGGCTTAAGGCCATAGACAGTACTGATAAGGATATCTGTGTGTGGATTTCAGCATGGGTTACGGAACTTTGTAATGCTAACTGGCGAGATGAAGAATCATTGTTCGACGCTTTTCCGAAAGCCGTGTCATCAGATGGAGTTTTGTATACTTTTTCGGTCTGCGGAAAAGACTCCTTGCTCATAAAAATAGCAGTTCATTTCGATAGGGGTATAGCAGTGATCAATGAAGTGGTATATAAATGAACACCTTCCAAAGTCCGAGAGTCATTAGAACTGAGGAACAATACCATCAGTACCTTTCTGAAGTGGAGAGGTTGCTATCCTTAGACTTGGCTCCTGGTTCTGAAGAATCGGAACGACTTGAGTTATTAACAGTTCTCATCGAAGATTATGAGAATTCAAATTATGCAATCACACCAGTTAACCCTTTAGACGCCATCAAATTTCGAATGGAGGAAAAGGGGCTACGTCAGGTTGATCTGGCACCTTATTTTGGGACGAAAAGTCGAGTATCTGAAGTGCTTTCGGGAAAGCGTCCATTGACCGTTGCGATGATTAAAGCCCTCTCTGTAGGATTAGGTATAGCTCCTCAAACATTGTTAGGTTTGGAGACAGAGGCTGAATATACCGTAAATACTACAGAGAATGAAGTAAATTGGTCTAAGTTCCCAATTAAGGAAATGATTTCACGTGGTTGGATCGATAGTGTTATTTCTAAAGGTAAGAAAAGTGCTGAGGAGCAAGTTAAGTCTTTCATTCAACAATTGGGAGGGAATTCGGTTGCTGCATCGTTCAAACGAACTCTCAGTGGAGATGCATACTCTCCGTCAACTCAATATAAATTATATGCTTGGATAGCTCGAGTTATTCAACGATCTCGTGAAAAAGAAAATATTGGTGATTATAAGGATAACTTTATAAACAAAGATTTTTTGAAAGAGTTAGCACAGTTAAGTTGGTCTGAATATGGGCCGCTTTTGGCTGTGGAGTTTTTAGAAAAACATGGGATCTGTGTTGTTATTGAACCAGCGTTGACAGGAACATCTGTTGATGGTGCAGCTTTAAAAGATAATAGTGGGCGGCCTATTATAGCCCTTTCATTAAGATTAGACAGATTAGATAATTTCTGGTTTACACTTCTACATGAAGTTGTCCATATATGGAAGCATGTGGAATCAAATAACACCTTTGTGGATGATCTAGAGAGTCCAAGGGATAGTAAAGATAAAATTGAAGCAGAGGCCAATAGAATAGCTAGAGATACGTTAATACCGCGTGTTGTATGGAAACGTAGTGAAGCATATTTAAATCCGACTTCGGCAAATATTGATAAGTTATCAAGAGAGTTAAAAATTCATCCAGCAATAATCGCTGGGAGGATTCGGCGTGAGTCAGGGAAATATAATCAATTCTCAGATTTGATTGGGCAAGGTGAAGTTAGGAAACATTTTCCTAATCAAAATTGGTAAGAGAGGTCAAAATGTATCCTACATACATGCCAGTGCTTAAAGCGAAAAAAGGTGAGTTTGATACCTTTAAGCAGTTACCTATAAACATTAAAAATGAAATGCTTCCTGTATTTGAGTTGCCTTTATTATCAGAGAAACAAAGAACGAGTAAAAAATATAAGTCGCTTAGTTCTCCAGTGGCAGCTTTTATCGAGAAGTGTGCTGCTGACTTAAGTTGTATAATGGAAGGCAGATTCTTTTCTGTTGATGTTCACCGTTGGCCTTCAAATGCAACTATTGAATCAGGTGAACATGTATTAAGCTATTTTATTGGTTGTCTTAAAAATAAAGGATGCAATGTCATTCCTGTCATCGGATATGACCGCTGGGAGGATGAAGAGTATGCTACTGTCCTTAGACAGATTTCAAAAAATATCAATAAATTTGTAATTAGATTAGATTCTTTTGCGTTTGACGATATGATCGAAGAAGAGCCATTTTTTGATACGATAGATGACGTCCTTGCGTCTATGGATATAGATGTTGAAAATTGCTCTGTACTTCTTGATTTTGATGATGTGACAAAGATGTCTATTCTTGATATACAAGAAAACACACAGCGAGCGATTGATATTTTAGATTCTTATGATTTTAAATTTATATCAATTGCAGGTTGTTCAGTATCAGGTGATATTAATGGGATGGTTCCTGAAATAAATACTGATGGTGTGGTTATCAGAAAGGAATTTAAAGTTTGGAAGACCATAAGAAAATTCAACCCCAATGTTAGATTTATATTTGGTGATTATGGAATAGCAAATCCACAGCTAAGTGATGATTTAATTGCGCCAGATGCCAATGGTAAAATTCGTTATACCATTGAAGATAGCTATTTTGTTGTTAGAGGTTACTCTCGGAGGCAAGGAGATAAAGGAGCCCAAGTGTATGGGTTATGTCGACGTCTGATTAACTCTGGACATTACATGGGGCCTTCTTTTAGTTGGGGAGATTTTAAAATAAATGAATGCGCTCAAGAACAGTTTTTGGGAAACTCCACAAATTGGGTTTCAATTGATACCTCACACCACATGACATACGTGCTTGCAGAGGTCAAAGAATTTGAGAAGCAAATCGTGGAAGAAAAAACAAGAGAGATTTTAATTTAATCCTGTAATAAATTTATTGTTATTGCAATAAATTACAAAATTGTGCTCATCGTTATTACTATAGTTAATAACGATGAGTTTCAAGAGGGAGCATTTTTAATATAAACCTGCTCAATATACCTCCCGCGACCATCCCCATGCCCTAGATCCGTGGATGTTACTGCCAGCGCTTCTTTGTTACTCAGGCCTTGCTCCTCGTAATAGCGGATCGCGTCCTGCGCCCAGACATAGCGCAGGGAGTGAGGGGAGTATTCGCCCGTCAGCCCGGCATTGCGGAGATGGTTGTGTAAATAGACCCGTTTTAGTTCCAGGCATTTTTTGAGATCCCGGCCAAATTGACCCTGGCCCAAATTCAGTACAGTGCTAAATCAGAGATCTTCGTCTTTCCGGAGGCTTCGGATAGATTCAGCCGGAGTCATGTCATTTAATGATGAATGCGTTCTCTCATGATTGTATTCCCTGCACCAGTTGTCGGTTTTTTCCTGCGCATCTTCCAGTGACAGGAACCAGTGAATGTTCAGGCATTTATCCCGCAGACTGCCGCTAAATGATTCAATAAATGGGTTATCTGTCGGCTTTCCGGGGCGTGAGAAGTCCATTGTGACGCTGTGTTCATACGCCCATTTATCCAGACTTTTTGAGATAAACTCGCTGCCGTTATCCGTCTGGATACGTACCGGCAGCCGCTTATCCGGCACCCGCAGTGCCTCCATTATTCTGACCACATCCTCGCCTTTTAACGATTTTCCGGCATGGATCGCCAGGCATTCCCGACTAAAATTATCCACTACAGTCAGCGCCCGAAAACGCCGCCCGTTAAACAGATTATCTGACACAAAATCCATACTCCAGCACTGATCGACATGCGTCAGGACCGGGCGCTGCTGACGGCGTGCTGCACTGACATGTCTGCGGGGGCGTTTTCTGCGCAGGTTCAGGCCTTCCGGACAATAAATCCGGTGGGTTTTCTTGTGGTTAACAGGCCATCCCTCCCGGCGCAACTGAATATGAATACGCGGGCAACCGTAGCGTATCCGGGTTTCCGCTATTTCCCGGATACGCAGGGTTATCGCCCGATCGTCACGCCGGCTCTGCCAGTGGTAAACGGTTCTGCTCTGCATCAGCAACCCGCATCCCCGCCGGACGCTGATACGGTAAGCCTCCCGCAAAAATGTCACCGCCTGGCGCTTCTGAGCCGGCCTCAGAACTTTTGCTTCAGTACCTCCTGCAGCATCTCCTTGTCCAGACTCAGCTCAGCGACCAGCTTCTTCAGCCGCTGATTCTCATCCTCCAGTTGCCGCAGACGCCGCAGTTCGGTCACGCCCGGCCCGGCAAATTTTTTCTTCCAGTTGTAAAATGTGGCCTCAGAAATTCCCATCTTTCTGCAGACTTCCCCGACGCGGGTGCCGGTTTCAGCCTGTTCCAGGGCAAATGCAATCTGTTCTTCGGTATAACGGGTCTTTTTCATGACAATGCGCCTCTCTGTGAGATGGAAGAAAGACCAGAGACTTCAGTTTAGACTGGCACTGTTTACAGGGGGAAGGTCACAGGGGGGCATGAGGCCTTGTTGGTGGTCTGAATATAGTCTATATTAAAACCGAGACATGACCATTAGGCGGACCAACATGAAAGTAGAGACAATCAGCTACGTTAAAAAGAACGCAGCAACGCTTGATCTGTCAGAACCCATCCTGGTCACACAAAATGGTGTGCCTGCTTATGTTATAGAGTCCTATGACCAGCAGCAGGAACGGGAAAACGCCATTGCTTTGCTGAAATTGCTGACCCTGTCAGAGAAAGATAAAGCGGAAGGGCGCGTGTTCTCGAAAGACCAGTTGCTGGATAGCCTTGCGGATTAAATGCAGCGCGCTCAACGTTAAGGGATTTCCATGGAACAGCAGGTAACTTTTGAGTACACACTTACGGTAAAGCACTGCATCGACACAATAGCGGGCTTTCTGAAGCGTGTTGATGTTGAGCCACGCCCGGTTATCGCAGATATTCTCACACAGTTTGAGAGTACCGTAGGCCAGTTTCCCTTGGGCTGCCAGATTTGCCCCGAATTGCTGAAAATTGGCTGCGCCAAATACCGGGAGTTTAACCACGCTGAAGGCTACCGGGTTTTGTATTCAGTAGACGGAACGTTAGTGACCGCGCATGCGATCCTGGCACATCGGCAGGACGTGCAGCAACTGCTGTTTAAGCGTCTGATCATGGCCTGATAACCCTAAATGCGTGTTGTACGGCAATAATACAAATCTAAAGAGCGTGTCTGTAAACCATCATAACAACATGATTAATATCACAAATTTCATCATTTTGACGGTATTTATTACAGTATCGTCTGGAAATGGTTGTCATAAAATTCCGTGATAATAAGATGTTGGATGGTTCCTAAACCATTGAGTGGGAAGCCGATAACCCTTCCTGTGTTTTCATGAACAGGTAAAAGTGAATTTAACCCTCTGTTTTTGCAGAGGGTTTTTATTTATGTGCATAGATGCATTTTCTGTGTAGCGCACAGCTCCTGACGGCAAATTTGACGTAATTACGAACCCACGAAGGTTGGCTGTATCTTGCCGTGGTCGTTGATTTGTTCTCGCGCAAAGTTATCGGTTGGTCAATGCAACCACGAATGACAAAAGATATTGTCCTGAATGCGCTTCTGATGGCTGTGTGGCGACGTCATCCCCAAAAACAGGTGCTGGTTCAGTCTGATCAGGGTAGTCAGTACACCCGCTATGAATGGCAGTCGTTCCTGAAATCGCACGGACTGGAGGGCAGTATGAGCCGTCGTGGCAACTGTCATGACAATGCGGTTGCAGAAAGCTTTTTCCAGCTACTGAAGCGTGAACGGATAAAGAAAAAGATCTACCAACGACTCAGAAGTATCCAGGTTATCCGTGGCGATTCAGCCCAAATAAGGGGGGTATTTAAAATATAATAACTTATTCTTCAACTATATAACCAACGTCCAGCTTTAGCACTTTCAACGAGCATACCAACTGTTAGTGGCTTACACGGATCAGGCTCTTTACTTCCAAAGTACCCTGGATTCAGATAGTTGAGTATGTCAAATCCTTCTGAATCTACATTCCAACGCTTGAAGTACTCTTGTAGAAGTTCTTCACTATCTTCAAAAACGAGTTTTAGATCATCCCTAATACTGGTATCAAGCGTGATGGTTCGCTTTGATCCACAGAGAAAGTACTTTTTAGTGTTATATTCCTGATCGATAAAATCGATAATTTCTTTCTCAATATCTCTCATTAGAAGTACATCCACTGAATGCGATCTTTAGGAACCGCTACACGATTAAATGTATCTTTAATATCACGCTGGATATCATAAATCGTAGTGAATGTCATAACCCAACCGAGCCAGGGTTACATTACGACCAACGAAACGACCTAAATTATTCGTTGAGCTTAGCTGTAATGAGTTGATGGTTTTGCCTGTCAACGTTGGTAATCTGATCCCAGATGGCTCTTTACAAAACAAATTCTGACGTATGGGACTGGTCACCTTATTCTCCTCCCACGATGGTTATCTTCCTGATTTCGCATTGACTCTGGCGGATAGGGCGGAACCGCAGGTGACCTTTGAGTATACGTTTACGGTAAAGCACTGCATCGACACAATAGCGGGTTTCCTGAAGCGCGTTGAGGTTGAGCCGCATCCGGCTATCGCAGAGATACTTACACAGTTTGAGAGTACCGTACGCCAGTGCCCGCTGGGATGCCAGATTTGCCCTGAACTTGTGCCAGCTACCGGGAGTTTAACCACGCTGAAGGCTATCGGATTTTGTATTCGGTCGAGGGAATCTTAGTAACCGCGTATATGATCTTATCACCCAGGCAGGATATCCCGCGGTTGCTCTTTAAGTGTCTGATCATGGCCTGAACCCATTGAGTGGGATTGTCTTTTTGCGTTAACGCTAAAGCTTCTTTTTCTTGCGCGGGCTTTTTTATGTAGGGTGACCCGTCCTGAACTGCGAAAATACTGTGCGACCAGACAGAAACCTCCGCTTACGCAGAGGTTTTTTACTGGTCATAAATGATTAGCGAAATCAGTTAAACCAGCCGCTTGCCTTTTCCTCACGGGCTTTACCTTCGCTTTGCAGCAGATCGCGACCACCTTCAGATAGATTTCTGTTTGCATCAGCATGAGATTGAATAACATCTGTCTGGGCAGCTTTACTTTTCAGCTCTTGATCGATGAATTCATTTTCTCTTTTTACCCGGGCCTCTTCCCTGGCCAGCGCCAGTTTTTGTTTCTGAATTTCTAAACGACGAAGCTCATCTTCGTAGCTTTGATCGCGCGCTTTATCTTGCGCGGCTTCCGCTGCCAATTTTGCTTGCCGTGCTTTCCGTTCAGCTTCTGCCGCTTTTGCTCGCTGCTTAGCAACCGCTGCCGCATTGGCTTGCCTTTGTCTTTCCTGTTGAGCCTCTTGATCTCGTTTGGCTTGCAGAGCATCACGTTGTCTGTTTTCTTCATTTTTTCCTTGCTGTTCAGCCTGGGCTACCGCCGCAAGCTGATCCTGCAAAGAAGAAGATAAAACCGAGCCGCTTAGGGTGAATAAAACAGCGCCGAAAATAACTTTCTTCATAAAATCTCCCGATAGTTAGCTTTTCTCAGGACATTTCGTATTGGGTTGAATTCGCGTTTCGTTATCTTTGGTCGATATCACCATCGCCAGACCGGTGGTAAATTGGCACGTTTTTCCCACCTGGGTGGAGGTATAAACCTTCGTTCCTTCTTTGTAAGTCAAAGATACAGCTTCAACTAACGTTTTATCTTTAACTAATGAACCCGCCGCTGCGCCAACGGCTCCGCCGCCAACCGCGCCGGCAGTAGTACCCAAACCGCTACCTGAACCCATGTTATGACCAGTAACGCCGCCCGCTACAGCCCCAAGAATTGCGCCGAAGGTCTGAGCGGTTTTTTTATTGGCGGTGTTATCTACGGCAACTTTCGCTGGCAAAACAGAGATAATATTGACGGTCTTTGTTTCTTGCTTCGCGTTTAACTGCCCGGTTTGGTAAACATCTGCGGCATAGTCATCCGCATTGGACTGGCATCCGGCAAGAGAAAAAGAGGCAAACAAAACCAGAGGCAAAGCATTTTTTTTAAAATTCATCACAATTCCTTGTTTAGGTAATAACGCAAAAAGGAATGTATTTAAGACTAATCTTAAAAAAAGTAAACTATCGTTTCTTGTAGTTGATTGTTTTTTTAGACTAAAAAACAAAGCATTAGATAGTACGATGCTTTGTTTTTATCGGTTCATGCTAAGCCAGGGAAGGGAAAACAGAGTTCTGGATAACACAGTAAGCCTGTGACGATAATATCGCCAACGGACAACAGCTTAACGTTGTCCCGGCGTGGTGACAGAAAGCGATGATTGTTGCGCTTCTTTTTTATCCTGATGGTGCTGCCAGGCGCCGATAGAAGAGTAGACGAAACGTCCAAAGAAGAAGAGAAAACTGATAAGCAGTACGATACGGGTCATGCGAGTGTTAAATCGATGTCGTTTTCGCATACTGTTGGCCTGACTCACAAAGGGTTCCTTAACGTTGGCCCAGCGGTATGGGCGGGATCAGGCTGGGTTCTTCAAGGGTATTATCAAGGCGAAGAACGTAGCAAGCCTGCGTTCACTCTACATTAAGGCATACTGCGAACCGATGGTCAATTCCTCTTAATGTAAAATTGCGTCAGTTGATTTATCTTATATTGTTATGGAAGATAATTTTAGTATTTACATTAATAATAAATTAATGATAACAAAGAATAAAAAGACGAATAAAGGCTGCAGGAGAAAGGTAATAATTGACTTAAATCAAATGTTACTTTTGTTTAATAATTACAATCGATGACTATCGTGTGATGTATATCGCATCATCAATTTAAAGTCAGGTGGGATGCCTGTCTGTTAACGCCCCTTTGGGATTGGGGGGTTCTGCTGAGCATCTATGAAACTAAATAAAACTTATATAAATATCAGAGATAAATGGTGGGGACTACCGCTCATTCTCCCTTCGATTTTACTACCTGTTTTAAGTAGCGCAAATACTTATGCGCTTACCAGCACTGGAAATGTGGTTCTTTTTTACCTGCCGTTAGCTTTTATGCTTAGTCTGATGCTCTTTTTCGGCTGGGCAGCACTGCCGGGTATTGTGCTTGCTATCTTCTGGCGCAGATACCCGCAGACAGGGCTGTATGAAACCCTTTCTGTGACGATGCACTTTATCATTACTATCGTGCTAAGTTGGGGCGGCTATCGTGTCTTTTCCCCCCGGCGAAATAATGTTTCCCACGGCGACGCCCACCTGTTGTTTCAACGAATGTTCTGGCAGGTATTTTGTTCAGCAACATTATTTCTGGTCATCTACCAGTTTGCCGCTTTTGTTGGCATGTACGAAAGTAAAGCCAGCCTGATGGGGGTAATGCCCTTTAATATCAACACGCTGATTAATTACCAGGCGTTACTGGTCGGTAACCTTATCGGCGTGCCATTGTGCTATTTTATTATTCGTACTCTCCGCAATCCGCTGCACCTGCGCGGGTATTATCAGCAATTAAAGCTACAGATTGATAGCAAGGCCACTAAAAAAGAGATCGTTATTTGGCTGGCCGTATTGACTACACTAATGTTTATACTGTGTATGCCATTGACTGATAATAGTTCAATATTTAGTACCAACTATACGCTTTCGTTATTATTGCCGGTCATGCTGTGGGGCGCGATGCGCTATGGCTATAAGTTTATTTCAATTATCTGGGCCGTCGTGCTAATTACGTCAATTCATTATTATCAGCGTTATATGCCCTGGTATTCAGGTTATGATACGCAATTAGCGATTACCTCTTCGAGCTATCTGGTTTTTTCTTTTATTGTTAATTATATGTCTGTACTGGCCACGCGCCAGCGCGTAGTGAGTGGTCGCGCACGGCGGCTGGCCTATCTTGACCCGGTGGTACATCTTCCCAATTTACGTGCGTTAAACCGCGCGCTCCAAAATGCGCCCTGGTCTACGATCTGTTTTTTACACGTGCCAGGTCTGGAGCTATTGGGTAAAAATTATGGCGTCATGCTACGCATCCAGTATAAGCAAAAGCTCTCTCACTGGATTACGCCGATGTTGGCCTCCAATGAGTGCGTCTACCAGATGTCAGGGCACGACCTGGTGCTGCGTCTTAATACAGAGTCGCATCAGCAGCGTATTGAAGCGCTGGATAAACATATTAAGCAGTTTCGGTTTATCTGGGATGGACTGCCGCTACAGCCGCCTGTCGGCGTGAGCTACTGCTGCGTGCGTTCTCCGGTTAGCCACCTTTATCTTCTGCTGGGCGAATTAAGCACCAGTTCCGATCTTTCGTTGACGACTAACGCGCCGGAGGATTTACAGCGGCGCGGCGCAATGCACCTGCAGCGCGATTTGAAGGGCAGAATTGCGATGATGAATCGCCTGCAACAGGCGTTGGAGCACGATCATTTTTTCCTGATGGCGCAGCCTATTTTCGGTGTACGTGGGGACGTTTACCATGAAATTTTACTGCGACTCAGGGATGACAACGGCGACGTTATCAACCCGGACAATTTTTTACCCGTGGCGCATGAGTTTGGTTTGTCTTCTGCTATCGATCTTTGGGTGATTGAAAACACGCTGCGGTTTATGGCGGCCAGCCGGGAATATATGCCCGCGCATCGTTTTGCCATTAATCTGTCGCCAACATCGGTATGCCGCGCCCGTTTTCCTGCAGAAGTTAAGCAGTTGCTTAAACAATATCAGGTTGAACCCTGGCAACTGGTTTTTGAGGTAACGGAAAGCAACTCTCTCACCAATGCTGAGCAGGCGCAGTTGACGCTGGGACAGCTACAGCAGTTTGGCTGTCAGATAGCGATTGATGATTTCGGTACTGGCTACGCCAGCTATGCGCGGCTGAAAAACGTTGACGCCGATATTCTTAAAATTGACGGCAGTTTTATTCGCAATATAGTGTCAAACAGTCTCGATTATCAGATTGTGGCTTCTATTTGTCATTTAGCGCGAATGAAAAATATGCAGGTCGTCGCGGAGTATGTCGAGAGCGAAGAAATACGAAGCGTCGTGCTCTCGTTGGGGATCGACTATCTTCAGGGATATTTAATTGGCGAGCCGCAGCTATTATCTGAGATTCAGTAAAGGCAGACGCCGCGTCGCGGCGTCTGATCCACAATTTACGCGGCGATCTCCGGCGAGCTTTCTTCCTCAATATTGAGACGCCAGCCAGTTACCGCTTCCCAGTACTGCTGTTCTTTTTCCAGATCAAGCAGTACCAGCGCATTCTGGCTGAACCAGTCATGCGGAAAACATAACGTCCAGTGGCTGTCATCGGTCGTTAGCCGCAGCGTCGGCGGCGTGGTGGTCGCCTGCCGCTGGTTGTTCAGTAATACGCCCAGCCGAAGTAGCTGAATTAACGGCAGATACTGTTTTTTCTTAAACAGCGTAAAGCGGGGCATATCATCCAGTTTTATGGCTTTACGATGGTAACGCACCAGCGTCGCCATCATCATTTGCTGCTCCTGATTAAAGCCGGGCAAATCGCTGTGTTGCAGGATATAAGCTGAATGGCGATGTAAACCGCTGTGATTAATATTCAGTCCAACCTCATGCAGCATTGCCGCCCAACGGAGCAACGCTTCAAGCTGCGGATGCGCCAGTTTTGGCTGCTGGGCCTGCCACTGCTCGTACATCTGCATGGTGGTTTCCAGCACGCGTCTGGCCTGTTCTCTGTCAATGTTGTATTGATTGGCCAGACTTTTTGCGGTACGGCTGCGAACATCCTGATGGCGGAAGCGGCCTTCCATTTCATACAGCACGCCTTCGCGCAACGCGCCGTCGGAAAGGCGAAGCTCGCGGATAGCCAGAGCATCAAAAACGCCGCACAGAATTGCCAGGCCCGGCACAAAGACCGTTTTGCGTTCTTCAGACAGACCCGGCAGGCTGAGCGCATTAAAGGAGCGGTGCTTCAACACTTCTGACTTCAGTTTATCAAGGCGCTCCGGCGTAATGAAGCCATCTTTCTCACCCAGCGCCAGGAGAACTTCATGAGCGGCCTTAATCGTACCGGAAGCGCCCATCGCTACGTTCCAACCCTGAATACGATACTGCCAGGTTAAGGTTTCCAGTTTTTGCGCCGCCGCCATTCGAGCGCGCTGGAAGTTTTCTTTATTGATAACGCCGCCGGGAAAGTAGAGCTGCGCGAAGCTCACGCAGCCCATACGACGGCTTTCAACCAGCCTGGGTTCGAAGTTTTCGCCAATGACCAGCTCTGTTGACCCGCCGCCGATATCGATCACCAGCTTGCGGCCTTTTTCCGGCTGCGTATGTTCTACGCCCATAAAAATCAGGCGCGCTTCTTCGTTACCGGAAATAATCTCTATCGGGTAGGGAATAACCTTTTCCGCGCGTTTGAGAAAATCAGCGGCATTTTGCGCCTGACGTAACGTATGGGTGCCTACGATACAGACGCTGGAAGGGGAGAAACCTTGTAAGCGTTCAGCAAACAACGACAGACAGCTAAGCCCTCGTTCCATGGCTTCTTCGCTGAGTTTGTTATCCGCGCCCAGCCCGTCCGCCAGATGGACGCGCTGTTTTAAGCGCCCGATAATCTGCATTGCGCCGTCAACCACGCGGGCAATGACCATATGAAAGCTGTTTGAGCCGAGATCGACCGCAGCGAACTCCTGCGGGCGAGGGGATTTATCGTAAATTGGCATAGCGTTAGTCTGGTTGCTCGAGTGATTTGATGTAGTCATAAATTGCCAGCTGCGCCTGAACTTTACGGCGATTGCCGCGCGGCACGTAGCGGTTGCTGAGTTCTTTATCGATAAAACGCGCTTTTACCGTGTCGCTAAACAGAATGTCAATGATATCCAGGACGCGTTGTTTAAGCCGCGGGTCGAGGATAGGCGTAGCGACTTCGATACGGTAGTCAATATTACGCGTCATCCAGTCAGCTGAAGAGAGCCAAACTTGCTTATCACCGCCGTTTTCGAAAATATAAACCCGATCGTGTTCCAGATAGCGATCCACGATGCTAATCGCGCGAATATTATCGCTAATGCCTTCCAGTTGCGGAATAAGAGAACACATACCGCGCACCAGCAGATTGACCTGGACGCCCGAACCCGACGCGGCGTATAGCCTGTCGACCAACCCTTTATCGACCAGGTTGTTAAGCTTTAAGGTAATCCCTGACGGTAAGCCTTGCTGGGCATTGGCGATTTCACGATCGATCATCTCATACAGCAGACGCCGTGAGTTTTGTGGAGAAACCATCAAATAATCGAAAGTGACCGGGCGATAGGGGTTTTCAATAAAATTAAAGACCCGACGCACTTCATTGGTAATGCGCGCATCGGCGGTCAGCAGCGAATAATCGGTATACAGCCGCGCTGTTTTTTCGTTGAAGTTACCGGTGCCGATATGCGCATAACGCACCACGTCATCGCCCTCTTTTCGTGAGATGAGAAAGAGTTTGGCGTGAATTTTCAGCCCAGGCGCAGAGAAAATAACATGGACGCCCGCTTCGGTTAACCGCTTGGCCCAGTGAATATTCGCCTCTTCATCGAAGCGCGCCTGCAACTCCACCACCACGGTGACTTTTTTGCCGTTATGGGCGGCATGGATCATCGAGTCAATAATGCGCGAGTCTTTCGCTACGCGATAAATATTGATTTTGATCGCCAGCACGCTTGGGTCAAACGACGCCTGACGCAGCAGTTCCAGTACATGCTCGAAGGTATGGTACGGATAATAGAGCAGCACATCACGTTCGCGAATCGCGTCGAAACCGTTACGAAACTTCTCTTTATCAAACCAAAGATGGCGTAACCGCGGTAACGGTTTATTGACCAGGTTGGCTTTACCGACATTCGGAAAATTAATAAAGTCTTTAAAATTGTGGTAGCGCCCGCCGGGTACGATTGAGTCATACCGGGAGATCGTCAGTTTTTCCCGCAGCACGTCGACCAGCGCGGCGGGCATATCGCGTTGATAGACAAAGCGCACAGGTTCAGCGGTCAGGCGCTGCTTCAGGCTGGAAGACATCAGCTCCATCAGACTGGATTCCATCTCATGCACCAGGTCATATTCGGCATCGCGGGTCATTTTCATCGAATAGGCATTAAGCGCGTCATAGTCGAAGAACCCTTTAAAAATGTCATCCAGGCAGTAGCGCAGAATATTATCCAGAAGAATCATCGGCTTGCGTCTGCGCGGTGTTTCCGGCGGCAGATTAACGAAGCGTGGGACTTTGTCGGACGGTATCTCCAGCAGCGCATAGTTTATGGTATCGCCGCGGATAATCTCCACCGCCAGATAGGTGTAATCATCTTTTAAAAACTGAACAAGATCCGTCTCCCGGTTAATGAGAATCGGGGTAATATGCTGGCGCAAATAGTGCTTAAAATAGTGGCGCAACCAGCTTTGTTGGTTCACCGAGAGCTGACGCTCGTTGATCAGAAAGATTTGATTACGCGCCATTTCCAGCAGTAATTCGTTGTACAGGCCGTCGAACTCCTGGTCTGCTTTCAACACGCGGGACTGAATTTTGCCTAACAAATGGCGTGAATGAGAATTTGAACCCTGTTCTTCGCTGATAATAATGCGTCGTTTCAGTTCAGCGAAACGCACTTTGTAGAACTCGTCGAGGTTATTAGAATAGATTCCCAGGAACCGCATCCGCTCAATCAACGGGTTGGATTTATCCGCTGCTTCCTGTAACACGCGTTCGTTAAATGCTAACCAGCTTAGTTCTTTCTCGATATATAGCTTTTCCTGACCCATTACTACCTATACTCCGTTTTATTCACGGGACACTGCCTGATGATTATGGCGAGCATTACGCGTTAATGTCCAACTGCGCCAGAAAAATATGACAATAAACTGATAGCATAAAGGAAGGGAAAAGAGTAGGCCGGATAGGCATTTATGCCGCCATCCGGCAAGCAGACGCAGTCCTGTTCGATGACGTATTATTCGTCAGACGCATAACCTTGCGGCGGCAGACGACGCCCGTCCAGCCAGGCGGCGTTATCGCGCATCTTTAGACGCCCCTGCGCAAACCAGCTAATCACCAGCGGATAAATCGCATGTTCCTGAGTCTGTACGCGTGCGGTGATATCATCTTCGCTGTCGTCGGCAAAAACCGGCACCTTCGCCTGGAGAATGACCGGGCCGCCGTCGAGTTCGTCTGTCACGAAATGTACCGAGGTACCGTGCTCCTCATCGCCGTTTTCCAGCGCCTGGCGATGGGTATGCAACCCCGGATATTTTGGCAGCAGGGAAGGGTGAATGTTCAGCAGTCGCCCGTAGTAATGCGCGACAAACATCGGACTCAGAATACGCATAAAACCGGCCAGCACGACCACATCGGGCGCATACGCGTCTATCTTGCGAATCAACTCGCGATCGAAGGCGTCGCGGCTGTCAAACCGATCGGCAGTCAGCGCTTGCGCCGGAATACCGGCTTCTCTGGCGCGTTCAAGGCCGAACGCGTCGGCCTTATTGCTGAATACTGCCCTGAGGGTGCCTTTAATTTTCTTCGCTTCGCAGGCATCGATAATCGCCTGTAAATTGCTTCCATTGCCGGAAATCAGCACCACAATATTCATTATTCAATAACCACACGCTGTTCGGAATCAGAGGCTTTGATGATACCGATTTTCCATGCGTTTTCACCTTTCTCGTTTAGCAGAGCAAGCGCTTTGTCCGCCTCCGGAGCGGAGAGCGCAATCACCATGCCGACGCCGCAGTTAAAGGTACGGTACATTTCATGTCGGCTGACATTACCGGCGGTTTGCAGCCAGGTAAAGATGGCGGGCCACTGCCAGGACGACTCATTAATTACCGCCTGGGTATTCTCCGGCAGAACGCGCGGAATATTTTCCCAAAAGCCCCCGCCGGTGAGGTGGGCGATAGCGTGTACATCGACGTTTTCAATCAGTTCCAGAACCGATTTTACGTAGATACGGGTCGGTTCAAGCAGATGATCGGCCAGCGGCTTCCCTTCCAGCAGAGTGGTTTGTGGGTCGCAGCCGCTAACGTCAATAATTTTCCGCACCAGCGAATATCCATTCGAGTGCGGGCCGCTGGAGCCGAGTGCAATCAGCACGTCGCCTTCGGCAACCCGGGAGCCGTCGATGATTTCTGATTTTTCGACTACGCCGACGCAGAAACCCGCCACATCGTAATCTTCGCCGTGATACATGCCCGGCATTTCCGCCGTCTCGCCGCCGACCAGCGCGCAGCCGGATTGCAGGCAGCCTTCGGCAATACCGTTGATCACGCTGGCGGCGGTATCGACATCCAGTTTACCCGTGGCATAGTAATCGAGGAAAAACAGCGGTTCCGCGCCCTGAACGACCAGATCGTTTACGCACATTGCCACCAGATCAATACCGATAGCGTCGTGGCGCTTTAAGTCCATCGCCAGGCGAAGTTTGGTGCCTACGCCGTCAGTGCCGGAAACCAGTACCGGTTCACGATATTTTTGCGGCAACGCGCACAGCGCACCGAAACCGCCCAGACCGCCCATAACCTCCGGGCGGCGAGTTTTCTTCACTACGCCTTTGATTCGATCAACCAGAGCGTTACCCGCATCAATATCGACGCCGGCATCTTTATAGCTAAGAGAGGTCTTATCGGTCACTGCCTGGTTCCCCACGTTTTTTCTTGCGGTAAAAGTTAAATTCGGCGCAATTCTAACAGGGAAAGCAAACGTTTGCGAGCGTGGTCTGCGCCCTGGATATTCGGGCGATTTTTTTGGCATGGTTTCGGTCGCTGCTTGAAAATTTCTCTGTTGGGAAAAAAGAAAAGGATATCCAGCACTTGGTTTACGACAGGCGGTCGGGACAGGCCATTCATCCTTAAAATTGCTAAGATTCAAACGGTTGTTAGCCTTTATCGCCTGTTTCAACGTGAGTGATTTATACTCACTTTTCCACTATCAGCGCTTTTGGTTGATCCAGGTCAAGCATACATTGTGTTGCGTCAGAGAGGAAAAGCGGTATAATCCGGCGATTTTTTTTGTGGTTGCCAGTCATCTGAGGATAGGAGAAGAGTATGAAGATCGTGGAAGTCAAACACCCACTCGTCAAACACAAGCTGGGTCTGATGCGTGAAAACGACATTAGCACTAAACGCTTTCGTGAACTCGCCTCAGAAGTAGGCAGCCTGCTGACGTATGAAGCGACAGCCGACCTGGAAACGGAAAAAGTCACCATCGAAGGCTGGAATGGCCCGGTGGAAATCGACCAGATCAAAGGTAAAAAAATTACCGTTGTGCCGATTCTGCGCGCGGGTCTGGGCATGATGGAAGGCGTTCTGGAAAATGTACCGAGCGCGCGTATCAGCGTAGTCGGGATGTACCGTAACGAAGAGACGCTTGAGCCAGTACCTTATTTCCAGAAACTGGTATCGAACATTGATGAGCGCATGGCGCTGATCGTCGACCCGATGCTGGCGACCGGCGGTTCTGTCATCGCGACCATCGACCTGCTGAAAAAAGCAGGCTGTAGCAGCATTAAGGTGCTGGTGCTGGTCGCCGCGCCGGAAGGCATTGCGGCGCTGGAAAAAGCGCACCCGGACGTTGAACTGTACACCGCCTCTATCGATCAGGGGCTTAACGAGCACGGATACATTATTCCGGGGCTTGGCGATGCCGGCGATAAGATTTTTGGTACCAAATAAGTGAATAAATAATTAAAAGCCGACTTTAAGAGTCGGCTTTTTTTTGAATAAAACAACTCATAACAAACACACTTAGAGGAAAACACTATGACGCGCCGTGCTATCGGGGTGAGTGAAAGACCGCCGCTTTTACAGACAATCCCGCTTAGTTTACAGCACCTTTTCGCCATGTTTGGCGCGACCGTGCTGGTGCCAGTTCTGTTTCATATCAACCCCGCGACGGTTCTGCTGTTTAACGGTATCGGAACGTTGCTGTATCTCTTTATCTGCAAAGGTAAAATTCCGGCCTACCTCGGATCGAGCTTTGCCTTTATTTCCCCGGTACTACTGCTGTTGCCGCTGGGTTATGAAGTGGCGCTGGGCGGTTTTATTATGTGCGGCGTGCTGTTCTGTCTGGTCTCTTTCATCGTTAAAAAAGCGGGCACCGGCTGGCTGGATGTGATGTTCCCGCCTGCGGCAATGGGCGCAATCGTTGCCGTCATCGGTCTGGAGCTGGCTGGCGTCGCGGCGGGGATGGCCGGATTGCTGCCTGCGCAAGGGCAGTCGCCGGACACGAAAACAATTATCATCTCCATGGTCACGCTGGCGGTGACGGTGTTCGGCTCCGTACTGTTTCGCGGTTTCCTGGCGATCATTCCGATTTTGATCGGCGTGCTGGCGGGCTATGCGCTGTCATTCGCGCTGGGAGTGGTCGATACCACGCCGATTGCCCAGGCGCACTGGTTTGCGCTGCCGACCTTCTATACGCCGCGTTTTGAATGGTTCGCGATCCTGACGATTCTGCCCGCGGCGTTGGTCGTGATCGCCGAGCATGTCGGTCATCTGGTGGTGACGGCGAATATCGTCAAAAAAGATTTAGTGCGCGATCCCGGTTTGCACCGCTCGATGTTCGCTAACGGACTGTCAACGATCGTCTCCGGCTTCTTCGGCTCCACGCCGAATACCACCTATGGGGAAAATATTGGCGTCATGGCGATCACCCGCGTCTACAGTACCTGGGTTATCGGCGGCGCGGCGATTTTCGCCATTCTGCTTTCCTGCGTCGGCAAACTGGCGGCGGCGATTCAGATTATCCCGTTACCCGTGATGGGCGGCGTCTCGCTGCTGTTGTACGGCGTTATCGGCGCGTCGGGGATTCGCGTATTGATCGAATCAAAAGTCGACTACAACAAAGCGCAAAACTTGATCCTCACCTCGGTGATTTTGATCATCGGCGTGAGCGGCGCGAAAGTGCATATCGGCGCGGCAGAATTGAAAGGGATGGCGCTGGCGACCATCGTCGGGATTTGCCTGAGCCTGATTTTTAAACTGATTAGCCTGTTGCGTCCGGAAGAAGTGGTACTGGAGGCAAATGATGCGGAGTCTCCGCATCAGTAACGGGTTGCCGGGCAGCGATGCTGCCCGGTTCTATCTCAAGGGAATTATGTGGTAAACTCAGCGCGATTTTATGTCATCCTGGGTTGAGGTATCTCTGAACACACCGGCACAGCTCTCTTTGCCACTTTATCTTCCTGACGACGAAACTTTCGCAAGTTTCTGGCCGGGGGATAACGCCTCTCTACTGGCCGCGTTACAAAACGTGTTGCGCCAGGAACATAGTGGATATATCTACCTTTGGGCGCGTGAAGGCGCGGGCCGCAGCCATTTGCTGCACGCCGCCTGCGCTGAATTGTCGCAGCGTGGAGATGCGGTAGGCTACGTCCCGCTCGATAAACGTACCTGGTTCGTGCCGGAAGTGCTCGACGGTATGGAACACCTCTCGCTGGTGTGTATTGATAACATTGAGTGTGTCGCTGGCGATGAACTGTGGGAGATGGCGATCTTTGATCTCTATAACCGCATTCTGGAGTCCGGTAAGACGCGGTTATTGATCACCGGCGATCGTCCGCCAAGACAGTTAAATCTGGGCTTGCCCGATCTCGCTTCCCGTCTGGACTGGGGGCAAATCTATAAACTCCAGCCTCTTTCCGATGAAGACAAACTTCAGGCGCTACAGTTGCGCGCCCGGTTACGGGGGTTTGAACTGCCGGAAGATGTCGGGCGGTTTTTACTCAAACGTCTTGATCGCGAAATGCGCACGCTGTTTATGACGCTGGATCAGCTCGATCATGCGTCGATCACTGCCCAGCGAAAACTGACGATCCCGTTTGTCAAAGAGATCCTGAAACTGTAATACGCCGCGACGGCGGCGTTCAACGGTTAACCGAGGATGTCCAGCACCTGCTCAGGCGGTCGGCCAATGCGCGCCTGACCATTTGCTACCACAATGGGGCGCTCCATCAGTTTAGGGTGTTCAACCAGCGCCTGGATTAACGCCTCTTCACTTAGCTGGCTATCCGCCAGGTGAAGCGTTTTATAGAGATCTTCTTTCTGGCGCATCAGTTCGCGCGCGCTGGACATGCCCAACATACGCAGCAGTTCCCGCACGGTGGCGGCATCGGCGGGCGTATCCAGATAAAGCACCACTTCCGGTTCCACGCCGTTAGATTTCAGCAGGTTCAGCGTGTCGCGGCTCTTCGAGCAGCGCGGGTTATGGTAGATTTTAATCGTGTCGGTCATGAGTTCTCCTTGTGACGCCATCCGGCTAATAAACGGCGATTACATTTTCGTGTATGGCTTGAAGCGTTCCTGTAACTGGCGCAACTGGTCGATACGCGCATCGTAACGCGCCTGTTGCTGGCTACCCAGTTTTGCCTGGGCGCTGGCGCTACTGAGCAGTGAAATTGCCTGATCCAGTCGTCCCGCCAGCGCATAACTTTCAGCGCGCGCCGCCAGCTCCTGATCGCGGTTGTTCAGCGCGGCTTCGGCCTGAGCAAGCAGATCCCAGCCGTTACCGTCATCTTTATGGCTAAAGGTGTAGCGATTCAGAATGGTTTCCGCCGCTTTCGGCTGGCCTCCCTGGAGGTACGCATTGGCGAGGTTTAACTGCAGCACAGGATTAACGCGCAGATCGCGGGCATTTTTCAGGCGATTAATCGCGTCGTTGGCTCTTTTCTGCCCCAGGTCAATATCGGTGGCGAGGTCAAGATACCAGGCATTGTTCGGTTCCGCGCTTAACAACGGCTGCAACGTTTTGCGCGCTTCATCGTACTTGCTCGCTTCCATCGCCTGCAACGCCCGGCCATATTGCGCCGCATGTTGCTGACGCACGTTGCCTTTAGACCACTGATCCAGCAGGTCGCTGGTAAGCTGGTTACGTCCGGAATTGTACATTCCCAGGGCGCGCGCTTTGGCGAGATAGAAGTCGGCGGAAGATTGCACCACGACCGGGCGCATCTGGTTGGCACGGTTGCGGGCATCCGCAAGGCGGCTTTCCGGTAAGGGGTGAGTGAGCAAAATTTCAGGCGGACGCGTGGAGTAACGCGCCTGGTCGAGCAGTTTTTCGAGGAAAGAGGGCATCGCCTGTGGGTCAAATCCGGCGCGTTGCAGTACCTGAATACCAATACGGTCGGCTTCTTGCTCATTTTGCTGGGTGAAACTTATCATTCCCTGGCGCGTTCCCGCCAGAGTACCGGTTAGCGCCGCCATACCGGCCTGTGGGCTGGCCATGGCCAGCAAAATGGAACCCAGCGCGCCCACCCAGGTAAGCGGCGCGCTGCGCTTTTGATCTTCCATCGCGCGCGCCAGATGGCGCTGCGTCACGTGGGAGATTTCATGCGCCATGACTGAAGCTAGCTGGCTTTCGTTATCCGCGTAGCGAAAAAGCGCCGAGTGCAGCACCACATTGCCGCCAAAGAACGCGAACGCGTTGATTTCGTCATTATTGATCAAGAAAAAATGGAAGGGCGTTTTGACGGAGTCGGCGTGCGAGACCAGACGCATACCCAGCGCGTTAATGTATTGCACCAGCAGCGGATCGTTGATTAACGGCGCGCTGCCGCGTAGCTGGCGCACATAAAAGTCGCCCATTTGCATCTCTTGTCCGATAGAAAGCGTGCTTCCTGCCGAGGTTCCCATATCGGGCAGCGTGTCGGCAGGGTCGGCAAATGCGGGCGCGACCTGACCGAGAGCCAATGCTGCAATGAGGGTTGCCACCAGGTTTTTTTTCAACTGCCTGAACATAACCTCTATCCTGTTGTTTTGAGATAGCCCTTTGACCAACGTCGTGAAATATCGTTCCACGCTCCGACACTTCATAAGTGTAACTGTGATGAGCACAGACTCACTATTTTAGTTTCCTGAATCAACGATAAAAAGCGAAGTCTTTTTTGTGACATTTCGATACAATTCGGCATCACAATCCCGCAGTTGAGTTCTGGGAAGGGTTTTATGCTCGAAATGTTAATGCAATGGTATCGCCGTCGCTTCAGCGACCCGGAGGCGATTGCCTTGCTGGTCATTCTGGTGGCTGGTTTTAGCATCCTCTTTTTCTTTAGCGGCCTGTTAGCGCCGCTGCTGGTCGCTATCGTACTGGCCTACCTGCTGGAGTGGCCGACGGCGCGCCTGCAGGCGATTGGCTGTTCCCGGCGCTGGGCAGCCTCCATTGTCCTTATCCTCTTTGTCGGCATTCTGTTATTAATGGCGTTTGTGGTGATGCCGATTGCCTGGCAGCAGGGTATTTACCTGATTCGTGATATGCCCGGTATGCTGAATAAACTGTCCGATTTTGCCGCGACCTTGCCGCGACGCTATCCGGCGCTGATGGATGCGGGCATTATTGATGCGATGGCGGAAAACATGCGTACCCGGATGCTTAACATGGGCGATTCGGTGGTGAAGTATTCGCTGGCTTCGTTAGTCGGGCTACTGACGCTGGCGGTATATCTGGTGCTGGTGCCGCTGATGGTCTTTTTCCTGGTAAAAGATAAAGAGCAGATGTTGAATGCCGTGCGTCGCGTGCTGCCGCGTAATCGCGGGCTGGCGGGGCAGGTGTGGAATGAGATGAATCAGCAGATCACCAACTATATCCGCGGAAAAGTGCTGGAGATGGTAGTGGTGGGCGTGGCGACCTGGCTGGGCTTTTTGTTGTTTGGCCTCAACTATTCGCTACTGCTGGCGGTACTGGTGGGCTTTTCGGTTCTGATCCCCTATATCGGCGCCTTTGTGGTGACAATTCCGGTGGTGGGCGTCGCGCTGTTTCAGTTTGGCCTGGGGACGGAATTCTGGAGCTGTTTTGCCGTTTATCTGATTATTCAGGCGCTGGATGGCAATCTGCTGGTACCGGTACTTTTCTCCGAAGCGGTGAATTTGCATCCGCTGGTGATTATTCTGTCAGTGGTGATTTTCGGCGGTCTGTGGGGTTTCTGGGGAGTGTTTTTCGCCATTCCATTGGCGACGCTGATTAAAGCCGTTGTCCATGCCTGGCCGGATGGTCAGGTGACGGATGCCTCATCCTGAGCGGCCTGTACAAAAGTTGTAAAGCGTGAACGACATCATAGTGCCCTGCCGCCATTTTGCGCACGCCTGATGAGGGACAAGCGCTTAGAAAGCCGCTCTTTTTTTTAATGCCGCACCGTGTTGCGGCATTTTTATTGTCGGAACCTACAAAATTCTCGCTGTAAAGCCGCCAAAATTTGGTGACTTAGCCTAAGCATTCTTCTGAGAAATTCGTTAATAAGTGACATCATTGATGCGAGATTGTTTTTTTAATGTGAAGCGATAACGAAACAGGGAATGAGTGTGTTGAGAAAACATTACTTGAAAGGGTATACCGCGCGGCAAATTGTACAGCGAGCCATGAAAATTATTCCTTACTCGGTAAACGTCATGGATGAACATGGCGTCATTATCGCGTCTGGCGAACCTTCGCGGCTTCGCCAGCGTCATGAAGGGGCCATTCTGGCGCTGAAGGAAAACCGTATTGTAGAAATTGATTCCGCTACCGCCAATCAGCTTAAAGGTGTGCGATCCGGCATTAATCTTCCCATCTCTTTTCATGAACAGCTTATCGGCGTGGTCGGCATTACCGGCGAGCCGGAGGAGGTTCGCGCGTATGCTGAGCTGGTTAAAATGGCGGCGGAGCTGGTGATTGAGCATATGGTGCTGATCGAACAGCGACAGTGGGATAAACGCTATCGCGAAGAGCTGATCAACCAATTGATTTTGCGAGAAAATTCAACAGAGTCGTTGCGCTCTATGGCGGCCTATCTGGGCATTGATCTGGCGGTTCCCAGAGTGGTGCTGATTATTGAACTTTCCCAGCCGGATCGCGAAGCGTTGCGCAATGTAATGGATTATTTCGAGAATCACGCGCGCAACCATTTGGTGACGTTTACCGAATTTAATGAATTAATCATTATTAAGCCTATCACGTTAAAAGAGGGAAAGTGGAATACCCGCCAGGAAATGGGTGAATTGCAGATTTTTAAATCATGGGCTGCATCATCGGGCTTTAGCCGTATTTTGGTTGGGGGCTATTTTGCCGGCGAGACGGGATTGCACCGATCTTTGCTCACTGCGAGAGCCACGCAGGCGATGGCGAAAAGACAAAAGCTGCGCAGCCAGTACATTTTTTATCATGACCACGCGCTTCCCGCGCTGCTAAGCGGGCTGTCTGAAAGTTGGCAAGTGCAGGAGTTATCGCGTCTGTGGCTGCAACTGGCGCAACATGACGCGAAAGGCGTATTGCAACAGACGCTGCGGACCTGGTTTGAACATAATTGTGACCTGACGCAAACGGCCAAAGCATTGCATATTCATGTGAATACATTGCGCTATCGCTTACAGCGCTGTGAGGATATTACGCACATAAAAATCAATGAGTTAAAAAGTACGCTTTGGCTTTATATCGGTATGGAGCTCCAGGCCGAATCTGTACCGTCCGACAAGTTACCGCTGCCAGGTCGAATCGAAATTTGTTGAAAGCTCCAGCGGATTTTTAGGCGGGTTTTTCCATACTGCGCGCTCCATGTTAAAGGAGGCGCAGTATATGACGTCGATATCCACCCTGGGAGCCATTGCCGCATTGGTTGTGGCCATCGTATTAATTTTAAGAAAAGTGTCGCCAGCCTACGGCATGATGGCGGGCGCGCTGGTCGGCGGTTTGATTGGCGGCGCCGATCTTCTGCAAACCGTGTCGTTGATGGTGTCAGGCGCGCAGGGCATCGTTAATGCCGTATTGCGTATTCTGGCCGCAGGCGTACTGGCGGGCGTATTAATTGAGTCCGGGGCGGCGAATACGATTGCTGAGACGATTGTCCGCAAAGTGGGGGAAACCCGGGCATTATTGGCATTAGCCATTGCCACACTATGTTTGACCGCTGTCGGCGTATTTATTGATGTGGCGGTGATTACCGTCGCGCCGATTGCGCTGTCGATTGCGCGTAATGCAGGGCTGTCAAAAAGCGCTATTCTGCTGGCGATGGTCGGCGGCGGCAAAGCGGGTAACGTGATGTCACCCAACCCGAACGCTATTGCCGCCTCCGATGCGTTTCATGTTCCTCTTACCTCTATTATGCTGGCGGGCGTGGTTCCGGGCATCGTTGGGCTTATTATCGCCTATCTGTTAGCGAAACGGCTGAATAATAAAGGCGCGGGCGTCGCCGATCATGAAGTGACTCACCATGATGACTCCGTCGCCAGACCCGGTTTTCTGGTGGCGATTAGCGCGCCGCTGGTCGCTATTTTCCTGCTTTCTCTCCGTCCGTTTGCCGGCATTTCCATTGACCCGTTAATTGCCCTGCCCGTAGGGGGATTGGTCGGTCTGCTGTTGATGGGACGCGCGCGCCACTGTAACCAGTACATGGTCGCCGGTCTGATGCGTATGGCGCCTGTCGCTATTATGTTGCTGGGAACCGGTACGCTGGCCGGCATTATCGCTAATTCCGAACTTAAAGATGTCCTGATTCATGGCCTCACCGCTTCGGGATTGCCATCCTGGCTGCTGGCGCCCGTGTCTGGCGCCATGATGTCAATGGCGACGGCCTCAACCACGGCGGGAACGGCGGTGGCGTCCGGCGTTTTCTCTCCCACGTTACTTGAACTTGGCGTTTCCGCCCTGGCGGGAGCCGCTATGATCCATGCGGGCGCCACGGTGCTGGACCATCTGCCGCACGGCAGCTTTTTCCACGCGACGGGCGGCAGCGTCAATATGCAAATTCATGAACGTTTAAAGCTAATGCCGTATGAAACGCTGGTGGGGTTAGCCATTACCTTTATTTCTACTCTGATGTTCGGTTTCTTTGGTTTTGCAGGATAATCCCTATGAAAATTGTTATTGCTCCTGATTCATTTAAAGAAAGTTTGTCCGCAATGGCGGTCGCTGAGGCGATAGAAAAGGGGTTCCGCGAAATTTATCCTGACGCCGACTACGTTAAAGTGCCCATGGCGGATGGCGGGGAAGGAACCGTACAATCAATGGTGGAAGCCAGCGGCGGGCGTTATGTCGACCAGTGGGTACAAGGCCCGCTTGGGCAACCGGTGGCCGCGCGCTGGGGAATGCTGGGCGATAGCGATACCGCCGTGATTGAAATGGCGGCGGCATCCGGGCTGCATCACGTTTCGCCTGAATTGCGCAACCCGCTTAATACCACCAGCTACGGCACCGGCGAGTTAATCGTCGCGGCGCTGGAGCGTGGCGTAAAGCGTATTATTCTGGGAATTGGCGGCAGCGCGACGAATGACGGCGGCGCGGGGATGATGCAGGCGCTTGGCGTTATATTGCGCGATAAACAGGGGCGCTCGCTTTCTCCGGGCGGCGAGGCGCTGGCGGCGCTGGCCTCTATCGATCTGTCCGGTTGTCACCCATTGCTGCGTAAGGTATCGATAACCGTGGCGTGCGATGTCAACAATCCGCTGTGTGGTCCCCAGGGCGCATCGGCCATTTTTGGCCCACAAAAAGGGGCGACAGCGGAAATGGTGAACACCCTGGACGCGGCGCTGGAAAACTGGGGCCGGCATATTTATCAGGCTACGGGACGTGAGGTGATTAACGCTCCCGGCGCGGGCGCGGCAGGTGGAATGGGCGCCGCGCTTTTGGGGTTGCTCAATGCGGAATTACGCGCCGGCGTAGAGATTGTCGTGGAAACGCTACAGCTTGAGCAGGCGGTTAAAGATGCCGATCTGGTGATTACCGGAGAAGGGCGGCTGGACAGCCAAAGTATTTGCGGCAAGACGCCGATTGGCGTCGCCAGAGTGGCGAAGCGGTATCATAAACCGGTTATCGCGCTCGCCGGTGGGCTGCAACACGATCATCACGTTGTGTATCAGCAGGGTATCGATGCGGCGCTATCGATTTTGTCGCATATCGTTACGCTGCCGGAAGCCTTACACGAGGCGGAATATAACCTGAGCCTGTCGGCGCGCAATGTGGCGGCGATATGGCGTCTGGCGCGGCAAGTCTGACGGCGCATTCCCTTTCCAGGCCGCACATCAGCGCGGCCTGAGGCTTTTACGCGTTTTCTTTCAGCCAGTTCAGCACCACATCATGGTGATTGCTGGTTTTAAAATCATTAAAGACGTGTTCAATCTTACCATCAGCGTCAATCAAAAAGCTGATGCGGTGAATGCCGTCATACGTTTTGCCCATAAACGACTTTTCGCCCCAGACGCCGAACTGTTCACACACCTGATGGTTTTCATCGGACAAAAGGGTAAAGTTCAGCAGCTCTTTTTCAGCGAAACGGGAGAGTTTTTCAGGTTTATCGGTGCTGATGCCCAGCACGTCCACGCCTGCTTTTTTGAGCTCGTCCATGTTATCGCGTAAGCCGCAGGCCTGCACGGTACAGCCGGGTGTCATGGCTTTTGGGTAGAAATAAACCAGAACGCGCTGTCCCTGGAAGTCGGTCAAATTTACTTGTTCCCCGTCTTGATCCGGCAAGCTAAATTTCGGTGCGATATCACCGGCTTTCAGTGGATTCATTACTTAACTCCATCCTGTTCATCATGTTGTGAGTAATTGACGACGTTTATACTGCCTTGCGCATTGAGTTCTGTACATAGTGCTTTAAAGGCTTGCTCAATATTTGCGGAATTTTGCGACGCCGGGCTATGTGCGGTGATTTGAATAAATAATTGCGCAGCTTTATCACCTTCAGCCGGCTGCGTGCGGGAGACCAGCTCCGCAATATTCATTTCATGACTATTAAACAGCGCGGTGAATCGCTCAATTAAATGCGGGGAGTCGGCGACCTCAACCTGAACCCATACCGTCGCGGGCATTGCCGGGCGGGGGCGGTCGGACGTCCGTTTCATCACAATCAGCAGATCCAGCTCCGCGCCTTTTAACGGCAATGTCGATTCAATCAAGGTAATCGCGTTCCACGTGCCGGACAACAGCATAATAAACGTGAATTCATCGCCCAGCATCGCCAGTCGGCTGTCTTCGATATTACAGCCGCAACTGCTGACATGGCGAGTAATGGTATTCACAATACCGGGCCTGTCGGCGCCCAGCGCAGTGATAACCAAATAGTGTTGTGATGACGGTGTCAAACCAGTTATTCCTTTGAGCGGTGAGGTAATCTTAAGGAAACCATAAAAAAAACCTGCATACAACAATCAGAACGGCTTTGGTCGCTTGCTTTTATTGCCATACCAAACGTACCATTGAGAGACTTGTTTGCACAGAGGATGGCCCATGTTCACGGGAAGTATTGTCGCGCTTGTTACGCCGATGGATGAGAAAGGTAACGTCAGTAGGTCTTGCCTGAAAAAACTCATTGATTATCATGTCGCCAACGGTACCTCGGCGATTGTTTCGGTTGGCACTACCGGCGAGTCTGCCACGCTAAGCCATGATGAACATGGCGATGTCGTGATGATGACGCTGGAACTGGCTGACGGACGTATTCCGGTTATCGCCGGCACGGGCGCAAACGCGACCGCGGAAGCGATTAGCCTGACGCAGCGTTTTAACGATAGCGGCATTGTTGGCTGCCTGACGGTAACGCCGTACTACAATCGCCCGACGCAGGAAGGTTTGTTCCAGCATTTCAAAGCCATCGCGGAACACACTGACTTGCCGCAAATTCTGTATAATGTGCCGTCCCGTACCGGTTGCGACATGTTGCCGGAAACCGTGGGTCGTCTGGCGGAAATAAAAAATATTATCGCTATCAAAGAGGCGACAGGGAACTTAACCCGCGTTCACCAGATCAAAGAGCTGGTTTCAGACGATTTTATTCTGCTTAGCGGCGATGACGCGTCTGCGCTGGACTTTATGCAACTGGGTGGTCATGGCGTGATTTCCGTTACGGCTAACGTAGCGGCGCGCGAGATGGCTGACATGTGCAAACTGGCGGCGGAAGGGCAATTTGCCGAGGCGCGCGCTATCAACCAGCGTCTGATGCCGTTACACAACAAACTATTTGTCGAACCCAATCCTATCCCGGTGAAATGGGCATGTAAGGCATTGGGTCTTGTGGCGACCGACACGCTGCGCCTGCCAATGACGCCTATCACGGACCATGGTCGTGACATCGTCAAAGCAGCGCTTCAGCATGCTGGCCTGCTGTAAAGTTTAGGGAGATTTGATGGCTTACTCAGTACAAAAGTCGCGCCTGGCGAAGGTTGCGGGTGTTTCGCTTGTTTTGCTGCTCGCTGCCTGTAGTTCCGATTCGCGCTACAAGCGCCAGGTAAGCGGCGATGAATCCTATCTGGATGCCGCGCCGCTTGCTGAACTTCACGCCCCGGCAGGAATGATCCTGCCGATAACGACCGGCGACTACGTTATTCCGGTCACGAAGGGGAGCGGCGCGGTTGGTAAGGCGTTGGATATCCGTCCGCCAGCGCAGCCGTTAGCGTTAGTGAGCGGCGCGCGTACCCAGTTCTCTGGCGATACCGCTACGCTATTGGTGGAAAATGGTCGTAGCAGCACGCTGTGGCCGCAAGTCGTCAGCGTGATTCAGGCGAAAAATTATCCGATTGAAAAACGTGACGATGCCAGCCAGACCCTGACGACCGATTGGGTGAACTGGAACCGCCTGGATGAAGACGAACAGTATCGTGGACGTTATCAAATCTCGGTGAAGCCGCAGGGCTATCAGCAGGCGGTAACGGTAAAACTGGTTAATCTGGAACAGGCTGGCAAGCCGGTCGCTGACGCGGCGTCGCTGCAGCGCTATAGCACGGAAATGATGAACGTCATTTCCGCCGGTCTGGATAAGACCGCTACGGATGCGGCAAATGCCGCGCAGAACCGTTCCGCCGCAACGATGGATGTGCAGAGCGCCGCTGATGATACCGGTTTACCTATGCTGGTCGTTCGCGGTCCGTTCAACCTCGTGTGGCAACGCCTCCCGGCCGCGCTGGAAAAAGTAGGCATGAAAGTCACCGACAGCACTCGCTCTCAGGGCAGCATGGCGGTAACGTACAAACCGTTGTCTGACAGCGACTGGCGGGATCTGGGCGCTAGCGACCCGGGCCTGGCATCCGGAGACTATAAATTGCAGGTCGGCGATTTAGATAACCGCAGCAGCTTGCAGTTTATCGATCCTAAGGGGCATACTCTGACGCAAAGCCAGAACGACGCGCTGGTTGCCGTCTTCCAGGCAGCGTTCAACAAGTAATTTAACAGGGCTGGAGTAATCCGGCCCTTTTTTCTGATAAGATACGCAAACGTGTGCGTCGGTACAAAAACGCGATTTAACCGCTATTTCGCACCACAATTACAGGCCGACGTCTCCGGCAGGCGTAGCAGGAAATGAATACTTATCGTTAATTCACACCCAGGAGTGTTAAAGATGCAAAAGCAAGCTGAGTTGTATCGTGGTAAAGCGAAAACCGTATACAGCACGGAAAACCCGGACCTGTTGGTGCTCGAATTCCGCAATGATACGTCAGCAGGGGATGGCGCGCGCATTGAACAGTTTGATCGCAAAGGCATGGTAAATAACAAATTCAACCATTTCATTATGACCAAACTGGCCGAGGCGGGCATCCCGACCCAGATGGAACGTTTGCTGTCTGATACCGAGTGTCTGGTGAAGAAGCTGGAGATGGTGCCGGTTGAATGTGTGGTGCGCAACCGTGCGGCTGGGTCGCTGGTCAAGCGTCTGGGCGTGGAAGAAGGCATGGAGCTTAACCCGCCGATATTCGATCTGTTCCTGAAAAACGACGCGCTGCACGACCCGATGGTGAATAGTTCCTACTGTGAAACGTTCGGTTGGGTAAGTCAGGAAAATCTGGCGCGTATGAAAGAGCTAACCTACAAAGCCAACGACGTACTGAAAAAACTGTTTGATGACGCGGGTCTTATCCTGGTGGATTTCAAACTGGAGTTTGGCCTGTATAAAGGCGAAGTGGTGCTGGGCGATGAGTTTTCGCCGGACGGCAGCCGCCTGTGGGATAAAGAGACGCTGGACAAAATGGACAAAGACCGCTTCCGCCAGAGTCTGGGCGGTCTGATTGAAGCCTATGAAGCCGTCGCGCATCGCCTGGGCGTGAAATTAGATTAATTCCGCTTCTGACCGGGGGGCAACCGCTCTCCGGTATCATCCTTTCCTCATTCTGATAGCGTTTACCTGTGGTAATCCTGCGCCTGACCGCCTACGATCATCTGTATAACAAAGAGAGAATGAGGTGATTATGCGCTGGCAAGGGCGTCGTGAAAGCAACAATGTAGAGGACAGACGTAATCGGCCAGGCGGCCCCTCGCTGGGTGGCCCAGGCTTTCGTCTTCCGCGCGGGAAAGGCGGCATCATTCTGTTGGTGGTGGTGTTGGTCGCAGGGTACTATGGGGTGGATTTAACCGGTCTGTTGACCGGTCAGCCGGTTTCGCAGCAGCAGTCGACGCGTTCGATAAGCCCCAATGATGATGAAGCGGCAAAATTTACCTCGGTGATTCTGGCGACGACCGAAGATACCTGGGGGCAACTCTTTCAAAAAATGGGGCGCGGCTATCAGCAGCCAAAACTGGTGATGTACCGTGGTATGACGCGCACCGGCTGTGGTGCGGGTCAGTCCGTGATGGGGCCGTTTTACTGCCCGGCGGACGGCACCGTTTATATCGATCTCTCATTTTACGATGATATGAAAAATAAGCTGGGCGCGGACGGTGATTTTGCTCAGGGTTATGTCATCGCCCACGAAGTCGGCCACCACGTACAAAAACTGTTAGGTATTGAGCCGAAAGTACGCCAGTTGCAGCAAAACGCGTCGCAAACGGAGGTGAATCGCCTTTCGGTGCGCATGGAGCTACAGGCGGATTGCTTTGCCGGCGTGTGGGGACACAGTATGCAGCAGCAAGGCGTACTGGAGGCGGGCGATCTGGAAGAGGCGCTCAATGCCGCACAGGCTATCGGCGACGATCGCTTACAGCAACAGGGGCAGGGGCGCGTCGTGCCGGATAGTTTTACCCACGGCACCTCAGAACAGCGCTACAGCTGGTTTAAGCGTGGATTTGACAGCGGCGACCCGGCGCAATGTAATACGTTTGGCAAAAACTTTTGATAAACCGGGGCAGGGATGTCTGATATCGATGCGCTACAGGCGTTAACGTCGCAAATGACACAGGAAGGCATTCGCCGTTTACTGGTCATCAGCGGCGATGCGGCGTGGTGCCGGGAGCGGGCCGAGGCGATACGCGCTGCATTGCCCGGTGACTGGCTGTGGGTCGCGCCTGACGCGCCCGCCCAGCCGTGCTGTACGCCACAGGCGTTACAAACGCTGCTGGGCCGTGAATTCCGTCATGCGATATTTGATGCCTGGCAGGGCTTTGACGCCGCAGCGTTTGCCGCCCTGAGCGGGACCTTGCAGGCCGGAAGCTGGCTGCTTCTGCTGATGCCGCCGTATGAGACGTGGGAAAGCAGGCCTGATACCGATTCACTGCGCTGGAGCGACTGCGCGCAGCCTATCCCTACACCGCAGTTTGCACAGTATCTTAAACGGACTTTCTCCCGCGATCCGCAAACGCTGCTTTGGCGACAGCGCCAGCCGTTTTGCTGGCCATCTTATCCTTCCCGTGAATGCTGGCGACCCGCCACTGGCGAGCCGCAGCCGGAGCAGGCGGCTATCTTATCGCGTTTACGTGAAATGCCGCCCGGCGTGGCGACGGTGATTGCCCCCCGTGGGCGCGGCAAATCGGCGCTGGCCGGGCAATTCATCTCCCGGATGGCGGGCACGGCTATCGTGACCGCACCGGCGAAAACGGCAACGGATATCCTGGCAGCGTTTGCCGGTGAGCGGTTCTGCTTTATGGCGCCGGATGCGCTGCTGGCGAGCGGGGCAAGAGCCGACTGGCTGGTAGTTGACGAGGCGGCGGCAATCCCCGCGCCGCTGCTGCTGCAACTGGTTTCGCGCTTTCCCCGCATACTACTCACCACCACCGTTCAGGGCTACGAAGGCACCGGACGCGGTTTTTTACTTAAGTTTTGCGCCCGTTTTCCGCAGCTTCACCGCTTCACGCTTCGTCAGCCTGTCCGCTGGGCGTCAGAATGCCCGCTGGAAAATATCGTCAGCGAGGCGCTGATATTCGACGATGAAGCGTTTGCGCAGGCGCCACATGGCGCGATAGCAATCTCGGCGTTTTACCAACAGGCCTGGAGGGAGACGCCCGCGTTGCCGAGGGCTGTGTATCAGTTACTGTCGGGGGCGCACTATCGTACTTCGCCGCTGGATCTGCGCCGAATGATGGATGCGCCAGGGCAGCATTTTTTGCAGGCTACGGCGAATAACCGTGTGGCGGGCGCCCTCTGGCTGGTCGAAGAGGGCGGGCTATCCGCAGAACTCAGTCAGGCTGTATGGGCCGGTTTCCGGCGTCCGCGTGGAAATCTGGTGGCGCAGTCGCTGGCGGCGCACGGTAGCGACCCTTTAGCCGCGACGCTGGTCGGGCGTCGCGTAAGCCGTATCGCGGTGCACCCCGCCCGCCAGCGCGAAGGCATCGGTCAGCAGTTGATTGCCTGCGCGTGCATGCAGGCGGCGCAGTGTGATTATCTTTCCGTCAGCTTCGGCTATACGCCGGAGCTGTGGCGTTTCTGGCAACGCTGCGGCTTTGTACTGGTACGGATGGGCAACCATCGGGAGGCGAGCAGCGGTTGCTATACGGCGATGGCGTTATTGCCGCTGAGCGACGCGGGAAAACGGCTGGCGCAGCAGGAACACCGACGTTTGCGCCGCGATGCGGATATCCTGACGCAGTGGAACGGCGAGGCGATACCGCTGGCGGCGTTAGATGAACAGGCGCTTAATGATGAAGACTGGCGTGAGCTGGTCGGTTTTGCGTTCGCGCACCGCCCGCTACTGACATCGTTAGGTTGCCTGCATCGTTTACTGCAATACAGCGCATTGCCATTACCGGCGCTGAGAGGGCGGCTGGAAGAAAAAGCCAGCGATGCCGAACTGTGCGCCCGGCTACGCATTTCAGGCCGTAAAGCTCTGCTGGCGTTGCAGCGTGCGCAGGCGGCGCAGGCGCTGATTGCGCTGGATGCCGGACGAACGCAGCGTTTACGCGACGTAATGCCCGGCGGTGGGGACCATGCCGGATAGCGATACCTGTCCGGCATGTTATCCGGTTACTTTTTCAGCTGATCTTTCTTCGGCCAGTCGTCTTCATCGTCCCACTTATCGTTAAAATCGCGATGCGGGGGCAGCTCAGGTTTATTGGCAAGGAATTTCTTATGGTCGATGCGTTTGAGATCTTTGATCACATTCAGCAGTACGCCTACCAGAAACACCAATACCAGAATCCACCAATATTTTGCCAGCCAGTCCATGCTTATTTCCTCTTACCGGAACGCTCATCAGGCGACGAGCTGTTCCATAATGCGTTGATACATACGGGCCAGTAGCTGGAGATCGGCGGCATTCACACATTCATTAATTTTATGAATGGTGGCGTTCACCGGCCCCAGTTCTACCACCTGCGCTCCCATACGGGCGATAAAACGTCCGTCGGACGTACCGCCCGTCGTCAGTAATTGCGGTTTAATTTCATTATAGTGCTCAATGGCGTTTACCACCGCGTCCACCAGCTTGCCGCGTGCGGTCAGGAACGGCTGGCCGGAAAGCCACCAGTCTACGGTATAGCGTAGCTGATGCTTCTCAAGCAGCGCATGTACCCGCTCTTTGATCATCTCATCGGTCAGTTCCGTGCTGAAACGGAAGTTAAACTGCACGAACAGTTCACCGGGAATGACATTATTGCTGCCGGTGCCTGCCTGGATATTGGCTACCTGCATACTGGTGGCCGGGAAAAAGTCATTGCCCCGATCCCACTCGATAGCGACCAGTTCATTAAGAAAAGGCGCGGCGCGATGAACAGGGTTATCCGCCAGATGCGGATAGGCGACGTGCCCCTGAACGCCATGAATAGTGAGGTTACAGGTGAGGGAACCGCGACGCCCGTTTTTGACGACATCACCCACAATTTCAGTACTGGAAGGTTCGCCGACCAGACAGTAATCCAGCCGCTCGTGACGGGCCATCAGCGCTTCAACCACCTTGACGGTGCCATTTTTTGCGCTGGCTTCCTCATCAGAGGTAATCAAAAACGCGAGGCGGCCCCGGTGATGAGGATGCTGCGCAACAAAACGTTCAGCAGCCACCACCATGGCCGCCAGTGAACCTTTCATATCCGCCGCGCCGCGACCGAACAACATTCCGTCGCGAATCGTAGGCTCAAACGGCGGATTGATCCAGCGATCGACATCGCCAGCCGGTACGACGTCAGTATGCCCGGCGAACGCCAGCGTTTCGCCACGCCCACGCCATGCCCAAAAATTTTGCGTGTCGCCAAAATCCATATGCTCAATGGTAAAACCGATTTTACGCAGGCGTTCAATCATTAATGCCTGACAGCCTGCGTCATCCGGACTCAGGGAGGGGCGACGAATAAGTTGCTGTGTCAGCTCAATAACCGGGCACGACATAGACTACACCTCATCAAAAAACTGCTGATAACGGGATTCACTGAAACCAAGCAGCATAGGCTTCCCGGGCGCGCAGAGCAATGGGCGTTTGATGATTGCCGGCTGTTCAACCATGAGAGCAGCGGCGGAGTCGGCATCGGTAATCCCGCTGCGATCGCCTTCATCCAGTTTGCGCCATGTTGTGCCGCGCGTATTCAGTAAAGGCTGCCAGCCGAGTTCGGCAATAAAGGTATTAAGAAGAGGGAGGTCTATGCCATCCACACGGTAATCGTGAAAACGATAATCAATGCCATGCTCCTCCAGCCAACGGCGCGCTTTTTTGATCGTGTCGCAATTCTTAATGCCATAGAGGGTAATCATATTGAATCCTTTAACGCGAAATTCGAATAAATAATCAATAGTATCGTCTGCGGGATAATAAGTGTGGCTGTTAATGGTTATTTATCCAGCGCTGATCGGCAATCAATATAACATTGTTGAGTGAATGTGAATAATGATTCCAAAACGTTCCAGATGTGGCTTGTTTATAATTCGCGGGACAAATCCTATTTTGCGTATATGCAATTGATTGTTTTTTAACCCGATTTGATAAAGTAGTAGAAAAGGTATTAATGTTGCTAAATATTGCAGTAAGTCACATAAAATTTACGGCTACAGCGCCATAGTAATATCATAGACAGCATAACCAGAGGATATCGCAACAATCGGTTAAATGAACTTCTCTCTATACCGCTAACTACGTAGAATACCCATAATAATAAGAGAGGCTATTATGATTGAACGTGAACTGGGGAACTGGAAAGATTTTATCGAAGTCATGCTTCGTAAATAAATGCCTGGAAGGCACCGCGCTCCCATAGGGGATAAGAAAAGGCGACTCAACGAAAGTCGCCTTTTTTGTGCCCGACACCCTGTATCAGGCTGGCCGGGAGCTTATTCCGGGCGCGGCTTCAGCGGGAAGCGGCGACGTATCAGCACGAAAAACAGGGGTACAAAGAAGATAGCCAGAATGGTTGCTGAGATCATTCCCCCCATCACGCCGGTTCCGACAGCATGCTGGCTACCCGAGCCTGCCCCGGTGCTGGTGGCCATCGGCAATACGCCAAAGATAAACGCCAGCGAAGTCATCAGTATCGGTCGCAGGCGCTGGCGGCTGGCGTACAGCGTGGCGTCTAACAGCGCGTGTCCCTTCTGATTCATTTCGTTAGCGAATTCCACAATCAGAATCGCGTTTTTCGCCGAGAGGCCGATAACGGTCAACAGCCCCACCTGGAAGTAAACATCGTTTTCCAGCCCGCGCATCCAGGTAGCGAGTAGCGCGCCAATGACGCCGAGCGGCACAACCAGCATCACCGAGAAGGGCACCGACCAGCTTTCATACAATGCCGCCAGACACAGGAAGACGACTAATAGCGAAATAGCGTACAGCGCGGGCGCCTGCGCGCCGGAGAGCCGTTCCTGGTAAGACATGGCTGTCCATTCCAGGCCAAAACCTCCCGGTAGCTGATGCACCAACGACTCCATGACATCCATCGCCGTCCCGGTACTGACCCCCGGCGCGGCCTCTCCGACAATTTCTACCGCCGAATAGCCGTTATAGCGTTCCAGACGCGGCGATCCGGTTTCCCAGCGCGAGGTGGCGAAGGCGGAGAAGGGGACCATGCCGCCGTCTTTGTTACGGACATACCAAAGATTAATATCATCCGGCAACATACGATATTTCGCTGCGGCCTGAACATAGACCTTCTTCACGCGGCCCCGGTCCATAAAGTCGTTGACGTAGCTCGATCCCCAGGCTGTTTGCAGTGTGTCGTTGATATCGTCAATCGATACGCCCAGCGCCTGCGCTTTCCGTTGGTCAATATCAATTTGCAGTTGCGGGCTGTCGTCCAGGCCGTTGTGGCGCACGCGGGTCAAGAAACTGTTTTTCCCGGCCAGCTCAATGAGTTGATCTCGTGCGGCCATCAGCGCGTCATGGCCTGCTCCGGCGTGATCCTGTAATTCCATATCAAAACCGGCGGAGCTGCCCAGACCGCTAATTGCCGGCGGGCTGCTGGCGAAGACGCGAGCTTCTTTAATCTGGTTAAACGCTTTTGTCGCCCGCTCAATAATGGCGAACGAGGAGCCGGTGGTGGGATCGCGCGCGTCCCAGTCTTTCAAGCGAACAAACATGCGCGCGACGTTTTGCCCATTCCCGCCAGGGCCGGAACCTACCGTCGAGAAGACCGACATAATGTTGTCTTTCTCATGGGTGAAGTAATAGTTTTCAACTTTTTCAACGACTTTCAGGGTCTGCTGTTGCGTAGAACCGCTCGGTAGCTGGATAGACGTAGTGAACATGCCCCGATCTTCTTGCGGCAGAAAGGAGGTGGGGAGGCGCAGAAACAGGAACACCATGCCGCCAAGCAACAGAACATAAATCAGAATCCAGCGCAGGCTGCGATGCAAAATTTTCGCTACGCCTTTCTCATAACGTTCGGCATTACGATTGAAGGTACGGTTAAACCAGCCGAAAAATCCGCGTTGCCCGTGCTGTTCGCCTTTGTGCAGCGGTTTTAATAACGTTGCGCACAGCGCCGGTGTCAGGATCATGGCGACCAGCACCGACAGCACCATTGCCGAGACAATGGTGATAGAAAACTGACGATAAATCGCCCCGGTGGTACCGCCAAAGAACGCCATCGGCACGAATACCGCAGACAGCACCATCGCGATACCGACCAGCGCCCCCTGGATTTGTCCCATGGATTTGCGCGTCGCTTCACGCGGCGTGAGCCCTTCTTCGCTCATGATACGTTCGACGTTTTCCACCACCACGATGGCATCGTCGACCAGGAGCCCGATTGCCAGCACCATCGCGAACATGGTTAATGTGTTAATACTGTAGCCGAACGCGTAAAGCACGGAGAAGGTGCCCATTAATACTACCGGCACGGCGATCGTCGGAATCAGCGTGGCGCGAAAGTTTTGCAGGAACAGGTACATCACCAGGAAAACCAGAGCGATAGCCTCCAGCAACGTTTTGACCACATCGATAATCGAGGCTTTGACAAAGGAGGTGGTTTCATACGCGATCTTGTATTCCAGGCCGTGGGGAAAGTACTGCGCCAGCTCGTTGAGGCGATCCAGCACCAGCTTCGCGGTCGCCATTTCATTCGCGCCGGAGGCCAGCTTAACGCCAAGACCGGAAGCCGGATTGCCGTTAAAACGGCTGAGGTAGTCATACTTTTCCGCCCCCAGCTCCACGGTGGCGACATCGCCCAGTTTGACCTCGGAACCGTCCTGATTAACGCGCAGGGTGATATCGCGAAATTGTTGCGGCGTTTGCAGCAATGACTGCGCATTAATGGTGGCGTTCAGCGCCTGCTTGTCGACCGAAGGCGTACCGCCAAGCTGCCCGACGGCGATTTGCGCATTCTGCGACTCAATCGCATCGGTCACGTCTTTCGTGGTCATCTGAAAACTATTCAATTTGGCCGGATCGAGCCAGATACGCATAGAGTACTGTGAACCATAAGCGTCAATATCGCCGACGCCGTTGACGCGGCTGAGCGGGTCCTGAATATTACTGGCGACGTAGTCGGCGATATCCTGCTTGTCCATAGAGCCGTCGGTAGAGACGAAAGCGATGGTCAAAATATTGGTATCGCCCGTTTTGCGTACCGTGACGCCTTGATCCTGTACCGCCTGCGGCAGTTTACGCATCGCGGACTGTAACTGGTTTTGCACCTGCTGAACCGCCTCATCAGGATCGGTTCCCGCAATAAAGCTCAGGGTGATGGTCGCCTGTCCGGTGCCGCTACTTTGTGATGACATGTACATCAGATTATCGAGGCCCGTCATATTCTGCTCAATAACCTGGGTTACGGTATTTTCCAGCGTTTGCGCCGACGCTCCCGGATAATTCGCAGTAATACGTACGTTGGGCGGCGCCAGATCGGGATATTGTTCAACAGGTAAAGAGAAAATGGCTAACGCCCCTGTCAGACACAACAGGATAGCCAGCACCCAGGCAAAAATGGGGCGATCGATAAAAAAATTCGCCATTAAAGGGAAACCTCGTGTTTCTACATATCGTTATAGATTTGAACTGCTTCACTGTAGCGGCAAGCTACGAGCCAAACGTGGAGAAATAAAGGAGATAATGTAAATTATCATGCGCTTTTACAGCATACTTTTTGTGCCAACGCCGGAAAGCCTGACATCTGGCCTTCCGGCGATTTGCCGTTCTTTACGTTAACTGACTCTCTTCCTTGTTGGAGGAGCGAAAACTGATACTGACCAGTGTGCCGCCGCCGGAGGGTTGCGAAAAATTCAGCGTGCCGCCAAGGCGCTCCGCGCGCTCACGCATTATATTCAGACCATAGTGTCCGGCAGGCTCATGCGGTTCGCCGATACCAATGCCATTATCGCGAATATAAACAGTATGATCGCCGTCAGGCGCGGTAACGCAGCTCACGGCGATTTCGCTCGCGTTGGCGTGTTTAATGGCGTTCAGGACCGCTTCACGCACAATTTGCAACAAATGCACCTGCATTTGCGCATCCAGCGCCAGCGTGGGTAAACGGCAATCCAACGTGAGTTTGGCCGGGGTCTGACTCTGTAAATCTTCCAGCATCTCATGCAATGCGGAGGGTAAATCGGCCTGCTGTAACGTCAGACGGAACGTGGTGAGTAGCTCGCGAAGCTGACGGTAGGCGTCGTTCAGCGCTCTGGAAAAATCCGCCATGATGCTTTGCGCGCCGGCGTTATCCTCAGGAATAGCGCGCTTCAAAAGCGTTAACTGAATACGTAAATAAGAAAGTACCTGCGCCAGCGAATCGTGTAGCTCACGGGCAATCGTCGCGCGCTCTTCCATTAACAAAAGTTGCTGGAAGTGTTTTTGCGCCTGATTAAAGTACAAACCACGCCCCAGCATCGTGGAGACGCTGTTCAGCAGCGGCGTAGAGGCATTAACGTTGGGGCTTTGCCAGTGGAGTTCGCCATAGACCGTGTCCTGCATCGTCACTGGCAGCATTTGCATCGGCAAGTCGGGGCTTTGCGTGCCTTCGCTAATCCGCCAGTTATCGCCCACGGTTAACTCCAGATACCAGGCGGCGTCATGTTCACGGACAATTTGCAAAATATGGCGAAAACAGTGGACATCGATTTGGCTGGTATTCAGCGCCTGAGAGCACTGGTATAACACCTCCAGGCGGCGATGCGCTTCGTGCAGATCGTGCGTTTTTTCTTCCACCGAGGCTTCCAGCGAACGATAAAGTTTATGCAGCTCGCTCGACATCTGACTAAACGTTTTCGCCAACAATCCCAGCTCATTGGGTAAGCTGGTATCCAGCGGCAGCGGGGCGAACTGACCATGTTCAATACGCTGACTGGCGGTGACCAGTTGATTCAGCGGACGAACGACCTGCTGGCGAATACGCCGTAGGGTAAAAAAGACCAGCGTAAATATGCCGATACCGCCCGCCAGCGATATGGCGACGACCAGCATGACTTTACGCTCGGCGTAATGCTGTAACGCCAGAACGAAGAGATCAATTTGATCGACGTAATTGTTGATATTGGTCTGATACCAGGCAATGTCGCCGTCCTGTAGGCGGCTATTCATCTCCAGCCAGTTGGCGTGCAGGCGCGCGTAGCGAGTTTTCACCGCCTGCGGCACATACCAGGCGTTGAGATTTTGCAGTACCGGCGAGTTGAGCGCGTGCTGGAAAAGTTGACGATGCGCATTAATCTGCGGGCTACGGCTTTGCAGATCGTAACCCAGCCGATAGCTCTGCATTCGTAGCGAACCGGCGATATTGATCGCTTCGGCATCCCGTAAACTGCTGGTCAGCGTCAGTAATGCGCTGCCGGTGGACAGAATAGACAACAGCACAATATAGAAAAAAGCCTTAGCCAGACTGGCTGAGACCGGGCGTTTAACCGTCACGCTGGCACTCCCCGCATTTAGCTGAATCGCAATTGCATTTGCTTTGAAATAAATTGATCTGCCACAGGTTCTGGACAGATAGTTGTGCTTCCTGGGCAGATGAACATTGCCGACCCCGCCTTCGTCAGTTAATAACAATGCTCATATAAAGAATAAGGTTTTTACAACCAAAACAGAAGGATGCCATGAATCGTTTTATTATGGCCAATAGCCAGCAGTGTCTGGGCTGCCATGCCTGCGAGGTCGCCTGCGTAATGGCTCACAATGATGAGCGCCATGTCCTGACGTCACAGTGCTATCAGCCCCGAATTACTGTCATCAAACATCAGCACCAGCGCAGCGCGGTCACATGTCACCATTGCGAAGATGCGCCCTGCGCCCGTAGCTGTCCGAACGGCGCGATCGCGCATATTAACGACAGCGTGCAGGTCAATGCGCAGAAGTGCATCGGCTGTAAATCCTGCGTCGTCGCCTGCCCATTCGGCACCATGCAGATGGTATTGACGCCCGTCGCGCCAAACCAGTTCAAAGCCAGCGCGCATAAATGCGATCTGTGTCAGGGACGTGAACAGGGTCCGGCCTGTGTGGAAAATTGCCCGGCGGATGCGCTGCAACTGGTCACCGAAGACTCGTTGACCCGTCTGGCTAAAACGCGACGGCTGCGTACCGCCCGGCAGGAGATTCGCCCCTGGCATACCGTGGATACACAACACAGTGGGGCAGCAAGCAGCAAAGCCGAGCGTATGCAGGCGACGCCGCCGCGCGGCGAACCGGATAAACTGGCGATTGAAGCGCGTAAAACCACCTTTGAGGAAATTTATCTGCCGTTTCGCGCCGCGCAGGCGGAGCGTGAAGCGACCCGCTGCCTCACATGCGGGGAACACAGTATCTGCGAATGGACCTGTCCGCTGCATAACCATATTCCCCAGTGGATCGAACTGGTGAAAGCTGGCGATATTGATGCGGCGGTAGAGCTTTCCCACCAGACCAACTGCCTGCCGGAAATTACCGGGCGCGTCTGTCCGCAGGACCGGCTATGCGAAGGCGCGTGTACACTCCGCGATGAGTATGGCGCGGTTACCATCGGCAACATTGAGCGCTATATCTCCGATCGCGCTCTGAGCAAAGGCTGGCGTCCCGACCTGTCGGACGTACAGAAGAGCGATAAGCGCGTGGCGATTATCGGCGCGGGGCCGGCAGGTCTTGCCTGCGCTGACGTGCTGGCGCGCCATGGCGTAAGCGCCACCGTCTACGATCGCCATCCGGAAATCGGCGGTTTGCTCACCTTTGGTATTCCGGCTTTCAAACTGGATAAATCTCTGCTGGCGCGCCGTCGGGAAATCTTCAGCGCGATGGGGATTCGTTTCGAGCTTAACTGCGAAGTAGGGAAAGATATTTCTCTGGAGACGCTGCTGGAGAGTTATGACGCCGTCTTTGTCGGGGTAGGAACCTATCGTTCCATGAAGGCTGATTTACCGAATGAAGACGCGCCGGGGGTATATGATGCGTTGCCATTCCTTATCGCTAATACCAAACAGGTGATGGGGCTTCCGGCGTTGCCTGACGAGCCGTTTATTGATACTGCGGGCCTTAACGTGGTTGTGCTGGGCGGCGGTGACACCGCAATGGACTGCGTACGTACGGCGCTGCGTCATGGCGCTGCCAACGTCACCTGCGCTTATCGCCGTGATGAGGCCAATATGCCGGGGTCGAAAAAAGAGGTGAAAAACGCGCGGGAAGAGGGCGCGAACTTTGAATTTAACGTTCAGCCGGTTGAGTTGGTGCTGGATACGCACGGGCGCGTCAGCGGTATTCGCTTTTTGCGTACGCGGCTTGGCGAACCGGATGGTCAGGGGCGACGCCGTCCGGTACCTGTACCGGACAGCGAGTTCGTGATGCCGGCGGATGCGGTCATTATGGCGTTTGGTTTTCATCCGCATGGTATGTCGTGGCTGGAATCGCATGGCGTGAAGGTGGATAACTGGGGACGTATTGCCGCCAGCGTCGAGAGCGAGTTTCGTTACCAGACGTCCAACCCGAAAATTTTCGCCGGCGGCGATGCGGTGCGCGGCGCCGATCTGGTGGTGACGGCGATGGCAGAAGGCCGACATGCCGCGCAGGGGATACTCGACTGGTTAGCTAAATAAGCGTATTTGTAGGCCGGTTAAGGCCTGGAACGGTTAAATGATTGAGTGATAAAAAATCTTAAACTTATTGGCTAACCTTACTCCGTTTGCAGAAATGTTGACGCTCGCAGGGCTGAACGCCCTGCGATAAACATTTTCCCGTCGGGTCGACGTTTAACAGGCCTGATGAGGCCAATCTTAGTATTGAAAATAGAGTGTAAATTGAAGGAAGGGACGCTATCAGAATCCCTTCTTAGAGCCTATCCCATTAGGGCTATTTTACTTGCCATTTTGGACCTGGGCAGTGCTCGCCAAAACGCATTAGCGTTTTGAACGCCGCTTGCGGCGGCCCGAAGGGCGAGCGTAGCGAGTCAAACCTCACGTACTACGTGTACGCTCCGGTTTTTGCGCGCTGTCCGTGTCCAAACTGGCTGCGCCAATAACGCCTGGTGGGAAAGGCTCTTAATTTTTATTTTAAGGAACCATATATCTGGTCAACAATCCAGCCATACGTCGCCGCAGGTAATAATCCACTGACAAAAACATTCGGATTCACTTTAGGATTTGCTACCGGAGAGTGCGGCCTGTTACCTAAAATCACAATCGCCATATGATTAACCGGATCGATAGACGTCAGCGTTCCGGTCCATCCGGTATGTCCATACGTTTGCGGACTGGCTAATACCCCGAACGTGGGGGTCATTGAGGCGTTGCCGTTAACGCGCCACCCCAGACCAAAGGTAGCGTCTTCTGGCGAGCGGCGAGTAAACTGCGCAACCGTTTTGTCGTCGAATAGCTTCACGTTACCGTAGCCGCCCCCATTGAGCATGACTTGCATTAACACAGCCATATCATGGGTGTCAGAAAACAGTCCGGCGTGTCCTGAAACGCCGCCCATTGAGTACCAGGCTTTTTCATCATGCACCTGGCCCCATAGTGTATTGGTGCGAATATTGGGGAAATGAATCACGCCGTCACGCGTATTGCCGTGTAGTTCCGTTGCGGCGATTTGCGGCGGCGTGAAGCCTTTCATCAGCGGGTTAAAGACGGTATGTTTTAATCCGAGCGGTTTATAAATGGTGGTTTCGACGTAGCGATCTAATGGCATTGCCGTTATCGATTCAACGATAAAACCAAGAATCATATAATCCACGTCGCTGTAGATATGCTTTGACCCAGGTTGATATTCCAGCGGCGTCTTTTTAATCATCTCCAGAGTAGTGCTTTTACTCTGTGAAAATAATTTACCGGCGACGTTTTTATTAGGATATTGTGGGTCGGCAGGAAAGCCCGCGACGTGATGAAGAATATCAATAATGCGGAGTTTATCTTTGCCTTTTATTTTATCCCCAGGCATATCCTTAAAGCCGGGGATGTATTTTGATACCAAATCATTGACATCTATTTTTCCTTCATACACCAGTTTTTGCAATGCAAAGTTAGTGGCATACATTTTTGTGTTTGAAGCCAGGTCATACATCGTGTTAGTGGTCGCCCGAATAGGATGGGCTAACAGCGTGGAACCGTCATATTTTTTGGCATAGCCCCAGGCTTTTTGTAGAACAATATGATTATCTTTTATCACCAGAAGATTAATACTGGGATATCCGGCATCAATTTGATTTTGAATCCAGCCATCAAGTCGGTGAAGTTTTTGGCTATCAAACCCCACCTGATCAGGACTCGCGGTGGTCAATACCGGATACTCAACGGCAAAAGCTGAAAGGGAAAACGTCAGTAGAACCGTCGCAACGAGAGTAAATTTCATGATGATTCCCTCAGTCTCACTCCGGCCGTCAAATCATATCGCGAGCATGGACTCTGCGGCCCGGAGAAGCAGAATATGGTCATGGCAGTGACAGAAAAATATGGCTGTACGTCCGTTCAGTTGGCATTAAGGATTAACCCTTCAGCAGACAAAACCGGCCTCACGGCGTAATATTAATGCTCTTTTTACACCCTGGAGCCAGCATGTCGCAAACCATTACGCTTATTAAGGATAAAATTCTTTCTGATAATTATTTCACTCTGCGCAACATTACCTATGACCTGACCCGTCGTAATGGCGAGGTTATCCGTCACAAGCGTGAGGTTTACGATCGCGGGAATGGCGCAACCATTCTGCTTTACAACTCAACTAAAAAAACCGTGCTTCTGGTTCGTCAGTTTCGCGTGGCGACATGGGTCAACGGTAATCAAGACGGTATGTTAATTGAAACCTGCGCTGGCCTGCTTGATAACGACGAGCCGGAGGTCTGTATCCGTAAAGAGGCCATTGAAGAGACAGGGTATGACGTTGGTGAGGTACGCAAGATATTTGAGCTTTATATGTCGCCAGGCGGCGTCACGGAGCTGATTCATTTCTTCATTGCCGAATATCATGATAGCGAGCGTGCCAGCATCGGCGGCGGCGTGGAGGACGAAGAGATTGAGGTGCTTGAACTGCCGTTTTCCCGGGCGCTGGAAATGGTGCGCTCAGGTGAGATTCGGGACGGTAAGACCGTGTTATTGCTTAACTATTTACAGACGTCTCATCTAATGGACTGAAAAAAAAGAAATATATTTCTTTACACAAAAAAGACCAATCCGATAAATCTGATTGAGAACCCTGAGGCGCGCAAGGAAGATACCGCCTTAGCTGTGTTGTTCTGAATCTGGGGTTGTTCCGTTCATGCGCTACCGCGTTATTCTTTTTTGTCTGTTTGGCCTGTTGCCGGTCCAGCTACTGTGGGCTGCGCCAGCGCAACGGACTTTTTCCGACTGGCAGGTCACCTGCAATAACCAAAATTTTTGCGTAGCGCGCAATACTGGCGAACATCATGGGCTGGTGATGACATTAAGCCGCAGCGCCGGGGCGCGTACCGATGCGGTACTGCGTATCGACCGCGGCGGTTTGGCGCCGCCCGACGCTAAAGAAGCCGCAATTGCGCCTCGCTTATTGCTGGATGGCAAACCGCTTTCGTTCAACAGTCCACACTGGCGCGTGTCGCCCTGGCATCTCATGACCGGCGATCCTGCCACCATCACCGCATTTTTACAGACGATTCAGGATGCGCAGGCCATCACCTTAAAAAACGGCGTTCAGACGCTTTCGCTGGCGGGATTAAAAGCGGCATTACTGTTTATCGACGCGCAACAAAAACGTGTGGGTAGCGAAACCGCCTGGATTGAAAAAGGAAACGAACCGCCGCTCAGCGTGCCCCCGGCGCCGGCATTAAAGGGGATCGCCGTTATTAATCCAACGCCCGTACCGCTGAGTGAGGAAGAACGCGACGATCTGCTGGACTACGCAGCATGGCGGGTAAACGGCATTCGTTGTTCGCTTGACCCGCTGCGTCGTGAGACGCAGGTTAGCGCGTTGACGGATGATAAAGCGTTATTGATTGTTAACTGCGAAGCCGGCGCCTATAACACTATTGATCTCGCCTGGGTAGTTTCACGCAAAAAAACGCTCGTCTCGCGCGCCGTACGTTTGCGGCTGCCGTTTAATCGCGGCGTCGAAAGTAATGACATGGAGTTGATGAACGCCTTCTTTGACGAGAAAACGCGCGAACTGGTGACGTTGGCGAAAGGGCGGGGGTTAACCGACTGTGGTATCCAGACGCGCTGGCGCTATGATGGCGATCGTTTTCGTCTGGTACGTTATGCCGAAGAACCGAGCTGCGATAGCTGGCACGGGCCGGATGCCTGGCCTACGCTGTGGATCACGCGTTGAATCCTGGTTGTTATCCCCTTTTCAGAATAAGGATACACCTATTGAGGTTTCATTTATGGTATAGAGATTGCTACGTTACGGTAGGATTGTTACTTTACCCGATAGCCTCACCACAGCAGGAAATAGTATGAAAATAAATAATGGCCCCGTATTATGCCCCCATTGTGGCTGCCTGAGCGCTTATTATGAAATAGATCGGCTGGCGGCGATAAGAGAAAAAGTGAATAAAGAAGGCGGATCAGCGGCGTGGGATTCAACATTACAGGCGCATAAAAAAAAGGCCTTTTGCCTGATGTGCCATAAATCCATTGATGAGGTCGTCATCGGGCAGTCAGATGCGCCTGAGTCTACGAAGTAATTTTGCACAGCCTACAGAACAGGTCTGCAGACTGTGCAAAGTCTGTGTTGCTAACGCTCGTCTTAGCCTTTGATGTTCAGCACCCGGCGGGCTTTTTCTACAATATTTTCCACGGTAAAGCCAAAATACGGGAACAGTTTGTCAGCCGGGGCGGATTCACCGTATCCCGTCATGCCGATAATTGCGCCTTTTAGGCCAACATATTTATACCAGTAGTCGGCTATACCGGCCTCCACTGCGACGCGGGCGGTCACGTGCGCCGGTAGCACTGATTCGCGATATGCCTCGTCCTGCGCATCGAAAATATCCGTTGAAGGCAACGACACCACGCGAACGTTATGCCCCTCGCCAGTCAATTTTTCCGCCGCCTGGAGGGTAATTTCCATTTCCGATCCGGTAGCGATCAGAATGATATCCGGCTTGCCGCCGCTATCTTTGAGAATATAACCGCCGCGAGCAATTGCTTTCACCTGTTCCGGCGTGCGTTCCACCTGCGCCAGATTCTGCCGCGAGAGAATCAACGCCGTCGGCCCGTGGTGACGTTCAATGGCCAGCTTCCAGCCGACAGCCGCCTCAACCTGATCGCAGGGACGCCAGGTGCTGAAGTTTGGCGTTAAGCGCAGGCTCGCCAGTTGTTCCACGGCCTGGTGCGTCGGGCCATCTTCGCCCAAACCGATGGAGTCGTGGGTATAGACCATAATCTGCCGGGCTTTCATTAAGGCCGCCATACGCGCCGCGTTACGCGCATATTCGACAAACATCAGAAACGTGGCGGTATACGGTACAAAGCCGCCGTGGTGGGCGATGCCGTTAGCAATGGCGGTCATGCCGAATTCGCGCACGCCATAGTGGATATAATTACCTGCCGGATCCTCTTTCAACGAGGTCGAACCTTTCCAGATAGTCAGGTTGCTCGGCGCCAGATCCGCCGATCCGCCCAACAGTTCCGGCAACAGGGGACCGTAGGCATTGAGCGTATTTTGCGATGCTTTACGGGTGGCGATTTTGGCCGGATTAGCCTGCAAGTCGTTAATAAATTTTTGCGTGGCGGATTCCCATGCCTCCGGCAATCCGCCGCTCATCCGGCGGGTAAACTCTGCGGCCAGCTCAGGATAAGCCTTCTCATAAGCAGCAAACTTTTCCTGCCACTGCTGCTGCGCTTTCTCACCTTTTTCACGGCCATCCCACGCGCGGTAAATCTCTTTTGGGATCTCAAACGCCGGATGATGCCATCCCAGCTTCTGGCGGGTCAGCGCCACCTCTTCTTCGCCCAGCGCCGCGCCGTGCGACTCCTCCTTCCCGGCTTTATTCGGTGAGCCAAAACCTATCACCGTCCGACAGATAATTAGCGAAGGTTTATCTTTTACGCTCTGGGCTTCGAGAATGGCTTTTTTCACCGCTTCCGGATCGTGCCCGTCAATGTCATGCACGACATGCCAGTGGTAGGCTTCAAAGCGTTTGGCGGTATCGTCGGTAAACCAGCCTTCGGTTTCGCCATCAATGGAGATGCCGTTGTGATCGTAAAAGCCGATCAGTTTGCCCAGTCCCAGCGTACCAGCCAGCGAACACACCTCATGCGAGATCCCCTCCATCAGACAGCCGTCGCCCATAAAGACATAGGTGTAGTGGTCGACAATCTCATGGTCCGGCCGGTTGAACTGTGCGCCTAACGTACGCTCAGCAATCGCCAGCCCGACGGCATTCGCCAGCCCCTGGCCCAGCGGCCCGGTGGTGGTTTCAACGCCGGGCGTATAGCCAATCTCCGGGTGACCTGGCGTTTTAGAGTGCAGTTGACGGAAGTTTTTTAACTCCTCCAGCGGCAGGTCATAGCCGGTTAAATGCAGCAGACTATAGAGCAGCATGGAGGCGTGACCGTTGGAAAGGATAAAACGGTCACGGTCATACCAGGTCGGATCGGTGGGGTTATGTTTAAGAAAATCGTTCCATAGCACTTCAGCGATATCCGCCATCCCCATCGGCGCGCCGGGGTGCCCGGAATTGGCTTTTTGAACGGCATCCATGCTCAGCGCACGAATCGCATTGGCAAGGTCTTTACGGGACATAAATCACTCCATGCAAGGTTTATAGTTTGGCGGCAAGCAGGTCTTCCAGTTTGCGCTGGTCAACGGCAAAAAGACGGATACCTTCCGACAGCTTCTCTACGGCCATCGCGTCCTGATTATGTTCCCAGCGGAACTCCGCTTCCGTCATTGGCGTAGGACGGTGGAACATCTGCGAGGAAGGCACCAGTTTACGGATCACCGGTTCTTCTTTTTCTTTCAGCTCTTTAAGCAGGTTAGGGGAGATAGTCAGTCGATCGCAGCCGGTTAGCGCGAGGATTTGCTCAGTACGGCGGAAACTTGCCCCCATCACGATGGTTTCATAGCGATGCTGTTTAAAGTAATCGTAGATATTGCGTACCGATTTCACGCCGGGATCTTCCTCCACGACATACGGCTCCAGTGGACTACGCGCCTGATACCAGTCGTAAATTCGGCCCACGAACGGAGAGATCAAATAGACGCCCGCTTCGGCGCAGGCGCGCGCCTGGGCAAAAGAGAACAACAACGTCAGGTTGCAATTAATACCCTCTTTTTCGAGCTGCCCGGCGGCGCGGATACCTTCCCAGGTTGCGGCGAGCTTGATCAGAATGCGTGATTTATCAATACCCTGCTGCTGGTAGAGATCCACCAGATGGCGCGCTTTCTCGATACTTTTTTCTTTATCGAATGATAACCGCGCGTCGACTTCAGTGGAGACGCGACCGGGAATACTTTTCAGTATTTCCGCGCCAAAATTGACCGCCAGTTTATCGCTGGCTACTGCAACCTGCTGTTCCTGCGTACCGCCGTGTTTTTTCCCCCAGCCAATCGCATCCTCAATCAAATGACCATACTGCTCAAGCCCGGCGGCTTTCAGCAGTAAAGAGGGATTTGTCGTGGCATCCTGCGGCTGGTAGTGGCGGATGGACTCGATGTCGCCGCTGTCGGCGACGACGGTAGTGAATTGTTTGATGCCGTCTAGCTGGTTCATAGGAAATACTCCTTGAAAAGTAAAGTGTTAGATGAGTGTGTTGATTCACACTTCTGAAAGATTGATACACTACATAACCAAAAAGCATAGCAGACAGGCATGGTATTGCTGGTATAAGCAGGTAACATGGCCGTTATAAGTTGATAACAAACTCTTGCGCCGCGTCGTGATAGTTTGCAGACCTTCAAAGTTTGTGTTGCGCAGTACGGTGATAATGTGCGGCGCACCAGGCCGCGTCACTTTTTGAACGATACGTGAAAGGAACAACAAGATGGATGAGCAGTTAAAACAAAGCGCCCTTGATTTCCACGAATTTCCGGTACCCGGTAAAATTCAGGTTTCTCCGACTAAGCCCCTTGCCACCCAACGCGATCTGGCGTTGGCTTACTCGCCAGGCGTGGCGGCGCCCTGCCTGGAAATCGAAAAAGATCCGCTGGCAGCCTACAAATACACCGCGCGCGGCAACCTTGTCGCGGTCATTTCCAACGGTACAGCGGTGCTGGGGTTAGGCAACATTGGCGCGCTGGCCGGCAAGCCGGTCATGGAAGGCAAAGGCGTTCTGTTTAAAAAATTCGCCGGCATCGATGTGTTTGACATTGAAGTCGATGAGCTTGACCCGGACAAATTTATCAACGTGGTCGCGGCGCTGGAGCCGACCTTTGGCGGCATTAACCTCGAAGACATTAAAGCGCCGGAATGTTTCTATATTGAACAGAAACTGCGCGAGCGCATGAACATCCCGGTTTTCCATGACGATCAGCACGGAACGGCGATCATCAGTACGGCCGCCATTCTTAATGGCCTGCGAGTCGTAGAGAAAAATATTTCCGACGTGCGGATGGTCGTCTCCGGCGCAGGGGCGGCGGCAATCGCTTGTATGAACCTGCTGGTCGCGTTGGGGATGCAAAAGCACAACATCGTGGTGTGCGACTCTAAGGGCGTTATTTACAAAGGCCGTGAGCCGAATATGGCGGAGACCAAAGCGGCCTATGCGGTAGACGACAGCGGCAAGCGCACGCTGGATGAGGTCATTGACGGCGCGGATATTTTCCTCGGCTGTTCAGGCCCGAAAGTGCTGACTCAGGAGATGGTGAAGAAAATGGCCCGCGCGCCAATGATTCTGGCGCTGGCTAACCCGGAACCGGAAATTCTGCCGCCGCTGGCGAAAGAAGTGCGTCCGGACGCCATTATCTGTACCGGTCGTTCCGACTATCCGAACCAGGTGAACAACGTATTGTGCTTCCCGTTTATCTTCCGCGGCGCACTGGACGTCGGCGCGACGGCGATCAACGAAGAGATGAAACTGGCGGCGGTCCGTGCGATTGCCGAGCTGGCGCACGCCGAACAGAGCGAAGTGGTGGCCTCGGCCTATGGCGATCAGGACCTGAGCTTTGGGCCGGAATACATTATTCCGAAACCGTTTGACCCGCGTCTGATTGTCAAAATCGCTCCGGCGGTCGCGAAAGCGGCAATGGATTCCGGCGTGGCGACGCGCCCGATTGCTGACTTTGATGCCTATATCGATAAACTGACCGAGTTTGTCTACAAAACCAACCTGTTCATGAAGCCGATCTTCTCGCAGGCACGCAAAGATCCGAAGCGCGTAGTGCTGCCGGAAGGGGAAGAGGCGCGCGTGCTGCACGCAACCCAGGAGTTGATAACCCTGGGGCTGGCGAAGCCCATCCTGATCGGACGTCCGAGCGTGATCGAAATGCGTATCCAGAAACTGGGGTTACAGATCAAAGCGGGCGTTGATTTCGAGATCGTGAATAATGAATCCGATCCGCGCTTCAAAGAGTACTGGAGCGAGTATTACCAGATCATGAAGCGTCGCGGGGTAACTCAGGAACAGGCGCAGCGTGCGATGATCGGCAACCATACGGCCATTGGCGCGATCATGGTGCAGCGTGGGGAAGCGGATGCGATGATCTGCGGCACCATCGGCGACTACCATGAGCATTTCAGCGTCGTGAAAGCCGTCTTTGGCTACCGTGACGGCGTGCATACGGCAGGGGCGATGAACGCCTTACTGCTGCCAAGCGGCAACACTTTTATTGCCGATACTTATGTTAACGAAGATCCCACGCCGGAACAGTTGGCGGAGATCGCCGTAATGGCGGCGGAAACCGTTCGCCGCTTTGGTATTGAGCCGAAAGTCGCGCTGTTGTCGCACTCTAACTTTGGTTCCTCAAATTCGCTGTCCGCCAGCAAAATGCGCGAAACCCTTGAGCGGGTACGCGAACGAGCGCCCGATCTGATGATTGACGGTGAGATGCACGGTGATGCGGCGTTGGTGGAAAGTATTCGTAATGACCGGATGCCGGATAGCCCGCTGAAGGGTGCCGCCAATATTCTGGTGATGCCGAATATGGAAGCCGCCCGCATTAGTTACAACTTACTCCGCGTCTCCAGTTCCGAAGGCGTCACGGTCGGCCCGGTCCTGATGGGCGTGTCTAAACCGGTACATGTATTAACGCCGATCGCCTCTGTACGCCGTATCGTGAATATGGTGGCGTTAGCGGTAGTTGAAGCGCAAACCACGCCGCTTTAATAACGCATTACTCTCTCTTCTGGCGCAGGTTCTCCTGCGCTTTTTTTATGCGCCGCTGGGCTTCGCCATGGCATGAAAGGCTCGGGTGGGGATATTCTGGAACCTATTGCGTTACCCCTACTTATTTCACTGAATCTGTACTATGCACAAATCGAGTGATACGCATTATTTTTATCAATAATAGTAATACAAAGAATAGCCGGTGGGTATTTATTGAGGAACAAGCTTAAATTCAGAATGACGCCTGAAAATGTGATGCACCACGATATTTATCGTTAACACCTTCGACAGAAGTCCCTTTTATTTTCTTTCTCTTAGTGATCTACCTCACTTTTTACATCACCTTGCCGAATTTTGTTATTTACTCCGACAAAAAATTGCCACGATGGCGGCAGTTTCAGTGGAGACGGTGAGCAATGAATAAAGAACGCATTATTCAGGAATTTGTGCCGGGCAAACAGGTCACGCTGGCGCATCTCATTGCGCACCCTGGTGAAGAACTGGCGAAAAAGATCGGCGTTCCCGATGCTGGCGCGATTGGCATTATGACCTTAACGCCGGGGGAAACGGCCATGATTGCTGGCGATTTAGCGATGAAGGCTGCGGATGTACACATCGGTTTTCTCGACAGATTTAGCGGCGCGCTGGTGATTTATGGCACCGTCGGTGCAGTAGAAGAAGCGCTATTACAGACGGTCAGCGGGCTGGGGCGATTATTAAACTTTACCCTGTGTGAGTTAACAAAAAGTTAATTGGTGGCGGTAATGAAACGTATTGCTTTTGTCGGCGCGGTCGGTGCCGGAAAGACAACGCTTTTTAACGCGTTACGGGGAAATTATTCCCTCGCCAGAAAAACGCAGGCCGTGGAATTTAATGATCATGGCGATATAGATACGCCGGGTGAATATTTTAGCCATCCCCGTTGGTATCACGCCTTAATTACCACGTTGCAGGATGTGGACACGCTGATTTATGTCCACGCGGCAAACGATAAAGAAAGTCGCTTACCTGCCGGGTTATTGGATGTTGGAACCCGTAAACGACATATCGCCGTTATCAGCAAAACGGACATGCCGGATGCCGACGTCGCCGCTACGCGGCAGTTACTTTGCGAGACTGGATTCCGGGAGCCGATTTTCGAGCTCAACGGCCACGACCCGCAAAGCGTGCGGCAGTTGGTGGATTATCTGGCGGCTCTCAGTGAACAGGAGGAAGAGGCAGGTGAAAAAACTTATCACAGCTAACGATATTCGTGCGGCCCACGCCCGCGGCGAACAGGCGATGTCGGTAGTACTGCGTGCCAGCATTATTACCCCGGAGGCTCGCGAAGTGGCGGAACTACTGGGCTTCACGATTACCGAATGCGACGAGCCCGTCCCGGCATCCACATCGGCGCAGGCGTGTAAAAGCGAAAGCCAGCGCATTCGGGAAGCCATCATCGCGCAGCTCCCGGAAGGGCAGTTTACTGAAAGCCTGGTGGCGCAGTTGATGGAAAAAGTGCTGAAGGAAAAGCAGTCGCTGGAACTGGGGACGATGCAGCCGAGCTTTACCTCCGTCACGGGTAAAGGCGGCGTGAAAGTCATTGACGGCAGCAGCGTGAAATTTGGCCGCTTCGACGGCGCCGAACCGCACTGCGTCGGCTTAACCGATCTGGTTACAGAGCAGGACGGCAGCAGCATGGCCGCCGGGTTTATGCAGTGGGACAACGCCTTTTTCCCGTGGACGCTGAACTACGACGAAATCGACATGGTGCTGGAGGGCGAATTGCACGTACGCCATGAAGGCGAAACCATGATTGCCAAAGCCGGAGATGTCATGTTCATCCCTAAAGGCTCCAGCATTGAATTTGGCACGCCAACGTCCGTGCGCTTTCTGTACGTCGCCTGGCCTGCAAACTGGCAATCCGTATGAACGATTTCATCACCGAAACGTGGCTCAGAGCGAATCATACGCTCAGCGAAGGATCGGAGATCCATCTGCCCGCTGATGCACGACTGACGCCCTCGGCCCGGGAACTGCTGGAAAGCCGCCGCCTGCGCATTAAGTTTCTGGATCCGCAAGGCAGGCTGTTTGTCGATGATGACGAACAGCAGCCGCAGCCGGTACATGGCTTAACCAGTAGCGATACGCACCCACAGGCCTGCTGTGAACTGTGCCGCCAGCCGGTGGTGAAAAAGCCCGATACGCTGACCCATCTGACGGCGGACAAAATGGTCGCCAAAAGTGACCCGCGCCTCGGCTTTCGCGCCGCGCTCGACAGCGCCATCGCGCTGACCGTGTGGCTACAAATCGAACTGACGGAACCCTGGCAGCCGTGGCTTTTCGATATCCGCTCGCGGCTGGGCAACATTATGCGCGCCGACGCTATAGATGAACCGCTGGCGGCGCAGTCTATCGTCGGGCTGAACGAGGATGAGCTGCATCGCCTTTCCCACCAGCCGCTGCGCTATCTCGACCACGATCACCTGGTGCCGGAGGCCAGCCACGGTCGCGATGCGGCGCTGCTTAATCTCCTGCGAACCAAAGTCCGCGAAACGGAAACCCTCGCCGCACAAGTGTTTATTACCCGTAGTTTTGAGGTCTTGCGCCCGGACATTTTACAGGCGCTGAACCGTCTCTCCAGCACGGTTTACGTGATGATGATTTTGAGCGTGGCGAAACATCCGCTGACGGTCGCCCAAATTCAACAACGGTTGGGAGAGAAGCCATGATCATTGAACGCGCCCGCGAACTGGCGGTACGCGCCCCCGCCAGAGTCGTCTTTCCCGATGCGCTGGACGAACGCGTGCTGAAAGCGGCGCATTACCTGCAACAGTGCGGTCTGGCTCGCCCCGTTCTGGTCGCCAGTCCGTTTGCGCTGCGTCAGTTTGCCCTGAGTCATCGTATGGCGATGGATGGCATTCAGGTCATCGATCCACACAGCAACCTGAGTATGCGCCAGCGTTTTGCGCAACGCTGGCTTGCCCGTGCCGGAGAAAAAACGCCGCCGGACGCAGTGGAAAAGCTTAGCGACCCGCTAATGTTCGCTGCCGCCATGGTGAGCGCCGGTGAGGCTGATGTGTGTATCGCAGGCAACCTGTCGTCAACGGCGAATGTGCTGCGCGCAGGGCTGCGGGTGATTGGCCTGCAACCCGGGTGCAAAACATTGTCGTCTATTTTCCTGATGCTGCCGCAGTATGCCGGTCCGGCATTAGGGTTCGCCGATTGCAGCGTAGTGCCGCAGCCGACGGCGGCGCAGCTGGCGGATATCGCTCTCGCCAGTGCCGACACCTGGCGGGCCATTACCGGCGAAGAGCCGCGCGTGGCGATGCTGTCATTTTCAAGCAACGGCAGCGCCCGTCACCCCAATGTTGCCAACGTGCAGCAGGCGACAGAGCTCGTTCGCGAACGTGCGCCGCAACTGCTTGTGGACGGTGAATTGCAGTTTGACGCCGCTTTCGTACCGGAGGTCGCCGCGCAAAAAGCGCCTGACAGCCCGCTGCAAGGCCGCGCCAACGTGATGATTTTCCCGTCGCTGGAGGCGGGCAATATTGGCTACAAAATCGCTCAGCGTCTGGGAGGCTATCGCGCTGTTGGGCCGCTAATTCAGGGGCTTGCCGCGCCGCTTCACGACCTCTCCCGAGGCTGTAGCGTGCAGGAAATTATCGAACTGGCGTTGGTGGCAGCCGTGCCGCGCCAGGCTGACGTGAGCCGCGAACGCAGCTTACACACACTGGTTGAATGAACGGTCCCGTTCTGGACCCCTTTAATGAGAGGAAAACACGATGGAAGCATTAGGAATGATTGAAACCCGGGGCCTGGTTGCGCTGATTGAGGCCTCAGATGCGATGGTAAAAGCCGCACGCGTGAAGCTGGTCGGCGTGAAGCAGATTGGCGGTGGCCTGTGTACGGCCATGGTGCGTGGCGACGTGGCGGCGTGCAAAGCCGCAACCGATGCTGGCGCCGCTGCGGCGCAGCGCATTGGCGAGCTGGTCTCTGTACACGTGATTCCACGCCCGCACGGCGATCTGGAAGAAGTGTTCCCGATCAGCTTCAAAGGCGACAGCAACATTTGATGGTAGGCCGGATAAGACGCGCAGCGTCGCCATCCGGCATGAATGCGCGCCATTGCCTGATGGTGCGCAGATTCAAGGCCTACGACCCAACGGGCAATCCATGGAGGCGGATATGAAACTGGCAGTCGTCACAGGACAAATCGTATGTACCGTCCGCCATCAGGGACTGGCGCATGACAAATTGCTGATGGTGGAAATGATCGATGCCCAGGGCAACCCCGACGGGCAGTGTGCCGTCGCTATCGACAGTATCGGGGCGGGAACCGGAGAGTGGGTACTGCTGGTCAGCGGCAGTTCCGCGCGTCAGGCGCATCGCAGCGAATTATCACCGGTCGATCTGTGCGTCATTGGCATCGTCGATGAAGTGGTGGCTGGCGGGAAAGTGGTTTTCCATAAATAGGACTGAACATCATGAATCAACAGGATATTGAACAGGTGGTGAAAGCGGTACTGCTGAAAATGAAAGACTGCAGCCAGCCGGCCAGCACTGTTCATGAGATGGGCGTTTTTGCCTCCCTGGATGACGCAGTGGCGGCAGCAAAACGGGCCCAGCAGGGGCTGAAGAGCGTGGCGATGCGCCAGCTTGCCATTCATGCCATTCGCGAGGCGGGCGAAAAACACGCCCGAGAATTAGCGGAACTTGCCGTCAGCGAAACCGGCATGGGACGCGTTGACGATAAATTTGCCAAAAACGTGGCGCAGGCGCGCGGCACGCCGGGCGTCGAGTGTTTATCTCCGCAGGTGCTGACCGGCGATAACGGCCTGACGCTGATTGAAAATGCGCCGTGGGGCGTGGTGGCCTCGGTCACGCCGTCCACCAATCCGGCAGCGACGGTGATTAATAACGCCATCAGCCTGATTGCCGCAGGCAACAGCGTTGTGTTTGCTCCGCATCCGGCGGCGAAAAAGGTCTCTCAGCGGGCAATCACCCTCCTCAATCAGGCGGTGGTCGCCGCCGGTGGCCCGGAAAATTTGCTGGTCACCGTGGCGAACCCGGATATCGAAACTGCCCAGCGGCTGTTCAAGTACCCCGGTATTGGCCTGCTGGTGGTGACTGGCGGCGAAGCGGTGGTGGACGCGGCGCGTAAACATACTAATAAACGCCTGATCGCCGCTGGTGCCGGCAATCCCCCGGTGGTGGTGGATGAGACCGCCGACCTGCCGCGCGCTGCACAATCCATCGTCAAAGGCGCGTCGTTTGATAACAACATCATCTGCGCCGACGAAAAAGTGCTGATTGTGGTGGATAGCGTCGCCGACGAGCTGATGCGTCTGATGGAAGGTCAGCACGCGGTGAAACTGACCGCCGCTCAGGCCGAACAGCTCCAGCCGGTGCTACTGAAGAATATCGATGAACGCGGTAAAGGCACCGTCAGCCGTGACTGGGTCGGTCGTGACGCGGGCAAGATCGCCGCAGCCATCGGCCTGAACGTCCCGGATCAAACGCGCCTGCTGTTTGTGGAAACGCCCGCTAACCATCCGTTTGCCGTCACTGAAATGATGATGCCGGTACTGCCGGTGGTACGGGTCGCCAACGTCGAAGAAGCCATCGCCCTGGCGGTACAACTTGAAGGCGGTTGCCACCATACGGCGGCGATGCACTCGCGCAATATCGACAACATGAACCAGATGGCGAACGCCATCGACACCAGCATTTTCGTCAAAAACGGGCCGTGCATTGCCGGGCTTGGATTGGGCGGAGAAGGCTGGACCACCATGACTATCACCACGCCAACCGGCGAAGGCGTGACCAGCGCGCGTACCTTTGTGCGGCTGCGTCGATGCGTGCTGGTGGATGCGTTTCGCATTGTATAAGGGATGACTCATGGCGCACGACGAACAACTCTGGCTCACCCCAAGACTGCAAAAAGCGGCGGCCCTGTGTAACCAGACGCCCGCCGCCAGCGACGCGCCGCTGTGGCTGGGCGTCGATTTGGGCACCTGCGACGTGGTGTCGATGGTGGTCGACGGCAACGCCCAGCCGGTGGCGGTGTGCCTTGACTGGGCCGACGTTGTGCGTGATGGCATCGTCTGGGATTTCTTCGGCGCCGTCACCCTCGTGCGCCGCCATCTCGACACCCTTGAACAGCAGCTCGGCTGCCGCTTTACCCACGCGGCGACCTCGTTCCCGCCGGGCACCGACCCGCGTATTTCGATCAACGTGCTGGAGTCTGCCGGGTTAGAAGTCAACCACGTACTGGATGAACCGACGGCGGTGGCGGATCTGCTGGCGCTTGATAATGCAGGCGTGGTGGATATTGGCGGCGGCACTACCGGCATTGCCATCGTCAAACAGGGCAAGGTGACTTACTCCGCCGATGAAGCCACTGGCGGGCACCATATCTCCCTGACGCTGGCGGGCAACCGCCGTATTCCCCTGGAAGAGGCGGAACAGTACAAGCGCAGCAATGCGCAGGAGATTTGGCCGGTAGTGAAGCCGGTGTACGAAAAGATGGCGGAGATCGTTGCTCGCCACATTGAAGGGCAAGGAATTGCTGATTTATGGCTGGCGGGCGGTTCCTGTATGCAGCCGGGCGTGGAGGCGTTATTTCGCCAGCGTTTCCCGGAGTTACAGGTGCATTTACCGCAGCACAGCCTGTTTATGACCCCGCTGGCGATAGCCAACAGCGGGAGAGCGAAAGCGGAGGGACTCTATGCAAGCTGAACTACAGACGGCGCTGTTTCAGGCATTCGACACCCTGAATCTGCAACGGGTGAAAACGTTCAGCGTACCGCCGGTCACGCTGTGCGGACTTGGGGCGCTCGGCGCCTGCGGCCAGGAAGCGCAAGCGCGAGGCGTAAGCCATCTGTTTGTGATGGTCGACAGCTTCCTGCATCAGGCGGGAATGACCGCGCCGCTGGCACGCAGCCTGGCGATGAAGGGCGTGGCGATGACGGTCTGGCCGTGTCCGCCAGGCGAGCCGTGCATCACCGATGTCTGCGCGGCGGTGGCGCAACTGCGTGAGGCGGCGTGCGACGGCGTAGTGGCCTTTGGCGGCGGTTCGGTGCTGGACGCGGCGAAAGCGGTCGCCCTGCTGGTGACTAACCCTGACCAGACGCTGAGCGCCATGACCGAGCGCAGTACATTACGCCCGCGTCTGCCGCTGATTGCGGTGCCGACCACCGCCGGAACCGGTTCTGAAACCACCAACGTGACGGTGATTATCGACGCGGTCAGCGGGCGCAAGCAGGTGCTGGCACACGCGTCACTAATGCCGGATGTGGCGATTCTTGATGCTGCCGTGACCGAAGGCGTTCCGCCAAACGTGACGGCGATGACCGGTATCGATGCGTTGACGCATGCGATTGAGGCCTACAGTGCGCTCAACGCCACGCCGTTTACCGACAGCCTGGCGATTGGCGCGATAGCGATGATTGGCAAATCGCTGCCGAAAGCCGTGGGTTACGGCCACGATCTGGCGGCGCGTGAAAATATGTTACTGGCCTCCTGTATGGCGGGAATGGCCTTTTCCAGCGCTGGTCTGGGGCTGTGTCATGCGATGGCGCACCAGCCAGGGGCGGCGCTGCATATTCCGCACGGCCAGGCCAACGCCATGCTGCTGCCAACGGTCATGGGCTTTAACCGGATGGTATGCCGCGAACGCTTCAGTCAAATCGGTCGGGCGTTAACCAATAAGAAATCGGACGATCGCGATGCGATTGCGGCGGTGAGCGAGCTGATTGCCGAAGTGGGGCAGAGCAAACGGCTGGCTGACGCTGGCGCCAAACCCGAACACTACAGCGCATGGGCGCAAGCCGCGCTGGAGGATATTTGTCTGCGCAGTAACCCACGCACCGCCACACAGGCACAGATTATCGACCTGTACGCGGCTGCCGGGTAATGCCTGTAGGCCGGATAAGGTGCTCGCACCGCCATCCGGCAATAACACGGCGTTAATGCCGGAGGCGACGTAAACGTCTTATCCGGCCTACAAATCATAAATGGCAGGGAGTAAGGGCTATGGGAATTAACGAAATCATCATGTACATCATGATGTTCTTTATGCTGATTGCCGCCGTGGACAGAATCCTGTCGCAGTTCGGCGGGTCGGCGCGCTTCCTCGGTAAATTCGGCAAGAGTATCGAGGGGTCTGGCGGCCAGTTTGAAGAGGGCTTTATGGCGATGGGCGCGCTGGGACTGGCGATGGTCGGTATGACCGCGCTGGCGCCGGTGCTGGCGCATGTACTGGGGCCGGTTATTATCCCGGTATACGAAATGCTGGGCGCGAACCCATCCATGTTCGCGGGTACGCTACTGGCTTGTGATATGGGCGGGTTCTTCCTCGCCAAAGAGCTGGCCGGCGGTGATATCGCGGCGTGGCTATACTCAGGGTTAATACTTGGGTCGATGATGGGGCCGACCATTGTGTTCTCCATTCCGGTGGCGCTCGGCATTATCGAACCGTCTGACCGCCGCTACCTGGCGCTTGGCGTACTGGCGGGTATCGTCACCATTCCCATTGGCTGCATTGCGGGGGGACTGATCGCCATGTACTCAGGCGTGCAGATCAATGGTCAGCCAGTGGAGTTTACCTTCGCGCTGATCCTGATGAACATGATCCCGGTATTGATTGTCGCGGTGCTGGTAGCGCTGGGGCTGAAGTTCATCCCGGAAAAAATGATCAACGGTTTCCAGATTTTCGCCAAATTTCTGGTGGCGCTGATCACCATCGGTCTGGCGGCTGCGGTGGTTAAATTCCTGTTGGGCTGGGAGTTGATTCCGGGGCTCGACCCGATCTTTATGGCGCCAGGCGACAAACCCGGCGAAGTGATGCGCGCCATTGAAGTGATCGGCTCTATCTCCTGCGTGCTGCTCGGCGCGTATCCGATGGTGCTGTTACTGACCCGCTGGTTTGAAAAACCGTTGATGAATGTCGGTAAACTGCTGAACGTAAATAATATTGCGGCGGCAGGCATGGTGGCGACCCTGGCGAACAATATCCCCATGTTCGGCATGATGAAGCAGATGGATACCCGCGGCAAAGTGATTAACTGCGCATTTGCCGTCTCTGCGGCATTCGCTCTGGGCGACCATTTAGGCTTCGCCGCCGCGAATATGAACGCCATGATCTTCCCGATGATCGTCGGCAAGCTGATCGGCGGTGTGACGGCGATTGGCGTGGCGATGATGCTGGTGCCGAAAGATGACGCCGCCCAGGTGAAAACCGAAGCGGAGGCGCAATCGTGAACACTCGCCAGCTACTGAGCGTCGGTATCGATATCGGCACCACCACCACGCAGGTGATCTTCTCGCACCTGGAGTTGGTTAACCGTGCGGCGGTGTCGCAGGTGCCGCGCTACGAATTCATCAAACGCGACATTAGCTGGCAAAGCCCGGTCTTCTTTACGCCCGTGGATAAGCAGGGCGGTCTGAAAGAGGCAGAACTTAAAGCGTTGATCCTTGCCCAGTATCAGGCCGCAGGCATCGCGCCTGAATCGGTGGACTCCGGGGCTATCATTATTACCGGCGAAAGCGCCAAAACCCGCAACGCCCGTCCGGCGGTCATGGCGCTCTCGCAGTCGCTGGGCGACTTTGTGGTCGCCAGCGCCGGGCCGCATCTGGAATCAGTCATTGCCGGTCACGGCGCCGGAGCGCAAAGCTTGTCTGAGCAGCGGATGTGTCGGGTGCTGAATATTGATATCGGCGGCGGCACGTCTAACTACGCGCTGTTTGACGCGGGAAAAGTCAGCGGCACCGCCTGCCTTAACGTCGGTGGTCGCCTGCTGGAAACCGACGCTCAGGGGCGCGTGGTTTATGCCCATCAACCGGGGCAGATGATTATCGATGAGGTATTCGGTTCGGGTACTGATGCTCGCGCCTTAGCTGCCGCACAGTTGGGGCAGGTGGCGCGGCGGATGGCGGATCTCATCGTCGAGGTTATCACTGGCGCGCTCTCGCCGCTGGCGCAATCGCTGATGCAAACCGGGCTGCTGCCCGCCGATATTACGCCGGAGGTGATCACCCTTTCCGGTGGGGTAGGTGAATGCTACCGCAACCAACCTGCCGATCCGTTCTGCTTTTCTGATATCGGGCCGCTGTTGGCGACCGCGCTGCATGAGCACCCGCGTCTGCGCGAGATGAACGTGCAGTTTCCGGCGCAAACCGTGCGCGCCACGGTGATTGGCGCGGGGGCCCATACGCTCTCGCTTTCCGGCAGTACTATCTGGCTGGAAGACGTCCAACTGCCGCTGCGCAACCTGCCGGTGGCGATCCCGCAGGATGACGCCGATCTGGTGAACGCCTGGCGGCAGGCGCTTCTCCAGCTTGATCTCGACCCGCAAACCGACGCTTACGTGCTGGCGCTTCCCGCCACGCTCCCGGTGCGTTACGCCGCATTACTCACGGTCATCAACGCGCTGACGGCTTTTGTCGCGCGTTATCCCAATCCACATCCCCTGCTGGTGGTGGCCGAGCAGGATTTTGGTAAAGCGCTGGGCATGTTATTGCGCCCACAGTTACCGCAACTTCCGCTGGCGGTCATCGATGAGGTGGTCGTGCGGGCGGGAGACTATATCGACATTGGTACGCCTCTTTTTGGCGGATCGGTTGTGCCGGTGACGGTGAAATCACTCGCATTTCCTTCCTGAGGGAACGACTTATGAAACTAAAGACCACATTGTTCGGCAATGTTTATCAGTTTAAGGATGTAAAAGAGGTACTGGCTAAAGCCAACGAACTGCGTTCGGGGGATGTGCTGGCCGGGGTTGCCGCGGCAAGTTCGCAGGAGCGCGTAGCGGCAAAACAGGTACTGTCGGAAATGACGGTGGCGGATATCCGCAACAATCCGGTGATTGCCTATGAAGAGGACTGCGTGACGCGCCTGATTCAGGACGACGTCAACGAAACGGCCTATAACCGGATTAAAAACTGGAGCATCAGCGAACTGCGTGAATACGTGCTGAGCGATGAAACCTCCGTGGACGACATCGCGTTTACCCGCAAAGGGCTGACCTCCGAAGTGGTGGCGGCAGTAGCGAAAATCTGCTCCAACGCTGACCTGATCTACGGCGGCAAGAAAATGCCGGTGATCAAAAAAGCCAATACCACCATCGGTATTCCGGGCACCTTTAGCTGCCGTTTGCAGCCGAACGATACCCGTGACGATGTGCAGAGTATCGCCGCGCAAATCTACGAAGGGCTTTCTTTCGGCGCAGGCGATGCGGTGATCGGCGTTAACCCGGTGACCGATGACGTGGAGAACCTGACCCGCGTGCTCGACACCGTTTACGGCGTTATCGATAAATTCAATATTCCGACCCAGGGCTGCGTGCTGGCGCATGTCACCACCCAGATCGAAGCGATTCGTCGCGGCGCGCCGGGCGGACTGATTTTCCAGAGCATTTGCGGCAGCGAGAAGGGCTTAAAAGAGTTCGGCGTGGAACTGGCGATGCTCGACGAAGCGCGGGCCGTGGGGGCGGAGTTCAACCGCATCGCCGGGGAAAACTGCCTGTACTTTGAAACCGGGCAGGGCTCGGCGCTGTCGGCTGGTGCGAACTTTGGTGCCGACCAGGTGACGATGGAAGCGCGTAACTACGGGCTGGCGCGCCACTACGATCCGTTCCTGGTGAACACCGTGGTGGGCTTTATCGGGCCGGAGTATCTCTACAACGACAGGCAGATTATCCGCGCCGGTCTCGAAGATCACTTTATGGGCAAGCTGAGCGGCATCTCGATGGGCTGCGACTGCTGCTATACCAACCATGCCGACGCCGACCAGAACCTTAACGAAAACCTGATGATTCTGCTCGCCACTGCCGGCTGTAACTACATCATGGGGATGCCGCTCGGCGACGACATCATGCTCAACTACCAGACCACCGCTTTCCACGATACCGCCACCGTCCGTCAGTTGCTGAATTTACGGCCGTCGCCGGAGTTTGAACGCTGGCTAGAAACGATGGGCATTATGGCAAACGGTCGTCTGACCAAACGGGCGGGCGATCCGTCACTGTTCTTCTGATGACGCGGGGATAACACCATGGATCAAAAACAGATTGAAGAAATTGTACGTAGCGTGATGGCGTCAATGGGACAGGACGTACCGCAGCCCGTCGCGCCGTCAACGCAGGAAGGCGCAAAGCCGCAGTGCGCCGCGCCGACGGTGACCGAAAGCTGCGCGCTGGATTTAGGTTCCGCAGAGGCAAAAGCCTGGATTGGCGTCGAGAACCCGCATCGTGCGGACGTGCTGACCGAACTGCGTCGCAGTACTGCGGCACGCGTCTGTACGGGGCGTGCCGGGCCGCGTCCACGTACCCAGGCGCTGTTGCGCTTCCTGGCGGATCACTCCCGTTCGAAAGACACCGTGCTCAAAGAAGTGCCGGAAGAGTGGGTAAAAGCGCAAGGGCTGCTGGAAGTGCGTTCGGAGATCAGCGACAAAAACCTGTACCTGACGCGCCCGGATATGGGGCGTCGCCTGAGCCCGGAAGCCATTGACGCGCTGAAGTCGCAGTGCGTGATGAACCCGGATGTGCAGGTAGTGGTCTCCGATGGCCTCTCTACGGATGCGATCACCGCCAACTATGAAGAGATCCTGCCGCCGTTGCTTGCCGGTCTGAAGCAGGCCGGGCTGAACGTCGGCACGCCTTTCTTTGTGCGCTATGGCCGCGTGAAGATTGAAGATCAGATTGGCGAAATTCTCGGCGCGAAGGTCGTCATCCTGCTGGTGGGCGAACGTCCGGGGCTGGGGCAGTCGGAAAGTCTTTCCTGCTACGCCGTCTATTCCCCGCGCGTGGCGACCACCGTCGAGGCCGACAGAACCTGTATTTCAAACATTCATCAGGGGGGGACGCCGCCAGTAGAAGCCGCCGCCGTGATTGTGGATTTGGCCAAACGGATGCTGGAGCAGAAAGCGTCCGGCATCAACATGACCCGTTAAGGAGACATCATGCCTGCATTAGATTTGATTCGACCTTCAGTGACTGCCATGCGCGTGATTGCCTCCGTGAATGACGGCTTTGCGCGGGAACTTAAATTACCGCCACATATCCGTAGCCTCGGACTCATCACGGCAGATTCTGATGATGTGACCTATATTGCCGCTGATGAAGCGACCAAACAGGCGATGGTGGAAGTGGTCTATGGCCGCTCCCTCTATGCCGGGGCGGCTCACGGGCCGTCGCCGACCGCCGGTGAGGTGTTGATTATGCTGGGCGGACCGAACCCAGCGGAAGTGCGCGCCGGTCTGGATGCGATGGTTGCCAGTATTGAAAACGGCGCGGCGTTCCAGTGGGCGAACGATGCGGAAAATACCGCGTTCCTGGTGCATGTGGTTTCGCGTACCGGCTCGTACCTCTCGTCTACCGCAGGTATCGCGCTGGGCGATCCGATGGCCTATCTGGTGGCGCCGCCGCTGGAAGCGACATTCGGCATTGACGCGGCGATGAAAGCCGCTGACGTTCAGCTGGTGACTTACGTGCCGCCGCCGTCGGAAACCAACTATTCGGCCGCGTTCTTAACGGGAAGCCAGGCCGCGTGTAAAGCCGCCTGCAACGCCTTTACCGACGCCGTGCTGGATATCGCCCGTAACCCTGTCCAGCGTGCGTAACGGAGGCTGCCAATGATCAATGCCCTGGGATTACTGGAAGTGGACGGAATGGTCGCCGCCGTCGATGCGGCGGATGCCATGCTGAAAGCGGCCAACGTGCGTTTGCTCAGTCATCAAGTGCTCGACCCTGGCAGGTTAACGCTGGTGGTGGAGGGCGATCTGGCGGCGTGTCGTGCGGCGCTGGATGCCGGAAGCGCCGCCGCGCAGCGCACAGGCCGTGTGATTAGCCGCAAAGAAATTGGTCGTCCGGAAGAGGACACCCAGTGGCTGATTGGCGGGTTTGCGCGTGCGACAACGCCGACTGAGAAAGCGCCCCAGGTACCCGCAACGCCTGAGTTCGCTGAAGCGTTACTGGCGCTGCTGGCATCAGTACGCCAGGGAATGACGGCGGGAGAGGTTGCCGCGCATTTTGGCTGGCCGCTGGAGCAGGCCAGAAACGTGCTGGAACAACTCTTTTCTGACGGAGCGTTGCGTAAACGCAGTAGTCGCTATCGCATCAAAAATTAATCTGTCGGAGGGCCGGGCGTCCTGGCGGGCGTCCGGCATAGAAGATCATGAAAAAGACCCGTACAGCGAATTTGCACCATCTTTATCATGAAGCGTTACCCGAAGACGTTAAACTTACGCCCAGAGTCGAGGTGGACAATGTTCATCAGCGACGGACGACGGATGTCTATGAACATGCTCTGACTATCACCGCCTGGCAGCAGATCTACGATCAGTTACACCCGGGTAAATTTCATGGCGAGTTCACGGAAATCCTGCTTGATGAGATTCAGGTGTTCCGTGAATACACCGGCCTGGCGCTGCGTCAGTCGTGTCTGGTTTGGCCAAACTCTTTCTGGTTTGGTATTCCGGCGACGCGCGGCGAACAGGGATTTATCGGCGCGCAGGGGCTCGGCAGCGCCGAGATTGCCACCCGACCGGGAGGCACCGAGTTTGAACTGAGCACGCCGGATGATTACACCATTCTGGGCGTCGTTATCTCGGAAGATGTTATTTCCCGTCAGGCCACGTTTTTGCATAACCCGGAAAGGGTGCTGCATATGCTGCGTAACCAGTTAGCGCTGGAGGTAAAAGAGCAGCATAAAGCGGCGCTGTGGGGCTTTGTGCAGCAGGCGCTGGCCACCTTCAGCGAGAGTCCTGAAACCCTGCATCAACCTGCGGTGCGTAAGGTCTTGAGTGATAATTTATTGCTGGCGATGGGCACGATGCTGGAAGAGGCGAAGCCGATTCATAGCGCCGAGAGCATCAGCCATCAGGGATATCGTAGGCTACTGTCGCGGGCGCGGGAATATGTGCTGGAAAATATGTCGGAGCCGCTGACGGTGCTTGACTTATGTAACCAGCTACACGTAAGCCGTCGCACGCTGCAAAATGCGTTTCACGCCATTTTGGGCATTGGCCCCAATGCGTGGCTGAAACGTATTCGCTTAAACGCAGTACGCCGGGAACTGATTAGCCCGTGGTCGCAGAGCGCCACGGTCAAAGATGCCGCGATGCAGTGGGGATTCTGGCATCTGGGGCAATTTGCCACCGATTATCAGCAATTATTTGCCGAAAAACCGTCGTTGACGCTGCATCAACGGATGCGGCAATGGGCTTGATGGCATTCTTGTGCCGGATGCGACGCTTTGCGTCTTATCCGGCCTACGGGGCGGTGCCGTTGTGGTTGTAGGCCTGATAAGCGTAGCGCTATAAGGCAATTACACCCAGTCGCGTACCTGAATAAACTCGCTCAGCGCCGCTTCCGGGCTACCCGCTTCTGGCTGCCAGTCGTACTCCCAGCGCACCAGCGGCGGCATCGACATCAGGATAGATTCAGTGCGCCCGCCGGTTTGCAGACCAAACAGGGTGCCTCTGTCCCATACCAGATTGAACTCCACGTAGCGACCGCGGCGATAAAGTTGAAAATTACGCTCCCGCTCTCCCCAGACCATCGCTTTGCGTCGTTCGACAATCGGTAAATACGCCTCGGTGTAGCCGTTACCGACCGCCTGCATAAAAGCAAAACAGTGGTCGAAATCCGGCGTATTCAAATCGTCAAAAAACAGGCCGCCGATACCGCGCTGCTCGTTACGATGCTTGAGGAAAAAGTAGTCGTCGCACCACTTTTTATAGCGCGGATACACATCGTCGCCAAACGGCTGACACAGGTCGCGGGCGGTGCGGTGCCAGTGAACGGCATCCTCTTCAAAGCCGTAGTAGGGCGTTAAATCGAACCCGCCGCCAAACCACCACACCGGATCGGCGCCCGGTTTTTCGGCAATAAAAAAGCGCACGTTAGCATGGCTGGTGGGAATATACGGATTGTGCGGATGCACCACCAGCGATACGCCCATTGCTTCAAAACTACGCCCGGCCAGTTCTGGCCGATGTGCGGTGGCGGACGCGGGCATTGCATCGCCGTGAACGTGAGAGAAATTAACGCCCGCCTGTTCGAAAATCCCGCCGTTGCGTAATACCCGGCTGCGTCCGCCGCCGCCCGCTTCGCGTCGCCAGCTATCTTCGACAAAGTTTGCGCCATCCACAGCGGATAACGTTTGGCAAATATCATCCTGCAGGCGTAGCAGAAACTGTTTTACGTGATGTGCATCGGGTTTCATGATTACCGTTTCTTCGTGTGTGCTTTCTGATTATCAAACCAGTGAAAATAACTGATGATGCCGTTGGCGATCGCCGTAGCGATTTTCTGGCGAAACGCCGTCGTGCCCAGCAGGCGTTCTTCTTCCGGATTGGTAATAAACGAGGTTTCGACCAGTACCGACGGAATTGACGGTGATTTTAGCACCACGAAAGCCGCTTGTTCGGTAGTGCGGCTGTGTAATTTATGTATAGGTTTGATTTTCTTGAGAATATGCGAACCCAGCGTCAGACTGTTTTTAATCGTATCGGTTTGCACCAGATCAAACAAAACTTGTTGTAATAGATGATCCCGGTCAGTGGCTTTTTTACCCGCCACTTCGTCCGCGCGGTTTTCACGCTCGGAGAGATACTTCGCCATGGCGCTACTGGCCCCGCGGTTGGAAAGCGCAAAAACGGAAGCGCCCGCCGCTTTCGGGTTGGTAAAACCATCGGCATGAATGGACATAAACAGATCCGCGCCGTGCTTATGGGCGATTTCCACCCGATCGTACAGCGGAATAAAGGTATCCCCTGTCCGGGTTAAACGCGCATCGATTCCGTGATTTCGCAAAATAGCGCGTACGTTTTTGGCAATTGCCAGCACGACGTGTTTTTCCTGAGAACCGTTGCGGCCAATCGCGCCGGTATCGATGCCGCCGTGTCCGGGGTCGAGCATCACCAGCCGTTTACTGCCGGTTTTTTTGGTTTTGGGTTTGCTGTGACCATTACTGGTTTTTAGCGTTTCTTCTTTGGCTATTGCGTGCGACATACCTGACAGCGTCAGGGCCGCCAGACCTGTTTTGAGTACCTGGCGGCGCGATGTGAGAGTTTTTAGGAGTTTAAAAGTGCTCATACGGCCTGAGTTGTGAAAATTAAGTTCAAGATGTTATATCGTATCGCGTAATCCGTTACGACGGTTGGTGATGAGAATTGTTTTACTTTTCATTTCAATACGTGACACATCGCCATTATGCCATTTTTTCCGCTACATCGCGTCAGATATTGGCTGAATCAGATGTTTGCGCCATAATCTTGGTTTTTCCACCCGAAAAGGCAACGAATACCATGGAAATACGCGTTTTTCGCCAGGAAGATTTCGAAGAGGTGATTACCCTCTGGGAGCGTTGCGACCTGCTGCGTCCATGGAACGATCCTGAAATGGATATTGAACGCAAGGTGAATCACGATGTCAGCTTGTTCCTCGTTGCGGAAGTTAGCGGCGAAGTCGTCGGTACGGTAATGGGCGGTTATGACGGGCATCGCGGCACGGCGTATTACCTGGGCGTTCACCCGGAGTTCCGCGGGCGCGGCATTGCGAATGCGTTGCTTAACCGGCTGGAAAAAAAACTCATCGCCCGCGGGTGTCCGAAAATCCAAATTATGGTGCGTGATGATAACGACGTTGTGCTGGGCATGTATGAACGTCTGGGGTATGAGCATTCTGACGCCCTAAGTTTGGGTAAACGCCTGATTGAAGATGAAGAGTACTGAGTTTCATCCAGCCGATTATGATGTACACGGACGTTTACGCCTGCCGTTTCTGTTCTGGTGCGTACTGCTACTTCAGGCGCGCGCTTGGGTACTCTTTGTCATTGCCGGTTCATCCCGTGGACAGGGTAATACTTTGTTAAACTTTTTTTATCCCGACCATGACAATTTTTGGCTGGGGCTGTTGCCCGGCGTTCCGGCGGTAGTGGCATTTTTACTCAGCGGGCGGCGTGAAGCGGTTCCTGGTGTGTGGCGCTGGCTGCACGGACTCCTGATCCTTGCTCAACTGGTGTCGTTGTGCTGGCTGCCGGTGATGTGGCTGGGTGGCGACCCGGTCAACGGCGTCGGGCTGGCGCTGCTGCTGGCGGACATCGTCGCGCTGATCTGGCTGTTAACCAATCAACGTTTGCGTGTCTGTTTTTCCCTTGAGAAAGAATAACGGCACTTTTTGGCGAACCCGCACTCCAACCAACGTTAATTAATAAAAGAAAGGAAGTGAGATGAAATCGCTGCGTTTGACTTTACTCGCACTGCCGCTGGCGCTGACCGGCTGCTCAACGCTCTCCTCGGTCAACTGGTCTGCCGCAAATCCATGGAACTGGTTTGGTTCCTCGACAGAAGTTACTGAGCAAGGCGTGGGAGCGCTGACCGCCGCCACGCCGCTGGAAGAGCCGGCTATTGCAGAGGCATTAGATGGCGATTATCGCCTGCGTAGCGGTATGAAAACCGATAACGGTAACGTGGTGCGCTTTTTCGAAGCGATGAAGGGCGACAGCGTCGCGATGGTGATCAACGGCGAGCAGGGAACCGTGAGCCGTATTGATGTGCTGGACAGCGATATCCCAACCGCCGCGGGGGGCAAAATCGGTATGCCGTTTAGCGACCTTTACAGCAAAGCGTTTGGTCACTGCGAGCCGGTTTCCAGCGATAGCCATACCAGCGTCGAATGTAAAGCTGAGGGAAGTCAGCATATTAGCTATGTTTTCTCCGGCGAGTGGAGCGGACCGGAAGGCTTAATGCCTCCTGATGACGTCTTAAAAAACTGGGACGTGCGCAAAATTATCTGGCGTCGTTAATTTGCGCCTGAACAAACCGCTTCGCTTAAAAACAAGGTAAAATAGCCTCCATTAATGCCACGACTGCGTGGCATTCTCATTTTCAGGAGGAATCATGTCTCAGGTTCAAAGTGGCATTTTGCCGGAACATTGCCGTGCGGCAATTTGGATTGAAGCCAATGTAAAAGGCGACCTGGACGCCCTGCGCGCGGCCAGCAGAACATTTGCCGATAAACTGGCGACCTTCGAAGTCAAATTTCCGGACGCCCATCTTGGGGCCGTTGTGGCGTTTGGCAACAATACCTGGCGTGCCCTGAGCGGCGGCGTCGGGGCGGAAGAACTGAAAGATTTTATTCCTTATGGTAAAGGGCTGGCGCCGGCCACGCAGTATGACGTGCTGATCCATATCCTTTCTCTGCGCCACGATGTGAATTTTTCTGTTGCCCAGGCGGCGATGGAAGCCTTCGGCGACTGTATCGACGTGAAAGAAGAAGTTCACGGCTTCCGTTGGGTGGAAGAACGCGATCTGAGCGGCTTTGTCGACGGGACAGAGAATCCGGCAGGCGAAGAGACGCGTCGTGAAGTGGCGGTGATCAAAGATGGCGTGGATGCCGGCGGCAGTTATGTGTTCGTGCAGCGTTGGGAACACAATCTCAAGCAACTTAACCGGATGAGTATTCACGATCAGGAGATGATGATCGGGCGTACCAAAGAAGCCAATGAAGAGATTGACGGCGATGCGCGTCCGGCAACGTCTCACCTGAGCCGCGTGGATCTCAAAGAAGATGGCAAAGGGCTGAAGATTGTGCGCCAGAGCCTGCCATACGGCACCGCCAGCGGTACTCATGGTCTCTATTTCTGCGCTTACTGCGCACGGCTGCACAATATCGAACAGCAGCTTCTGAGTATGTTCGGCGATACCGACGGTAAACGCGACGCGATGCTGCGCTTCACCAAGCCGGTGACTGGCGGCTACTATTTTGCGCCGTCGCTGGATCGCCTGTTAGCGCTATAAGGTAAAACCCTGTCGGATGGCAGCGCGAACGCTTTATTCGACCTACGATTGGTAGGCCTGATCAGCGCAGCGCCATCAGGCAGAACAGCATAAAAATGCCCATCCCCGCCTCCGCGGGGATTTTTTTACCTAATATTTACCTGAATTAGTGAGCTATTCCTCAGCACTTATTTGTTATTACTGTATTTTCAGTGTTAATGGAGTGTAAGACTCCATATTCAAAAGGAGACATTGAAAATGGGTAAACTCACGGGCAAGACAGCATTGATTACGGGCGCATCGCAGGGCATTGGCGAAGGGATCGCTCGCGTATTCGCACGCCACGGCGCGAACTTAATCTTGCTGGATATCTCCGATGAGATTGAAAAGCTGGCGGATGAGCTAGGCGGGCGCGGACATCGTTGTACTGCCGTTAAAGCCGACGTCAGAGATTTTGCTTCGGTGCAGGCGGCGGTTGCGCGCGCCAAAGAGACTGAAGGTAGAATTGATATTTTGGTGAATAACGCTGGCGTGTGCCGTCTGGGCAACTTCCTCGATATGAGTGAAGAAGATCGCGATTTCCACATTGATATTAATATTAAAGGTGTCTGGAACGTCACCAAAGCCGTCCTGCCGGAGATGATTAAACGTAAAGATGGCCGCATTGTGATGATGTCTTCCGTCACGGGAGATATGGTGGCGGACCCGGGTGAAACGGCCTATGCGCTGTCAAAAGCCGCCATTGTCGGTTTAACCAAATCGCTGGCGGTAGAGTATGCGCAGTCCGGTATTCGTGTGAATGCCATTTGCCCCGGTTATGTAAGAACGCCGATGGCGGAAAGCATTGCCCGTCAGTCTAACCCTGACGATCCGGAATCGGTATTAACGGAAATGGCAAAAGCTATTCCGCTACGCCGTCTTGCCGATCCGCTGGAAGTAGGGGAACTGGCGGCATTTCTGGCTTCCGATGAGTCCAGCTATCTTACCGGAACGCAAAACGTCATTGATGGCGGCAGTACCCTGCCTGAAAGCGTAAGCGTAAGCGTAGGCGTCTGATTGATGCCGGTCTCCTCCCCGCGCCGCGTGGGGAGGGATTCTCTTATTCCCTTTTCAACTTTCAAATCATCAAACGGTATATAAAACCGTTACTCCTTTAGCGCTGGTTATAAATATGATGGCCATAAGAAAGTCATTAAATTTATAAGGGTGCGCAATGGCCGTTAACTTACTGAAAAAGAGACCCCTGACGCTGGCAGCAATGCTGTTACTGGCAGGGCAGGCGCAGGCAACGGAGCTGCTGAACAGCTCATACGATGTCTCCCGCGAGCTGTTTGCCGCCCTTAACCCGCCGTTTGAGCAACAATGGGCGAAGGATAACGGCGGCGATAAGCTGACGATTAAGCAGTCTCATGCCGGGTCATCAAAACAGGCGCTGGCGATTTTGCAGGGACTGAAGGCAGACGTCGTGACCTACAATCAGGTGACCGACGTACAGATTCTTCATGATAAAGGTAAACTGCTCCCTGCCGACTGGCAAAGCCGTCTGCCGAACAACAGTTCGCCATTCTATTCCACGATGGGCTTCCTGGTGCGCAAGGGGAACCCTAAAAATATTCACGACTGGAGCGATCTTGTACGTTCCGACGTGAAGCTGATTTTCCCTAACCCGAAAACCTCCGGCAACGCCCGTTACACGTATCTGGCGGCATGGGGCGCAGCGGATAACGCGGACGGCGGCGATAAAGCCAAAACCGAACAGTTTATGACCCAGTTCCTGAAAAACGTCGAAGTGTTTGATACCGGCGGTCGCGGCGCTACGACTACCTTTGCCGAGCGTGGTCTGGGCGATGTGCTGATTAGTTTTGAATCGGAAGTGAACAACATCCGCAAACAATATGAAGCCCAGGGATTTGAAGTGGTGATCCCGAAAACGAACATTCTTGCTGAATTCCCGGTTGCCTGGGTGGATAAAAACGTGCAGGCCAACGGCACAGAAAAAGCCGCCAAAGCTTACCTGAACTGGCTGTATAGCCCGCAGGCGCAGACCATCATTACCCATTACTACTACCGCGTGAATAACCCGGAAATCATGGGCAAGCAAGCAGATAAATTCCCGCAGACCGAACTGTTCCGCGTGGAAGACAAGTTTGGCACGTGGCCGGAAGTGATGAAAACGCACTTTGCCAGCGGCGGCGAGCTGGACAAACTGTTGGCGGCGGGGCGTAAGTAATGCTTGCCGTTTCTTCCCGACGCGTGCTGCCCGGCTTTACGTTAAGCCTCGGCACCAGTTTGCTGTTTGTCTGCCTGATCCTGCTGTTGCCGTTGAGCGCGCTGGTGATGCAGCTCTCACAGATGAGCTGGTCGCAATACTGGGATGTCGTGACCAACCCACAGGTGGTGGCTGCCTATAAAGTGACGCTACTGGCGGCATTTGTGGCATCGATTTTTAATGGCGTGTTTGGCCTGCTGATGGCGTGGATTTTAACCCGCTACCGTTTTCCTGGGCGCACGTTGCTGGATGCGCTGATGGATCTGCCGTTTGCGCTGCCGACAGCGGTAGCGGGGTTAACGCTGGCCTCGCTGTTCTCTGTGAACGGTTTCTACGGTCAGTTTCTTGCGCAGTTTGATATCAAAGTGACCTATACCTGGCTCGGCATTGCGGTGGCGATGGCCTTTACCAGCATTCCATTTGTGGTGCGCACCGTCCAGCCGGTACTGGAAGAGCTGGGGCCGGAATATGAAGAAGCGGCACAAACGCTGGGGGCCACCCGCCTGCAAAGTTTTCGCAAAGTCGTGCTGCCTGAGCTGTCGCCTGCGCTGATTGCCGGCGTGGCGCTCTCTTTTACCCGTAGCCTGGGCGAGTTTGGCGCGGTGATTTTTATCGCTGGAAATATCGCCTGGAAAACAGAAGTGACCTCGCTGATGATTTTTGTGCGTTTGCAGGAGTTTGATTACCCCGCCGCCAGCGCTATTGCCTCGGTGATCCTTGCGGCATCCTTGCTGCTGCTGTTCTCTATCAATACCTTGCAAAGTCGCTTTGGTCGACGTGTGGTAGGTCATTAATGGCGGAAGTGACTCAATTGAAGCGATACGACGTCCCCCGCATTAACTGGGGAAAATGGTTTTTGATTGGCGTCGGGATGCTGGTTTCGGCGTTTATCCTGCTGGTGCCGATGATTTACATCTTCGTGCAGGCGTTCAGCAAAGGGTTAATGCCGGTACTGCAAAATCTGGCCGATCCGGACATGCTGCACGCCATCTGGCTGACGGTGTTGATTGCCTTGATCGCAGTGCCGGTGAATCTGGTGTTCGGTATTCTGCTGGCGTGGCTGGTGACGCGCTTTAACTTCCCCGGACGTCAGCTACTGCTGACCCTGCTGGATATTCCCTTTGCCGTCTCGCCGGTGGTGGCCGGTCTGGTTTATCTGCTGTTTTATGGCTCCAACGGCCCGTTGGGCGGCTGGCTGGATGAACATAATTTGCAAATGATGTTCTCCTGGCCGGGGATGGTACTGGTCACTATTTTTGTCACCTGTCCGTTTGTGGTGCGCGAACTGGTGCCAGTGATGCTCAGCCAGGGCAGTCAGGAAGATGAGGCGGCGATTTTACTGGGCGCATCCGGCTGGCAAATGTTTCGCCGCGTGACGTTGCCGAATATTCGCTGGGCGCTACTTTACGGCGTGGTGTTAACCAACGCCCGCGCGATTGGCGAGTTTGGCGCGGTGTCGGTGGTGTCCGGCTCGATTCGCGGCGAAACGTTATCGCTACCGTTACAGATTGAATTACTGGAGCAGGACTACAACACCGTCGGCTCCTTTACCGCCGCCGCATTGTTGACGCTAATGGCGATTATTACCCTGTTTTTGAAGAGCATGTTGCAATGGCGTCTGGAGAATCAGGAAAAACGCGCGCAACAGGAGGAAAATCATGAGCATTGAGATCGCCAGAATTAAGAAATCGTTTGGTCGCACTCAGGTACTGAATGATATCTCGCTGGATATTCCTTCCGGCCAGATGGTTGCCTTGTTGGGGCCGTCAGGTTCCGGCAAAACGACGCTGCTGCGCATTATTGCCGGGCTGGAACATCAGTCCAGCGGCCATATTCGTTTCCACGGTACGGACGTTAGCCGTCTGCACGCGCGTGAGCGTAAAGTCGGTTTTGTGTTTCAGCACTATGCGCTGTTTCGCCATATGACGGTGTTTGACAACATCGCTTTTGGCCTGACGGTGCTGCCGCGACGCGACCGCCCAACTGCGGCGGCGATTAAAACGAAAGTGACGCAATTGCTGGAGATGGTGCAACTGGCGCACCTCGCGGATCGCTTCCCCGCCCAGCTTTCCGGCGGACAAAAACAGCGCGTGGCGCTGGCGCGCGCGCTTGCCGTAGAACCGCAAATTCTACTGCTGGATGAACCCTTTGGCGCGCTGGATGCCCAGGTACGTAAAGAGTTACGTCGTTGGTTGCGCCAGCTACATGAAGAACTGAAATTCACCAGCGTCTTTGTCACCCACGATCAGGAAGAAGCGACGGAAGTGGCGGATCGGGTGGTGGTGATGAGTCAGGGCAATATCGAACAGGCTGATGCGCCGGATCGAGTGTGGCGTGAACCGGCAACCCGCTTCGTACTGGAGTTTATGGGCGAGGTGAACCGCCTGACAGGCACCGTCCGCGGCGGGCAGTTTCACGTTGGCGCGCATCGCTGGCCGCTGGGTTATACGCCCGCATACCAGGGGCCGGTCGATCTGTTCCTGCGTCCGTGGGAGGTGGATATTAGCCGCCGCACCAGCCTGGATTCTCCGCTACCAGTACAGGTCATTGAGGCCAGCCCGAAAGGTCACTATACACAGCTAGTGGTGCAGCCGCTGGGGTGGTATCACGATCCGCTGACGGTGGTGATGGCGGGTGAGGATGTTCCGGTTCGCGGCGAGCGTTTGTTTGTTGGACTGCAAAAAGCGCGTCTGTATAACGGCGACCAGCGTATTGAAACGCGTGAAGAGGAACTTGCTCTGGCGCAATCGGCCTGATAGGTTAATTTGTATAGTTATCGCCCGGTGGCGCTACGCTTACCGGGCCTACAGCTTATATCGTGATTTTGTTGGCCGGGTAAGCACAGCGCCACCCGGCATTTTTATTGAGCTGAAAACGTGAATACATTAGAACAAACCATCGGCAATACGCCGCTGGTCAAATTACAACGTCTGGCGCCGGATAACGGCAGTGAAATCTGGGTCAAGCTGGAAGGCAATAATCCGGCAGGATCGGTGAAAGATCGCGCGGCGCTATCGATGATTGTCGAGGCGGAAAAGCGCGGGGAAATTAAACCGGGCGATGTCCTGATTGAAGCGACCAGTGGCAACACTGGCATTGCGCTGGCGATGATCGCCGCGCTGAAAGGTTATCGCATGAAGCTGTTGATGCCGGACAACATGAGCCAGGAGCGTCGGGCGGCAATGCGGGCCTATGGCGCGGAACTGATTCTGGTCACTAAAGAGCAGGGAATGGAAGGGGCGCGCGATTTAGCGCTCGCTATGTCTGAACGAGGCGAGGGCAAACTGCTCGATCAGTTTAATAATCCTGATAATCCCTACGCCCACTACACGACCACCGGCCCGGAAATCTGGCGGCAAACGTCAGGTCGCATCACCCATTTTGTCTCCAGCATGGGCACGACCGGCACCATTACCGGCGTGTCGCGTTTTCTGCGCGAGCAGGAAAAACCGGTCACCATCGTTGGCCTGCAGCCGGAAGAGGGCAGCAGTATTCCGGGCATTCGACGCTGGCCTGCGGAATATATGCCGGGCATTTTTAACGCCTCGCTGGTAGATGAGGTGCTGGATATTCATCAGAATGATGCCGAAAACACCATGCGTGAACTGGCCGTTCGTGAAGGCATTTTCTGCGGCGTGAGTTCCGGCGGCGCGGTAGCGGGCGCGTTACGCGTCGCACGAGCCACGCCCGGCGCGATAGTGGTGGCGATTATCTGCGATCGCGGCGACCGTTACTTGTCTACCGGCGTGTTTGGTGAAGAGCATTTCAGCCAGGGGGCGGGGATTTAAACGAGGTGCCATCGTCGTATGGCACCCGTGTGTTATAGCGTTTTATCCGTTTCGGCAATAAGCGCATGTAAATAAGGCTGCGCGTTTTCATCGCTTTTACCGGGAATTTTAACGATATAGGGTTTTCCGGTGATGGACGACGACGACGCGACTTTATCGATAAACTGTTCGGCGGGGTCGATACGATTGCGCGTGTTGCCCAGTTTTAAGCGCAGGTGCGATACGGCTTCCTCGCAGTTATGCGCATCACCGTTACGAACGAATGTCAGATCCTGTTTCTGCGCCAGCGCATTAAGCATGGCGTTAATGCGCGCTTCTTCGTGGGCGTTTAGCTTCGCCCAGGCGGGTAGGGTCAGCAGGAGCGCAACGACGGCGCAGACAATTTTCTTCATGGTAAAATCCTTTTTCATGCGATAATCACTGCACCTCAGACCGTTAGCCGGGTAATAAGTTGCACTCCTGGTGTGGTTATTTCTGTGAGTGCGCCAGCGTGAGTTCATCCAGAAAACGCCACAGCTTTTCATTCATTTGCTGGTAATTCCATGCGCGCATCTCGGCAACCGAGCGGATAAAACGCTTCCCTTGCGCATCGGCCAGCTCCTGCTGCGAATGTTGGATTAATCCTTCAACCGCCTCGACGGTAAATTCCATATGACACTGGAAGCCGTAGACAAAATTGCCGTACTGCACTATCTGACGTGGACAGCCGGCACTTTCGGCCAGCACGGTCGCCTGATCGGTGAGTCCTGGCATATCGTTGTGCCAGTGGCCGACGGTTAACGGGGAGCCAAAGTGGGCGATAAGCGGATGCCGCAGACCGGCTTCAGTGAGCGTAATAGGGTAGTGGCCAATCTCTTTTTCCGGACTTTGGCACACAGCGGCGCTCAGCGCCTCGCCAATGAGCTGTGAACCAAGACAAATGCCGATAACCATTCGCCGGGCCGTAATCGCCTGATTAATTAAGTGCTGTTCGGCGCGAGAGTCAAAGTATGGGCACTCTTCGCGGGTGGTGCGCGGCGACTGCGGACCGCCAAATACCACGAGCATATCGAACTCATCGGCATTGGGCGGTAGCGCTTCTCCGGCATAGACGCGCGACCATGAAATGGTATAACCGCGATCTTCAGCCCATTTCAGATAAGCGCCAGCGGATTCAAACGACTCATGGACAACAAAATGAACTCGCACGTTATTTTCTCCTGTTAGCGATTTAGCGCCTGATGGATATCAGCCGCCAGCGTGTTGATCTCGCTGTCATTTAATGTCGACAGCGTGATACGTAGACCGTGAGACGGCGCGCTTACGCCAAAGGCTTCTCCTTCACGTACCAGCCAGCCGGATTTTGCCAGCGTAAACGCGGTAGCCTGGCTATGGGTGTCCAGCGGGAGCCAGGCATTCACGCCGTCGCCGGGAGAAATGGCGATGCCATATTGCTGTAGGGCGCGGGCCAGTTTTTGTTGCCGGGCGGCGTAAAACAGCCGCGTTTGCGCCAGCCTGTGCTGATACTCAGGGTCGGTCAGGCAGGCGTAGACCAGATCCTGTAACAGATGGCTGACCCACTGACTACCGGCATTTAGCCGCAGCCGAAGTTTTGCCGAGGTCGCGCTGTCGCTGGCGACAATAGCAAGACGTAAATCGGGGCCGAGGGCTTTGGAAACGGAGCGTATCACCGCCCAGTGTTGCGTTGTCTGCGCAATAACCGGCTGCCAGGGCGACGAAGAAAGCAGGGCGAAGTGATCGTCGATAATGACCACTACCTGAGGGTAACGCGCCAGTATATTTTGCAGCGCAGCGGCACGGCGAGCGCTCAGGCTACAGCCGGTAGGGTTGTGTGCGCGCGGCGTTAAGATCACTGCCCGCGCGCCCTGGTTTAGCGCCTGTTCCAGCTTTTCAGGCTGCATTCCTTCGCTATCCACACTGACCGGGCTGGCGCTAAAACCGGCATAGCGCAGCATATTGATACTGCTTAAAAAACAGGGATCTTCCACCGCGACGCTGTCGCCCGGCAGCAGATGCGCGCAAAGCAGTCTTTCGATAGCGTCGATAGCTCCGCTGGTGATATCAATTTCGCCTGCGACGGGGGTGGCATCCCGTAGCCAGCGCGCCGCCCAGGCGTGTAGTTCAGGGGAAATGGGCGCATCGCCGTAGAGATGCGGCGTGCGGCTGAGACGGGCAAAATAACGGCTAAGGTCAGGCAGACGCTGCGGATCGGGATTGCCGCCGGAAAGGTCGTGCAGAGGCGTATGCGGATCGCCGCCTTCCAGCGCTACGGGAGACGGACTGCCTTTAATCACCGTCCCATTGCGGCCTAAACTTTGCGCCAGTCCCGCCGTTATCAGCCGTTTATACGCCGCTGCGACGGTATTGCGGTTCACCTTTAATTCGCTTGCCAGCTCCCGTACCGGCGGGAGCGAATCCTCCGCCCGTAACGTGCCGGCGATAATGTGTTGACGGATACTGTCAAAAATTTCGTTAGCGGTTTTTCCGTCGATCATTATTGACCTATGACAAAATGAATTTTAGCATATGACAATGATAATGAGGCGGTAGCCTGCTGTCCAGCGAGAGGAAAATTTTATGGGACAAGAGAGTGATATTCAGTCAGTGCTCTTCGACGACAACCATCGGGCGTTACAGACCGATATCGTCGCCGTCCAGTCACAGGTCGTGTACGGCAGCGTAGGCAACAGTATCGCTGTTCCGGCCATTAAAGCGCAGGGATTACGCGTGACGGCGGTCCCGACGGTGCTGTTCAGCAATACGCCGCACTATAAAACCTTTTATGGCGGCATTATTCCCGCCGAGTGGTTTGCAGGCTACCTTACGGCGTTGAATGAGCGCGATGCGCTACGTGAATTAAAAGCGATTACCACCGGTTACATGGGCAGCGCAGACCAAATTGTCTTGCTTTCGAAGTGGCTAATGGCGATCCGGGCTTCGCATCCGGAGGTGTGTATTCTTGTTGATCCGGTCATTGGCGATACCGACAGTGGAATGTATGTGCAGGCGGAAATTCCGCAGGCTTATCGCACACATTTGTTGCCGCAGGCGCAGGGGCTAACGCCGAACGTATTTGAGCTGGAGATGCTGAGTGGTAAACCGTGTCGCACGCTGGAAGAGGCGGTGGCGGCGGCGCAATCGCTGCTTTCCGATACGCTGAAATGGGTGGTTATCACCAGCGCGCCGGGCGAATCTCTGGAGACCATAACGGTTGCCGTCGTTACCGCGCAGGTCGTGGAGGTCTTTGCTCATCCGCGGGTGGCGACGGAGTTAAAAGGGACGGGAGATCTCTTCTGCGCCGAGCTGGTCAGCGGTATTGTGCAGGGAAAAAAACTGACGACCGCGGCAAAAGATGCGGCGCAGCGCGTGCTGGAGGTGATGACCTGGACACAGCAGTGTGGCTGTGATGAGTTAATTCTGCCGCCGGCAGGGGAGGCGCGATGAAGAGTTATCGGCTGGTGGTTCGCCAGCAGGGACGTATCGTGGGGCATTTTGAAACGAGCGGGCTGGACGCGCTGGAAGATATTTGCGTAGCGCGGGCGATGTTTGGCATCACTGGCGGCTATCAGTGCGAGTTGCAAGTGTCCGATTCCGAACGCAGGATGCTGGAGAGTGGCCCGAATGGGATGAAGATCCTGATGCGCGAGAAGTGCTTTCGCCCGGTGACCTCGCAGTTGTAACCTGTGGATTGGCGCTGAAATGTTCGCAACCTTGTAGGCCTGATAAGCGTAGCGCCATCAGGCAGTGCGCCGCACCATCGCCGGATGGCGGCGCAAGTACAGGCAAAAAAAATGGCGCCCAAAGGCGCCATTCTTCACTGCGGCAAGAATTACTTCTTAATGCGGATAACCGGAGTTTCACCCACGGTCACGCTACCGGACAGTTTGATCAGTTCTTTGATTTCATCCATGTTGGAGATAACAACCGGAGTCAGGGTAGACTTGGCTTTTTCTTCCAGCAACGGCAGATCGAACTCGATGACCGGATCGCCAACTTTCACGCGCTGACCTTCTTCAGCAATACGCTTGAAGCCTTCGCCTTTCAGCTCAACGGTGTCGATACCGAAGTGAACGAACAGCTCAATGCCGCTATCGGATTCGATAGAGAACGCATGGTTGGTTTCAAAGATTTTGCCGATGGTACCGTCAACAGGGGCGACCATTTTGTTACCGGTTGGTTTGATAGCGATGCCATCACCAACGATTTTTTCAGCAAAAACTACATCCGGCACGTCTTCGATGTTGACGATCTCGCCAGAGAGCGGGGCAACAATCTCAATAGTTCCGGTGTCTTTCTTATCATCAGAAACCAGAGATTTTAGTTTATCGAACAAACCCATGATCTTCTCCTAAGCAGTAAATTGGGCCGCATCTCGTGGATTAGCAGATTGTTTTTTCTTCAATGAACTTGTTAACCAGCGTCATTAACTCGTCCGTTGTCGGTTGAGCAAGAGCCTGCTCTGCTAACACCTTCGCATCTTCGAAGTTCGTGTTACGGATAATCTTCTTAATGCGCGGGATAGAAATGGCGCTCATAGAGAATTCGTCCAGACCCATCCCCAGCAACAGAAGTGTAGCACGTTCGTCGCCTGCAAGCTCACCACACATGCCAGTCCATTTACCTTCTGCATGAGAAGCATCAATAACTTGCTTGATCAAGTTCAGTACGGACGGTGACATTGGCTGGTAAAGGTGTGAAATCATATCATTACCACGGTCAACTGCCAGGGTGTACTGCGTTAAATCATTGGTGCCGATACTAAAGAAATCAACTTCTTTGGCTAAATGACGCGCAATTGTCGCCGCAGCCGGTGTTTCCACCATCACGCCAATCTCAATGCTTTCGTCAAATGCTTTACCTTCGTCACGCAGTTCCTGTTTGTAGATTTCAATCTCTTTGCGCAGCGCGCGAACTTCTTCAACAGAGATGATCATCGGGAACATAATGCGCAATTTACCGAAAGCGGAGGCACGCAGAATCGCGCGAACCTGGTCACGCAGGATCTCTTTGCGATCCATGGCGATACGCACGGCGCGCCAGCCCAGGAACGGGTTCTCTTCTTTCGGGAAGTTCATGTACGGCAGCTCTTTGTCGCCGCCAATGTCCATGGTACGGACGATAACCGCCTGCGAGCCGCACGCTTCAGCGACCGCTTTATAGGCGGCAAACTGCTCTTCTTCCGTCGGCAGCGCGTCGCGATCCATGAACAGGAATTCAGTACGATACAGACCAACGCCTTCCGCGCCGTTACGCTCAGCGCCTTCAACGTCGCGAACGGTACCGATGTTGGCGCAAACTTCAACCTGATGTCCATCCAGCGTGATTGCCGGCAGATCTTTCAGTTTTGCGAGTTCCGCTTTCTCGGTCGCAACCTGCTCCTGGACGGCGCGCAGTTGCTCAATAACATCGTTGGTCGGGTTGACGTAAACCTGGTTGTTTACGGCATCCAGAATCAGATAGTCGCCGTTTTTCACCTGAGCGGTGACGCTACCGGTACCTACGATCGCTGGCAGTTCCAGAGAACGCGCCATGATGGAGGTATGAGACGTGCGTCCGCCCGCGTCGGTGATGAAGCCCAGCACTTTCTGCAGGTTCAGCTGTGCAGTTTCTGACGGCGTCAGGTCAGCGGCAACCAGGATAACTTCTTCCTGAATCGCGCTCAGATCGATAATGGCCAGACCCAGGATGTTGCGCAGCAGGCGCTTACCAATATCACGTACGTCAGCCGCACGCTCTTTCAGGTATTCGTCATCCAGTTCTTCCAGGGCAGTGGCCTGACCTTCGATAACTTCATGTGCGGCTGCGTCAGCCGTCATGTGCTTATCTTTAATCAGGGCTATGATTTCCTGCTCCAGCTCCTCATCTTCGAGCAGCATAATATGCCCTTCAAAGATGGCTTCTTTTTCTTCACCGAACGTTTCACCAGCTTTTGTCTTGATCGCTTCCAGTTGCGCAGATGCCTTGGCACGACCGCTCAGAAAACGTTCAACTTCCTGATCAACCTTGTCGGCAGAAATTTTTTTCCGGTCAATGACGATTTCGTCTTCTTTCAGCAGCAGTGCTTTGCCGAAAGCGATACCCGGGGATGCTAAAATGCCTGAAATCATAACCCTACCTTACTTGTGACTGATTTTTAAAAGAACCCGGAAAAAAACTTACTCGAGTTCCGCCATCAGTTTGACCAGATGTTCAACCGCTTTCTGCTCATCTTCACCTTCTGCGGAGATGGTGACGACGGTGCCTTGAGTCAGGCCCAGAGTCTGCAGTTTAAACAGGCTTTTCGCGCTGGCGCTTTTGCCGTTGGAAGTCACAGTAATCTCAGAAGTGAAGCCTTTTGCTTCTTTAACAAACTGAGCAGCAGGGCGGGTGTGCAGACCGTTCGGAGCGGTAATGGTAACTTCTTGCTGGAACATTGTATTTCCCCAACTTATAGGTTTAGTGTTGTGGAACTAAAGTCTAGCCTGGCGGCTCAACTTTAGCCTGTATTGTTAGCGCCGGCGTAAACGGGACGCGACACAAAAGGTGTTCTACGCAATCCGTTGCTGGCAACTTATGGCCGCTGACGTTTCGCTCGTCATTAAACATTATGCCGCGAAAGGAAGATTTGAACCAAATCATAAAATCGATTCAGCTAACGCTTTTCCTGTAACGATTAATTTCGCGCATCAAAATAATTAGTCTGGTTAAATACCAGTTCCGGCAGGGTGAATCAATGCCAGGTGAGGTGAAAGTTTGAAGCAGGCCACAAAAAAGCACCCAAAAAGGTGCTTTTTTACGCGTTTTTAACATGCTGGCATCACTGTTGCAGTTCTTTCTCAGTAAAGAGATCGGCGAACAACGCGGTGCTCAGATAACGCTCACCTGATGAAGGTAGGATAACCACAATATTCTTATTGGTAAAGCTTTCATCTTCCTGCAGCTTAAGCGCTGCAGCAACCGCGGCGCCGGAAGAAATTCCCGCCAGAATACCTTCCTCTTCCATCAGACGGCGCGCGGTAGAAATGGCTTCTTTATTGGTGATGCCAACCACTTTATCAATCAGTTTCAGATCCAGGTTGCCCGGGATGAAGCCTGCGCCGATGCCCTGAATTTTATGCGGGCCTGGTTTGATCTCTTCACCAGCCAGCGCCTGGGCGATAACCGGGGAGTCAGTGGGTTCTACCGCAACGGTGATAAGATCGGTTTTACCCTTCGTCCCTTTGATATAACGCGTGACGCCAGTTAACGTACCGCCAGTGCCGACGCCGGAGATAAACACATCCACCTGACCATCGGTGTCTTCCCAGATTTCCGGGCCGGTGGTTTTTTCATGGATTTCCGGGTTGGCAGGGTTGCTGAACTGCTGGAGCAGGAGATATTTTTGCGGATCGCTGGCGACAATTTCTTCGGCTTTCTGAATAGCGCCTTTCATCCCTTTCGCCCCTTCGGTCAGCACCAGATTCGCGCCTAATGCTTTGAGTAGCTTGCGGCGTTCAATGCTCATGGTCTCCGGCATGGTCAGGGTGAGTTTGTAACCGCGCGCGGCGGCGACATACGCCAGCGCAATACCGGTGTTGCCACTGGTCGGCTCCACCAGTTCCACGCCAGGTTTCAGTACGCCACGCTTTTCGGCATCCCAAATCATATTGGCGCCGATACGGCACTTGACGCTGAAGCTCGGGTTGCGCGACTCCACCTTCGCCAGAATGCGTCCATTACCGATACGGTTCAGTCGAACCAGCGGCGTATGACCGATAGTCAGCGAGTTATCTTCATAAATCTTACTCATGGCCTGTCCTTAACTGTATGAAATTGGGATACCTTCCCAGCATACCTTTCAGCCAGATATGGGGAAGTAAGGATTTCGCATATCTATATGCTGATGGGGAATAATGGTTATCAGTATGGAATAAGAGACAGCATAAGAACCTATCCCATTAGGGCTATTTTACTTGCCATTTTGGTCCTGGGCAGTGCTCGCCAAAACGCGTTAGCGTTTTGAACGCCGCTTGCGGCGGCCCGAAGGGCGAGCGTAGCGAGTCAAACCTCACGTACTACGTGTACGCTCCGGTTTTTGCGCGCTGTCCGTGTCCAAACTGGCTGCGCCAATAACGCCTGGTGGGATAGGTTCTAAGCCATCTCTTATTTATACATTTTTACGTTATTTCCATAACGCGTGTTTAGCACGCCAGCAATCAACCCACATTGCCGTCGCGCCACAGACGGCAACAGGCATAATGAAAAGGTTAAGCACCGGAATCATCGTAAAGAGGCTGGTGAGCGCGCCAAATTGCATATTCGCGACCTTCTGCGTGCGCAACGCGGCGCGCATCGTTTTAAACGGCACTTTGTGGTTATCAAACGGGTAGTCGCAATACTGGATCGCCAGCATCCAGGCGCTGAACAAAAACCACAGCACCGGCGCGATGGTTTGGCCAATGCCAGGAATAAAATAGAGAACCAGCAGCACAATAGCACGCGGCAGATACCACGCCAGCTTTTGCCATTCACGTTTCATAATGCGCGGTACATCTTTCATGATGCCGAGTATGCCGGTATCTGGCGGCGTGGCGCCGGTTAACCGCGCCTCAAGCTGTTCGGCTAAAAGGCCGTTAAACGGCGCGGCGATCCAGTTGGCGAGGGTAGAGAAAAAATAGCCAAAGACCAGCAGAACAGAAATAACCGCAATCGGCCACAGCAGATAGCTCAGCCATTGCAGCCAGTCCGGCACATGACTCATCAACGAAGGTATCCAGGCGTCAAGCTGCGTAAACAGCCACCAAAATGCGCCGCCCATCAGCACAATGTTGACCAGCAAAGGTAAAATAACAAAGCGGCGGATTCCCGGTAGGGTGACTAACTTCCATCCTTGCGAGAAATAATAGACGCCGCTATGTGGTACGGTTGTGGATGATGAAACCATATGCAGGACATACTCCTTTTTCTTAAAGCCCTGGGTAAACGTGGGATATCTTACCCGGTTATCAGATGGTGGATAGTTCGGAAATGTTCGAAAAAACAGCAAAAAGCACATTTTCCTTCATCTTTATGCTGCGAAAGCCAACAGTACACTTGCACTTGACGTAATCGGCAAATACTCTTAGTGAGTAAATGTTTGCCGTGGTGGCAAGGTGTTAGAACAACAGAGAATATAATGATGCAGGATTTGCGTCTGATATTAATCATTGTTGGCGCGATCGCCATAATCGCTTTACTGGTACATGGTTTCTGGACCAGCCGTAAAGAACGATCTTCTATGTTCCGCGATCGTCCACTGAAACGCATGAAATCGAAACGCGACGACGACTCGTATGACGACGATGTCGAAGAAGACGAAGGCGTGGGTGAAGTTCGTGTTCACCGCGTGAATCATGCCCCCGGCCAGCCGCAGGAGCATGATGCCCCTCGTCAGTCGCCGCAACACCAGTACCAGCCGCCTTATGCGTCTGCGCAACCGCGTCCAGCGGCGCCGCCGCAGCCGCAAGCGCCGATGCAACAGCCGGTTCAGCAACCGGTCCAACCTGCGCCGCAGCCTCAGCAGGTTCAGCCATCTGCGCCGCCGGTACAGCCGCCGCAACAGCAGCCTGCACCGCCGTCGCAAGCGCCGCAGCCTGTTGCGCAGCCCGCGCCGCCGCCATCAGCGCAAACCTTCCAGCCTGCGGAACCTGTGGTTGAGGCAGAACCGGTAGTGGAAGAAGCGCCGGTTGTGGAAAAACCGCAGCGTAAAGAGGCGGTCATCATTATGAACGTCGCGGCCCATCATGGCAGCGAGCTTAATGGTGAAGTGTTACTGAACAGTATTCAGCAGTCAGGCTTTAAATTTGGCGATATGAATATTTTCCATCGTCATTTGAGCCCGGACGGCAGCGGCCCGGCCTTGTTCAGTCTCGCGAATATGGTCAATCCGGGAACGTTCGATCCTGAAATGACGGACTTCACTACGCCTGGCGTCACTATCTTTATGCAGGTACCGTCTTACGGCGATGCGCTGCAGAACTTCAAGCTGATGCTGCAATCCGCGCAGCATATCGCTGATGAGGTCGGCGGCGTCGTGCTGGATGACCAGCGTCGGATGATGACGCCGCAGAAACTGCGCGAATATCAGGACCGCATCCGCGAGGTGATGGACGCTAACGCCTGAGGTTAACGCAGGTGTGACATTTTTAACGTAACCCCCGCCTGTCGGGGGTTTTTTATCATTGATGGTGTGATATGGAACCAATAGAACAACAACTGACAGAACTGCGAACCACGCTTCGCCATCATGAATATCTGTATCATGTGATGGATGCGCCAGAGATTCCCGACGCCGAATATGACCGCCTGATGCGGGAGCTGCGAGAGCTGGAGGCGCAACGTCCGGACCTTATCACGCCGGATTCGCCCACGCAGCGCGTTGGCGCGGCGCCGCTGACGGCATTCAACCAGATTCGCCATGAAGTACCGATGCTGTCGCTCGATAACGTATTTGATGAAGAAAGCTTCCTGGCGTTTAACAAGCGAGTGCAGGATCGTCTAAAAAGCACGGAAAATGTCATCTGGTGCTGCGAGCTAAAACTGGATGGCCTGGCGGTCAGCATTCTGTATGAAAACGGCGTGCTGGTGAGCGCTGCGACGCGTGGCGACGGCACCACCGGTGAAGATATCACTTCAAACGTGCGCACGATTCGCGCCATTCCGTTAAAGCTGCACGGCGATAATATTCCGGCGCGTCTTGAAGTTCGCGGAGAGGTATTTTTACCGCAGGCCGGGTTTGAAAAGATCAATGAAGACGCGCGCCGCACTGGCGGCAAAGTGTTTGCTAACCCGCGTAACGCGGCGGCGGGCTCGCTGCGTCAGCTCGATCCGCGTATTACGGCGAAGCGACCGCTAACATTTTTCTGCTACGGCGTCGGTATTCTGGAAGGCGGCGAGTTGCCGGATACGCATCTGGGACGTTTGCTGCAATTTAAAGCGTGGGGGTTACCGGTCAGCGATCGCGTGACGCTGTGCGATTCTCCCCAGGCGGTACTGGATTTTTATCACAACGTCGAAAAAGATCGCCCCACGCTCGGTTTTGATATCGACGGCGTGGTGATTAAGGTCAACTCGCTGGCTTTGCAGGAACAATTGGGCTTTGTGGCCCGCGCGCCGCGCTGGGCGGTGGCGTTTAAATTTCCTGCTCAGGAGCAGATGACTTTTGTGCGCGATGTTGAGTTTCAGGTCGGGCGCACCGGGGCGATTACGCCGGTGGCGCGTCTGGAACCGGTTCAGGTGGCTGGTGTGCTGGTCAGCAATGCCACGTTGCATAATGCCGATGAAATTGAGCGACTTGGCTTGCGCATTGGCGATAAGGTGGTTATCCGTCGGGCAGGCGATGTGATCCCTCAGGTGGTCAACGTGGTTCTGTCCGAACGCCCTGAAGAGACGCGTCCGATTGTGTTTCCAACGCACTGTCCGGTGTGCGGATCGGACGTAGAGCGCGTCGAAGGCGAAGCCGTTACCCGTTGTACCGGCGGGCTGATTTGCGGCGCGCAGCGTAAAGAGTCGCTGAAACATTTTGTGTCGCGCCGGGCGATGGATGTAGACGGGATGGGCGATAAGATCATCGACCAACTGGTGGAAAGGGAGTATGTCCATACGCCAGCGGATCTGTTCCGTCTGACGGCGGGTAAACTGACCGGCCTGGACCGAATGGGGCCAAAGTCCGCGCAAAATGTTGTTAACGCGCTGGAAAAAGCCAAAGCGACGACCTTTGCGCGTTTTCTCTATGCGCTGGGCATCCGTGAAGTGGGTGAGGCGACGGCGGCGGGGCTGGCAGCTTATTTCGGCACGCTGGAGGCGCTGCAGGCCGCCACGATTGACGAGTTGCAGAAAGTACCTGACGTGGGGATTGTGGTCGCTACGCACGTCTTTAACTTTTTTGCCGAAGAGAGTAATCGTGACGTGATTGGGCAGCTACTGGCGGAAGGGGTTCACTGGCCCGCGCCGGTAGTCATTAATGTGCAAGAGATCGATAGCCCGTTTGCCGGTAAAACCGTGGTACTAACCGGTAGCCTGAGCCAGATGTCCCGCGATGACGCTAAAGCGCGTTTAGTGGCGCTGGGCGCGAAAGTAGCAGGCAGCGTATCGAAGAAAACCGATCTGGTGATTGCCGGTGAAGCGGCGGGTTCGAAACTGGCCAAAGCGCAGGAACTGGGCATCAATGTCATTGATGAAGCGGAAATGATCCGCTTACTGGGTGCCTGAGATGGAAAAAGAGCAGTTGGTTGAAATCGCCAACACCGTGATGCCGTTCGGCAAATATCAGGGACGTCGATTGATCGACCTTCCGGAAGAGTATTTGCTGTGGTTTGCCCGTAAAGATCAATTTCCGGCGGGTAAACTGGGGGAATTGATGCAAATCACGCTGCTGATTAAAACCGAGGGGCTGACGCAACTGGTGCAGCCCCTGAAACGCCCGCTTTAAGCTTTCGCGGCGCGGCTTTCCTGCTGCGCCTGTAACTTCTCGGTCTGGCGTTTGTAGCGCCGCGCCAGCCCTGCGCAGACCATCAGTTGGATCTGGTGGAAGATCATCAGCGGTAATACCATCATACCCAGCACTGACGTCGGAAACAGAATATTGGCCATCGGGATCCCGTTGGCCAGGCTTTTTTTCGAACCGCAGAAAACAATAGTGATTTCGTCGGCTTTATTGAAGCCGCATTTACGGGCGACAAAGACGTTAATAGCGATGACGATCGCCAACAGTATGAGACTGACCACGACGATAAACAGCAGCGATCCCCAGCCGACTTTGTGCCAGATGCCGTTGACCACCGCTTCGCTGAACGCCGAGTAGACCACCAGCAGAATAGAGGTCTGATCCGTTTTCGCGATCCACTTTTTGTTGCGCGCGACCCAGTTGCCGATCCACGGGCGAGACAGGTGTCCCAGCACAAAAGGCAGCAGCAGTTGCAGCATAATTTTGCCCACCTCTTCCAGACTGCCCTGCGCGCCATGAATATTCATTACCAGACCGACCAGCAGCGGCGACAGGAAAATGCCCAGCAGACTGGACGCAGATGCTGAGCACACCGCGGCCGCGACGTTACCGCCCGCGAGTGAAGTAAACGCAATCGCAGACTGCACGGTGGCGGGCAAAATGCACAGATACAGAAAGCCGCTGTAGAGCATAGGGTCGACATTGATAGGCGCCCACCAGGCAAACAGTACGCCGAGGACAGGAAAGAGCACAAAAGTGCTGCACATGACCCACAGATGCAACCGCCAGTGGCTGCCGCCAGCGATGATCGCTTCACGCGAAAGCTTCGCGCCATGCATAAAAAACAGCAGAGCGATGGCCGCTGTCGTAATGCCTTCAACGACAGGCACAAAGCTGCCTTCCGCCGGGAAAAAAGAGGCCAGTAGTACCACGGTGATAAGTGTCAGCGTGAAAGGGTCAAGGATACGAAAAAGTTTCATAAAAACTCCTGAAAGTCGGTGCAGCTATTTTGCGTTTTTCGCTTTGAGAAATAAAATTGATTTATTGCATCTATATATGAATCTAGTCGATGAATTATTCACTGCGTCAGCTGCGTATTTTTATTACCGTCGCCCAAGCCAAAAGTTTCAGTCGGGCAGGGGACAGGATTGGACTGAGCCAGTCTGCGGTCAGTCATAGCGTAAAAGAGCTGGAGCGGCAAACCGGCGTCAGACTGCTGGATCGCACTACGCGTGAGGTGGTGCTGACCGAGGCGGGGCAACAACTGGCGACGCGTCTGGAGCGGGTGCTTGATGAACTGAACAGCATACTGCGCGATGCAGGCAGAGTAGGGACACAATTAACCGGCACCGTGCGCGTTGCCGCGAGCCAAACCATTTCTGCGCATCTTATTCCGCAATGCATTGCCCAAAGTAATTCACTTTATCCCGCTATTGATTTTGTATTGCACGATCGTCCGCAGCAGTGGGTGCTGGAGAGTATCCGCCAGGGAGAAGTGGATTTTGGCATCGTTATCGATCCTGGCGCAGCGGTGGATTTACAGTGTGAAGCCATCTTATCAGAGCCTTTTTTACTGTTGTGTCGCCAGGATCATCCGCTGGCGCATCAGGAATGGGTAAGCTGGCAGGATCTTAAACAGGCGTCGCTGGTCTTACAGGATTATGCTTCCGGCAGTCGACCGCTGATTGATGCGGCGCTGGCCCACTTTTCGATTGATGCCAATATTGTTCAGGAGATTGGTCACCCGGCCACGCTTTTTCCAATGGTGGAAGCGGGAATCGGCATCAGCGTGCTGCCCGCGCTGGCGTTACCGCTCCCGCAGGGCAGCCACTTACAGGTTAAACGGCTGACGCCCGTAGTTGAAAGGCAGCTCATGCTGGCGCGGCGAAAAAACCGATCGCTCTCCACGGCGGCGCAGGCGTTGTGGGACGTGGTGCGTACCCAGGCCAGCGAATTAACCGCCGCGAGGGCGAAAGATCCGCTGTATCAGCTATAAATATCTATCTGTCCGTGCGTGAGGTGCGGTCTTGCCCTGCCATTTTTGACAGGGCAGTGTGTTAAAACAGGTATTTGATGGAATAAATAATGCCATCCTGCAGGAAGGATTCTCCTAACTTATTATCAGCGTAACGATATTGTACTCCTGCGGTCAGGTGAGGAGTCGCATTCCACCACAGCGCTACTGCGCCATTAATGCCATCTTTCCCGCCATTGCCCGCAGCGTAGGACGCATCGCGGTCAAACTCGTACTCATTCCAGTTCGTTACGCTGAATTTCTCACTACCCAACGAGAAGCTATAGCCGGCAACCCAACCCAGCACATAACCATTATCGCCTGTGTAGTAGGTCTGATCGGTATAACGTTTGGCAAAGAAGGGTTTAAACCAGTAACCGTTACCTGTGAAGTTATAGCCTAAACCATAGAGAAACATGTCATCATGGAAATTAGCGCGATGAGGTGAACCGTACGTCCCGTAGGCATGGAGATAGAGGTTTAATCCTGTATCGCCCAGATAAATACGGTTGGTATTTTTAAAGGTGTAACGCTGTTCGCTGCCTGGTTTAGCGTGGCGGCCATTGTAAAAATTTTCCCAGTCGAAGAACCCGTACATTTCTCCCCAGCTAAAATTCGCTCCGCCTTCCAGTTCCAGGTACCCAAAATCATCTTTATGGGATTTTTTACTGGTTTTTTCCGTGGTGTCTGATGTCCAGTCGAGGTAATGGAGGCCGATATCGGCGAACCCGCCTTTAAATTCCGCATGGGTGAGTGCGGGAATAATGAGTAAAGAAGAAAGCGTCAGAGTAAGAATTTTTTTCATAGCATATTTCCCTATGCCGATAATTATTAATGGGTTAATTAAAAAGAGGCAATTTATAAATATGAAAGCGGCATATTGTTAATATGAAGTGCAAGCAAAAACCAATACTGTTTTCCCTCTGTATTAATACAGAAGCGATCTAAATCTATCGATATTAAATGGCTATTGATGACACGTGAAAAGTGTATTGGTCAGCAAGGGGCGATGGTCGTTATAAAAAGGAGTCAAATTAAATCCGATAGAACAAGGAAACTTATGCCTCACGCTCTTTTTTCTCATAATCCTGAGTATTGTGTTGATATTATTCATGCACATAAACCGGCATTTACCCCGCGCGTCGCGTTTATTTTAGGCTCCGGGTTGGGTGCTCTGGCGGATCAAATCGAAGATGCGGTAGCCATTTCTTACGAGAAATTGCCGGGATTTCCCGTCAGCACCGTACACGGCCATGCTGGTGAACTGGTGCTCGGCCATCTGGCGGGGGTTCCGGTGGCCTGTATGAAAGGCCGCGGGCATTTTTATGAAGGGCGTGGAATGGCGGTGATGACCGATGCCATTCGCACGTTGAAATTACTGGGCTGTGAAGTGTTGTTCTGCACCAATGCGGCAGGATCTCTGCGTCCGGAAGTGGGGCCGGGTAGCCTGGTTGCGCTTAGTGATCACATTAATACGATGCCCGGTACGCCGATGGTGGGGCCAAACGATGATCGTTATGGCGATCGCTTCTTCTCGCTGGCTAATGCTTATGACGCAGATTATCGCGCCATGCTTCAGTCCGTTGCGGCAGAGGAGGGATTCCCCCTCACTGAAGGCGTATTTGTTTCTTATCCGGGTCCGAACTTCGAAACGGCGGCAGAAATCCGCATGATGCAGATTATTGGCGGCGATGTGGTCGGAATGTCCGTTGTCCCTGAGGTGATTAGCGCACGTCATTGTGGTCTCAAAGTTGTTGCTGTCTCAGCGATCACCAATCTGGCGGAAGGGCTGGGCGATGTAAAACTCTCCCATGCGCAAACGCTGGCTGCGGCTGAACTTTCTCGGCAGAACTTTATAAATCTGATTTGCGGCTTTTTACGTAAGCTGGCCTAAACACAATGACTACGGCCCCGTATTGGGGCTTTATCTCACGGCAAGGAATAAAAAATGGGTATTACGTCCCGCTTAAAAGTCATGTCGTTCTTGCAATATTTTATCTGGGGGAGCTGGCTGGTTACCCTGGGCTCTTACATGATCAATACACTGGATTTTACCGGCGCGAATGTTGGTATGGTCTACAGCTCAAAAGGGCTGGCAGCGATTATCATGCCGGGCATTATGGGGATCATTGCTGATAAATGGCTGCGCGCTGAGCGAGCCTATATGCTTTGCCATCTGGTTTGCGCGGGGGCGTTATTGTACGCCACCACCGTTACCGATCCCCAGACGATGTTCTGGGTGATGTTGGTTAATGCGATGGCGTATATGCCAACGATTGCATTATCCAATAGCGTTTCGTACTCCTGTCTGGCGAAAGCAGGTCAGGATCCGGTAACGTCATTTCCGCCTGTGCGCGTTTTCGGCACAATAGGTTTTATTGTTGCGATGTGGACGGTGAGCCTGATGGGGCTGGAACTGAGCAGTGCGCAATTATACATCGCTTCTGGCGCATCGTTATTGCTGGCCCTGTATGCACTGACGTTACCGAAAATTCCGGTAGCCGAGAAGAAGGCGAACACCACGCTTGCCAGTAAGCTCGGACTGGATGCTTTTGTTCTGTTTAAAAATCCACGCATGGCAATCTTCTTTTTGTTTGCGATGATGTTGGGGGCGGTGCTGCAAATTACCAATGTCTTCGGTAATCCGTTCCTGCATGATTTTGCCCGTAATCCTGAGTTTGCCGATAGTTTTGTGGTGAAGTATCCCTCTATCTTGCTTTCAGTTTCGCAGATGGCGGAAGTGGGCTTTATCCTCACCATTCCGTTCTTCCTTAAACGCTTTGGTATTAAAACGGTAATGCTGATGAGCATGCTGGCGTGGACGCTGCGTTTCGGCTTTTTTGCCTTTGGCGATCCATCCCCGTTTGGCTTTGTGCTACTGCTGCTGTCGATGATTGTTTATGGCTGCGCATTTGATTTCTTCAACATCTCAGGGTCAGTATTTGTAGAGCAGGAGGTGGACTCAAGTATTCGCGCCAGCGCGCAGGGGCTGTTTATGACCATGGTTAACGGCGTGGGGGCGTGGATTGGGTCTCTTTTAAGCGGTATGGCCGTGGATTATTTTTCTATTGATGGCGTAAAAGATTGGCAAACCATCTGGCTGGTTTTTGCCGCCTACGCTCTGACATTGGCCGTTATTTTTGCATTGTTCTTTAAATATCAACACCATCCAGAAAAATTGTCGACCAAATCATTAGCACATTAATTTTATTTGACTGGCGAGAGGATGTTCGCCAGTCCATTTTTATGAACAAGGACACAGCATGAAAGAAATTATTCTCTCCTCCGGTATTGGATTTGGTATTGGCGCATTTTTTACTTTATGCCGTATACCTATTCCTGCACCAAATGTTTTACCCGGGGTGTTATCTATTGTATTTATGTATATTGGGTATCTTGTCGTTAAATCTATTTTTTACTAGGTAATATGGTAAATTCCAGACGTTATCCCTTATTCCTGGAGTGCGATAGTGATGGAACGAGCCCATCGTATTGATCTAAAGCTATTACGTTATTTCCTCGCTGTTGCAGAAGAATTGCATTTTGGCCGGGCTGCTGCCCGGTTAAATATGTCACAACCTCCCTTGAGTATCCATATCAAAGAACTTGAACAGCAACTGGGTACATTGTTGTTTATTCGTCATTCCCGCAGCGTTGCATTAACCCATGCCGGGAAAGTTTTAATGGAGGAGTCACGTCGCTTGTTAGCCAATGCAAATCAGGCGCTGGCGCGAGTGGAGCAGATTGGTCGCGGTGAAGCGGGGCGCATTGAACTGGGTGTGGTTGGTACGGCGCTGTGGGGAAGAATGCGTCCTGCGATGCGTCACTTTTTGAAAGCAAATCCCAATGTTGAAGTACTTTTTCGCGAAAAGTCTCCCGGTATGCAAATGGCGTTGTTAGAGCGTCGGGAACTTGATGCAGGGATCTGGCGTATGGCTATCGAACCAGCAGTCGGTTTTACCAGCATACGTTTGCATGAATCTGCATTCATGGTTGCAGTTCCGGAAGATCACGATCTGGCATCCAGAGATTCTGTGCCGTTGGCGGCGTTGCGCAATGAATATTTTGTTACGTTGCCTTCCGTACATTCTGATTGGGGATTTTTACAACGTGTATGCCAACAGGCGGGTTTCTCGCCAATGATTATTCGGGAAGTGGTTGAGCCGCAAACGGTGTTGGCGATGATCAGTATGGGGATCGGGATTACGTTGATGGCTGATGGCTATGCGCAAATGAGCTGGCCGGGTGTGGTGTTCCGTCCGTTAGAGGAACGTATTCCGGCGGATTTGTATATTGTGTATGACCAGCAGCAGGCAACGCCAGCACTGGAGAAACTGGTGGCGGCGTTGACGGTATGATGTCTGTGCCGGATGGCGACTAACGTCTTATCCGGCCTACGTGTGCGGTGTCGTCTGTAGGCCTGATAAGCGCAGCGCATCAGGCAAGACCCGAACATATCGCAGATAGCAAAAAAGCGCCTTTAGGGCGCTTTTTTACATTGGTGGGTCGTGCAGGATTCGAACCTGCGACCAATTGATTAAAAGTCAACTGCTCTACCAACTGAGCTAACGACC
>NZ_JAMLWO010000007.1:0-255977 GCF_056991255.1 Salmonella sp. A1325 | reverse complement strand
AAATGTACTTAATTATGTACTTTTGAAATCGTCAGCATACGATCTGCTGATCAACATACGACGTTACATCACAATAGAGGTCTATACGATCTATAAACCTATAAACACGGTTACAGTCAGTCCTGACTAAACAGCAGCCGGCCTACCGCAGTCACGTTCTTGCAGACAACGTGACTGCGGTAATCCATCCCACCGGATTGTCTTCAAATTCTCCATGTTGCTGAATCGGCTAACAGCTTCTTAAACGATCGGTATTAGGCTAGGTTCTAAATCTTGCCTGAATGAAAATAAATGTAATAATGATAGCTTGGTATTGACATATAGATTGAAAAAGCGCATGAAAATAGGATTCCAACCAGCCATATTGCAATATGCATATACAAGTAACGAGGCGACATCAAACCTTGAGTTATTAAATAAATGGAGAATAGAATCCCCAGATATTGAGAAGGAGGAGCGTAATAGTATTTACGACAAAATAATAGAAGCAAATCATACCGGGAGCTTATCAATTACTGCTCATCATGTTACCTCTATTCCGGTATTTCCTGATAATTTATCCGAGTTGAATTTATCTTCATGCTATACACTGGAGTCTATTCCAAATCTTCCTGATGGGTTAAAAAGTTTAACTATATCTGGAAATCAGACCATTAAAATTTCATATTTCCCAGATAGCTTAGAGTCACTATCTATAGATATGCAGGCATATGAAGAAAATTATACTTTCCCCGCATTACCTTATGGATTAAAGAGTTTTACTGCGTGCTATGGTAAATTTTTGCCTCCCCTTCCTCCGCATCTATCTTCTTTGTCATTGCAAAATTTCCCTGAAATATTATGTGCTGAGTTACCATATAAATTAGATAAATTAGACTTACAAAATTGCCCTTTCTTGCCATTAATGAAAATGTTACCTGAGGGGTTAAAAGAACTAAGTATTGAACTTATACAAACAGTTCCCGGTACTGTTATAGATGATATTTTGCCTGATAAGCTAAAAAAATTAAGTATCAACTTTTGTGATAATATTAAACTTCCAGTTAAGCTTCCTGTTAATTTAAAGTCTATCAATTTATCCTCAAGGACCCCTATTGTATGGGAAATACCAACCTGCAATCTGCCTGCACATATAGATATTAGTACCGATGGTTATGTTAAGCTTAATCCTGAATTTCTTACCAGGAGTGATATTACCTTTAGTAACAAACCTGCAGGAGATGCGTTAAGTTTTCAGCCTGGAGATGTGGTTTATGGTTTATGTAAGGCAAGAGATCGAGTAAATACTTTAGTTAATTCGTTATATTATTTTTCAAAAAAAGATATTATTATTCAAAATACATTAACAGATGCGGTCTGGGACAGGAAGAATAGAGCCGTGTTTAATAAAGATGAGAAGATAGCAGAAAGATTGAATGATGTTCAGAGAGGGACTTTTTTTAGAGAATTTTTATCTCAACATAAAAAATACAATATTACCGAAGATAAATATTCAGACTTATCCAATGAGGAGTGCTGGATAAAAACAAGTAAAGCCGGTCTTGAATTCCAAACACGATTAAGGGAACGGTCAGTTATTTTTGTCATTGACAATTTAGTTGATGCTATAAGTGATATCGCAAATAAAACAGGAAAGCATGGTAATTCTATTACAGCACATGAGCTAAGATGGGTATATCGGAATCGACATGATGATCTGGTAAAACAAAATGTTAAATTTTTTCTTAATGGTGAGGCTATTTCACACGAAGATGTTTTTTCATTAGTTGGTTGGGATAAATATAAGCCTAAAAATGGAGTGTGATATTTAACGTGTGATTCATAGAAATCGTTGACTTTAAAAATAAAATATGCAATTAATATATTTATATATAGAGCAGTCCTATTGGAGTTAAGAATATATACTACCCCTAACTCTAGACTACATGCCAACTTTACTTAGTATCATATTTTCTTGCTACATATCTGTTTGGCAAGGGTATGAATAAAAAAACAAGATTAATTTAATTGATATCGCAACAGATAAGCACTTGCATTTATCTTTAAACCTTTTTATGGCCAACCAGATTTTTCACCATCTGCGCACGTTTATTCGGGCATGCGTTGAAAACCTGCAAAAAAGAAAAATATCGATGCTTATTATTTTTTCTTTAAGTAAATTTTCGCTCAACAAACTTAATTGTTTATTCAATGACGATGAAGCGTGAACTATGCTGGAAATGAAGGAAGTCAACAGTAAGGATAGTCTGAATATTCACGGGTGATATTATGAGACATCGTATATTTTTCCCATTGCTTCTGGTGTTGTCGGCTACAGCCTTTTCGGCATCGGCGATGGCCGCCAGTGATACAAAACCCCCACCAGATAATACAAAATCCGCCTCCAGTGGACTGCCGCCAATACCCGCCCCATTTATTCGTCCCCCCTGGGTGACAACTGGCCACCAGATATAGAAAAACCACCAGAGTGGTGTCAGATTTGTGGTTGTTAATTTTTTACAGAAGGCTGTAACAACCATATCAGTACTGATGGTATATCTGGTTATTATGCTTCATCAGTTCCTCCTGAACTGAATATTACTTCAGGCTGGTGTATTTTATTAATGCCAGCCTGTTTTTTCACAACGTCATATTACTGGTTTACAGGCACTTCCGGCCAGTCAGGATTTGTGGTATCCACCCGGTTAACCAGTATCCTGTATTTTTTCCATTCGTCGAGCTGCGCTTTCTCATCATCTGTTGCGATATCAAGATCAACAGCATCCTGTAACGGCGCGATTTTTTCAGATGCTATTTGCAGGAGCCTGTTTTTGGTTTCTTCCGCCTGACGAAGCTGCGCTGCTTTTTCAGCCGCTTCGTCTTTTACCCAGACCTTAGCCTTACTATCCCATTTCTGGTATTCACCACCTGGTGAAACTGATGTGACATTTTCGGGCAACGGACCAGGAGCGGAGATATAAACCTGATTGCCGGTTGTTGTGTCGTAAACCATCTCGCCGCGGTGATCCTCATGCAAACTCCATGTCTGGGTTTCAGCGTCAAATATAGCAATATGACTGGCGGGAATATCAGGAGGGGCGATATCAGTACAGTTTGCCGGTAGTCCTGTGTGCGGCGGAATATACGCATCACCTGCACCAATAAATTCGTTAGTATCTGAACGCAGATTGAAAATTTTAATTGTCTGCGCCTGTTCGCTCATTTTAAAAGTCATTATGCCAGCCTCACTATGTAGTTAAATGCAATATTTTTAACCGTGGTTTCCGCATTACCGTCTGCGTCCACAATAACGACGTGACCGTGTGGACCGATATACATGGTGTGCTCGTGTCCTCCGATATAAACTGTATGCGCATGGTCGCCAGCGGCCTGTGTCCATGCACCACCTCCAGGCTGAAATGAGGTGTGATTGGAATCTCCCCAGTATGAATTGATATAACCGCCGAACTGGTGAGTATGATTGCCCGTGGTATTGGTCGATTTCGTGCCGTAATCAAAGGATGAGGTAGATTTTGTCCCTAAGTCAGTATCCTGCGCCCGCGCGGTGTGCGAGTGCGATTTGTTGCCGTCCATTTCTTGCGACAGTACAGCACGTCCACTGATGGGCTTACCCTTTATTGTCCAGCCTCGCATGTCAGGGATAATGCCGGACGGATACGCTACAGCCAATAACGGGTAAGCAGATTTATCAAATGTTTGCCCCTGCATCAGGGCGTAACCGGCAGGGATGGTGTCAGACGGCCACGGAAGGGGAACGCCGGGCGGACACGACATCAGGGGGCGCCAGGTAAAACTGGAACCATTGGTTGCGTCATAGCGTATGCCAGTCCAGGTATTACCGGCTGAGTCTGTTATCTGAACGACACAACCGTTTGCACAATCGCGCTTGGCAATCACTTCCAGGAAAACATAATCGTTTACCGGCAATATTGTTGCCGGAGCTTTATTGCTGGCAAACCGGCGTGCGCCAGATGGCAGGTTACTCAAATCATCGGCGGAGCTTATCCACATAACAGGCTGTTCAGCAAGACCGGTCTGGGTGTCGTCTATAGCTCTTTTGGCGGAGGAAATACGGATGTCGTCACCAGCGGCTACAGTGCCTAGCGTAGTGCCGACGTTGAGTGTAGCGCTGTTGCCAAGTTGGAGGGACTGACGGGCCAGCGCTTTATCTGGCACATCATTCAAGTTCTGGTCTTTTTGCATGGCGCCAGTGGCACGACTTATGGTTTCTCTTAAACCAACGTATTCGATAAGACCGTCAACGCTTTTTCCTGACAACGCCGTCAGGGTTTCGTCCAGCGGCTGCTTGCCCGCCAGTTTATTCAGTACTGTGGTGGCAAAGTTCGGATCGTTTCCCAACGCGTCAGCCAGTTCCTGCAGGGTGTCCAGCGCTTCCGGCGCAGAACCAACCAACTGTGCCACTTTCGCCGCAACAAACGCTGCTGTGGCAATTTCAATACCTGCAGCTGTGGTTTCCGGCGTTGGTGCCGTTGGCGTACCGGTCAGTGCCGGACTGTCCAGCGGCGCTTTGGTCTGTGCCTCAATCATGACAGCTTTGACCGCCTTTGGCGTGGCTGCCAGCGCTTCGCTGTCACTGTCCGTGGCGCTGCTTAACTTAACGATACCTTTTTTCGTCAGGCTGGCATCTTCCAGGGAAATCACGTCCGCAATGTCTTCTGCCCGTTTTGCGGCATCTTCTGCTCTGGTGGCTGCTGCTCCGGCAGCAGTACTGCTTTGCGCCGCCAGTGATGCGCTGGTATCAGATGCGGCGGCGTGGGTGGATGCCTCCGATGCTGATGACGAGGCGGCTGTTGCGCTGGCCGCTGCTGTACTTGCTGACGTTGCTGCGTTTGTCTCAGATGTTTTCGCTGCGGCTGCCGATGCGGCTGCCGCCTTTTCCGACGCTGCCGCCGCAGTGACTGACGCACCTGCATCACCGGCACTGGAAGCCGCCTGCGTTTCTGACGTCTTCGCGGCGGTTTCGGATGCTCCGGCGCGCGCTGCTGATGTCTGCGCCGCCGTCGCGCTGGCGGCTGCGGCAGCAGCTGAATCGCCGGCGGCAGTACGGGAGACATCTGCATTCGCTTCAGATGTTTTCGCTGCGGCTGCCGATGCGGCTGCCGCCGTTCTGGCTGTGTCAGCCGACGCCGCGCTAGCTGATGCCTCCCCAGCTTTTGTGGTCGCCGTACCTGCGCTGCTCTCCGCAGACGCTGCGGATGAGGCTGCCTGTGTGGCTGATGCTTCTGCCGCTCCGGCTGCATTCACTGCTGCCGTGGCGCTTTCCGCCGCCTGACCTGCTGATGTCTGCGCCTGTTCAGATGCCTGCCCTGCGACAGTGGCATTCCGCGATGCCTCCGATGCCTGGCGGGCAACTTCTTCCACCATCGCCTCAAAACGCCGCAGCGCCTCCGGGCGGACGTCGTCTTCCGTCATGGCCCCCAGAAAATCATTCAGGGTGCCCGGCTTTGAATCATCGTAGACCGTAATAACTCCGGCATGTGACGGGGGATATCCTTCCACCAGGAGCGTGACAGTGTACTGCCCCTGCTCCACATCCATGCTGTAGCGCCCGGCGTCATCCGGATTTTCCGATGCCACCGTATTCACGACCACCGTCGTACTGGTCCGGCTGGCTTTCAGCTGAATGGTGCAGTTCTGTATCGGCGTTCCCGTACCATCTTTCAGTACGCCGGAAATAAGTACTGGCATATTACCTCCATAAAAAAACCCGCCCGCAGGCAGGCTTCAGATTTATTCACATCTCAGCACTGATTATCCGGGTCACGTAAATATGCCGGCAGAGAACACTGGACGCTCCGCGTGATTGTTTTTCCCTTTGCCTCACGGTGCTGTTTCTGCCCACGGTCGGTGCCGGTATAAATCCGGGTCTGGTTTTCAATATTGCTGTTGCCGCTTCCTCTTCCGTTATCGGCAACGGCAGCAGTGGAAAATAAAACGGACAGGGAAAGCCCTGCCGCCAGAGAAATTACGCGCGACATAGTCATATCTGTTCCTTGTTAAACGAAAGGGACCGGAAATCCGGTCAGTTTGTGAAGTTGCTCCCAGAACGGGAAACCATCACCAGCGGCCAGACAGAAGCTTCAGTGGTGTACTGCCCACGGACCCTCAGAGAGACGCTGATATCCACGACAGGTGAAGTGGTGTAGACCGAAAAGACAACGGTCTGATACATGGCCGGAATCCCTGCGGTATACGGCATAACCTCCGCCGTTTTCACCTGTCCGTTAATATTTATCGTGACGGTGATGGCACCGGAGCCACCGTTACGCTCACAGTTAGCCATCACCGTGATGGTTTTCCCTATCTGATAGGTGGCGCTGTCGGTATACCGTGTTGAGGTGCTGCGTTCGTCGTTCGTCGCCCTGATGCTCACGCCCTGCATGACTTTTGAGCCGCAGATATCACCGACAAACTCTCTCGCTTCTATCACGCCAGAAAACTTACCGGAGGTGGCATTGATTTCTCCCGTAAACGAGCCAGATACAGCGTTGATATGCCCGCTGATATCCGCATTTTTCGCAGTCAGCTTTCCATCCGGCGTCAGGGAAAATGCCGGAGGATTCCCGCCACTGGTAATGGTCGGCGCGCTCAGATATTTCAGGAACGCCTCATTCATGATTATCTGGTCGCCCTGCATGACGAATCCGGGCGTCTCGTTTCCGTTTGCCGGGTTAATATAAGCAATGCGATCCGCCGCCACCAGGAACTGGCTTATCTTCCCGTCAGGCATGTCTTCCATGCTCAGTCCAAGTCCGGCCACATAATATTTGCCGTCTTTGGTCTGCTCTATTTTGATGCCCCACATGGCGTTCCATTTATCGTTAGCATCCTGCCACTCCTTCGAAAACTGCTGCAGTTTGCTGGCGTTATCCTCCGTCAGTTCCACCTTCTCCAGCAGTTCCTTACCCAGGTGACTTTCAGTTATCTGCCCTTTGAAAAAATCCAGATAGCCTGCGGCATCGTTGCTGGCCTGCCCGGTCGCCTCCACGAATGCGGATTTACCGACCTGATTTACCGCCCGGATATAAAAATAGTAATCCCTGCCGGGCCTGATATTCACACTGGCCGCTATCCAGTACAGCGCCTTTCCCAGATATCGTGCGGCGTTTTCCACCTGATGGATATCCGTAATCTGCGCGTCTGAAAACCAGAACTCATACTGCACCGTCGGGTCGTATACCGCCTGACGCGGTGTGGCTGTAATCTGGAAATAGCCAGGGGTGAGTTCGATAAATGATGGTGCCGCCGGCGCGGAGATGCTGAACTGTGTGCTGGCCGGGTCTCCCTGTTGTCCCTGGCTGTTCACCGCCCTGACGGACAGGGTGTAGCGCCCCGGCGTCAGCCCCCGGAACCGGTACTGCGTATCCGGCGTTCCTGCGCTGCTTACCAGCCGGTCACTGCCATCTTCCGCCGCCACGTTCAGGCGCAAAGAAAACGAGGCGCCCTTAACGACTCGCGGTGTGTCCCAGCGCGCCAGTACCTGATACTGTCCCTCCTCCGCCAGAATTTCTGTGGTCAGATGCTGTATCGCCGGGGGAACGGTGCCGTGAATCGTTCCGGGTTGCGGATCGAATGATGCCCCGTTGTCCACGATGGACTCTTTTTCCGGCACATGCTGTACGGCGGTGATGGCATACGTTCCGTCGTCGTTTTCCCGGACAGCCACACACCGGAAGAGACGCTGGCGCAGCGACGGCAGTTTCAGCCCCCAGACGCTGTATTCCGCCACGCCGTCCGGTATCCGGCTGACCTGAACCTGCACACCGTCGGTAACAGACTGCACGTCCACGCTGACCGGCAAGCCTTCGCCATCCATCAGGCTTATCAGCGTGGTGCCGGACGACGGCAGGGTAATCTCCCTGTCAAGGGTCAGAATGCGGCGGGCGCGGTCAACGGACAGAATCCGCCCGCCCAGGCTGATGCCGGCATAATCCTCGTCGCAAACCTCAATCACATCACCGGGAACGTGGCGCAGCCCCTCCGCACCCACACTAAAATCAACCGTCTGGGTTTCCAGCAGCTCCGTTTTTATCAGCCACAGCCCGGCGCGGTGCGCCTGCCCGCGACTGGTACAGCCAAACGCATCCATTTTTACCAGATTGCGTCCGTAGTGACTGATGGCGACCGTGTCTTCCACCAGTTCCGTGGATGTCTGCCAGCCATTATCAGGGTCGATCCAGTTCACCTCTACCGCATTATGGCGGTCCTTCCGCGCACTGAAGCTGTAACGGAACGGTGTGCCCTCATCCGGCATTACCACATTGCTGCGGGTATAGGTCCAGACTGTATCCGAGGGCCTGTCCTGCACGAAGGTCATCATCTGCCCGTTCCACACCGGCATACAACGCATGGCGGAGCAGAAGTCGGTCAGCACATCCCACGCCTTACGCTGCTGTGCCAGATACGCATTAAAGGTCATACGCGGCTCTGTCCCGCCGAATCCGTCAGGGACCATCTGGTCGCAGTACTGGCCTATTGCATACAGCGCCCACCTGTCCACGTCCGCCGCGCCGATTCGCTGTCCCATGCCATAACGGGGATGTGTCAGCACATCCCAGAGACACCACGCCGGATTATTGCTGTATGCAGGCTTGAACGTGCCGTCCCAGATGCCGCTGTAGGTTCGCGCTACCGGATCGTAATTCGACGGCACATGAATAATCCGCCCGAAAAAATGGTAATTTCGCGTCACCTGCTGGCTGCCGAACTGCTCAGACTCCACCTGCAGGCCAATTACGGCGGTGTTGGGATAGCGCTGCCGGACATCAATAATCTCGGTATACGACGACCAGACCGTGTTGTTCTGTAACTGGTCAGTGGTACTGTCTGCCGTCACTCGTACCATCCGGATACCAAATGGCCGGGGAGGGAGATTATCCACTATCACCGAGGCCAGATACTGTGTGGTTGTTTTCCCGGTAATCGTAATCTCTTTTTCCACCACCCACTGACCATAGCGCTCAAGATGGATTTGCAGCCTGACCGATGTCGGATTGCGGTCGCCCTTGCTGTTGGCCTCCACCAGTGACTGCACGCCGAACGTAAAACGCAGGCGGTCAATATTTGCAGCCGTGATGGTTCTGGTCACCGGATTGTCGTATTTGACCTGTACACCAAGCACCGTCTCGGCGCCGGACGATTCAAATCCCTCCAGCGGGGTCTGTTCCTGCTCACCGACGCGGTATACCACCTTCACGCCGTGGATATTCGTGTTACCGTCGCGGTCCACCACCGGCGTCTGGTTTACCAGAACACTGTGCAGACCGTTCACCGGGCCTTCTATCGGTCCCTCGCTGATGGCATCGATGACGCTCAGCAGCTGCGTGGATTTAAGGTTATCCGGTGCCTCGCGGGGCGTATGCCCTTTTCCGCCGCCCTTTCCCATTTATTACCCCGTAAAACGACAAAACCGCCCGGAGGCGGTTCTGTCTGAATCTGTTCTGTTGTCAGCGGCCAATCACCACAACCTGACCAGCATCTCCTTCATCAGCGGTACTGACTTCCTGGGAAATCACGCGTGACCCCACCTGCATCTCGCCGTACAGCACCGGCAACATGTTACCGTTGGCAACCATATTATCCAGCGACGAGAAATACGTGTTCTGCCTGCCGTTATCGGTCTGCCTCATTTCGGACATTTTGGGTTTTGGTGCCAGCATCTGCGCCATACCGCCCAGAATCATCGACGCCCCGGTCATATACATGCCGGATACCGCCGCCGCTCCCAGCCAGCCTGCCGGGTTCCACCAGGCAACGGCAATCAGCGCCGCACCAAGCACCGCCTGAAACACCCCGCCAGATTTGGCCCCGGCCAGACGCGGCACAATATGAATCACCGCGCCAGGCGGCAGCGGGTCATGCAGGCTGGTTGTCAGGGTATCAGCCGTAACATCGTCTCCGGCTATGCGTACCTGATACCAGCCGTCGTTCAGTTTCTGCCGGAGACCGGGCAACTGTACCGCCAGTGCCCGGACAGCTTCAGCACCACTGGCTACCTGCAGGCTGACGCGGCGGCAAAATCGTTGCAGATCCCCGTAAAGGCAAATTCGCGCCATGCCCGGTGTCGCCAGATGGAGTGCGTGCGTCGTTGCCATTTGTCGGTATACCTCTCACGTTTACTCAGTTGTTCAGGAATATGGTGCAGCAGCTCTCCGTCGCCGCAGTAAATCGCTGCGTGGTTCGGAACGGAGGAGCCAAAGCAGCAAATCAGCACGTCGCCGGGCTGCGCACTGGCTGCGCTGACACGGTAAAATCCCGTCGTCTCCAGATTATCCAGATAGAGATTGTCACCATGCCGCCACCAGTCGTCGTCCCGGTGAAAATCCGGCATATCAATCCCCGCCAGATGATAGGCATCACGGAACAGCGTGTAACAGTCAAAAACCCCATGTTTAAACTGTCGTCCGGTCAGGTGTGGCACACAGCGGAATTTATGTACCTGGTCGGCGCATACCAGCCACCACGGCAGGTCGCTTTGAACCTGCAGCCTGCGGTCCACATCGCTCAGATACGGCTGGCCGCCAGGATGGCTGTGAACCAGCGCCACAATATCCCCCTGCGTTTCAGCCCTCAGCCAGTCCTCCGGCGCCATACGGAAATAATCCTCCGGCGCGGCAGAAATATTCACACAGGGGAGATACCGTTCTCCCGCCTGTGTTCTCACCACGAAGCCACACGACTCCGCAGGCGCACACCGTCGGGCGTGCGCCAGAATATCCTGTTCTTTCATGAAGATTTACTGTGAAAGTTTATTAATGGAGAGGAAACCGCCAAAGTTTCCGGTATTGTTACGCAGGGCGCATCCCCGGGCGCAGCGGCTGCAGGCATCTTTTGCCGGATCGGCGGTAGGGTTATCAAATTCATCCGCGACAGCTGGTCCCGTATAGCCGCATTCGTCAGAGCGGTATATCCATGTACAGGTATTGGCCAGCATAATCCTCCCGGGGAAGACACATCCGTCTGTTTCAGTCGGTGTTGCCAGGACAAATGTCGCACTTACCGCCGTCAGATCACTGCACTGCTCGATCACCCAGCGGCTTACAGACTCCTGCTCCGGGTCGGCCTCCTGGTTGCCGCTTTGAAAATTAACGGCATCGAGAAACCGGGCATACACTATCCTGCGGATGACCGTCGCTCCAACCAGGCTATGCAAATCCTCCACCATTCCGGTCACCATACCGTAAAGATTGGATACCTTCAGTGACGGGCGCGCAGCTGCGCCTTTGCCGTTCATTTCAAATCCGCTACCCTCTACAGGATAAACATCATATTTCTGTCCCTGCCAGGTAACCGCCTCCCCCTTTTCATTCGCCTCGTTACAAAAAAAATAACGATCACCGCCAGACTGTGTCAGATCGATTTCCCACAAAGTGATCCTGGCGGACTGCGCCAGTTTAGCGGCTTCGTTCAGCGTATCCTGCGAAATGTCCTGCATCACTCCTCCTCAGATAACAACCTGTTCAAAAGTCGTGGTCACAGTCACCCAAAGAGAGCCAACGCTAATCGACCATTTGCGGCAAATCACCCGAATTTGTGTCCAGGTATAAGGCGGTGTCCAGAGAAAGGATTTCACTCCACCGTGGCGGGATAAAAATGCCTCAAGATTCTGATGTTCTCCCTTACGAATCCGGACCGTTACGTTATACTTCGCCAGATGGTTGTTCAGCCCGGCTGGACGCCGTTGTTCATACCCGTCACCCAGTTTTATGGAGGTGACTTTTGGTTCTGATTCCACTGTCATATCAGGGCGGATCTTCCAGTTAAATGTTTCCATTGTTATCGCCCTCCTCCAGCAATACCCCCGTCACGCGACTGCTGTTGCCAGAAATCAATGGCGGCTTTTTTTCCAATGTTATATACGGCCTGTAATGCCTGCGGACCAATCTGTCCGTTGCCGGCGTCGTTGTGGATTTCAATGTTGTACTCAGGCGCAAACATCGCCATCCCTCCTGAACCGGCTGCCACGACACCCAGCTTACCGTCAGCACCACGACGAAGTGGTAATATTGCCTCCGGTCCTGCCTCGCCCATCACCCCGGCACCTTTGGCAAAAGCAAAAAATGTCGGGCGATTAACAATGCTGCCGCTGTACTGGCTGAGTCCTGCCGAACGGTACACGCCGCCGTCCGCATTCGGAATAACCGACAGCGCCGCAGAACTGTATGCCCCTGATGGTGTACTGCCGCCTGCCGATGTGCCAAAGCCGAACATTGCCAGCACTGAACCCAACAGTTTAGAAGCCGCAATACGTGCCTCCATTTTTGCAAGGTCAGCCAGGATGGAGACCGTCAGGCTCCGGAAACTGCCCTTTCCGGTCACGGCAAAATTCGCGATACTGTCCGCCATGCCGTTAAATGCGTTTGTGAAAACGTTCTCCGTCATGCCTGCCACATTGCCGCCCTGCGCCAGAAAGTTATCCAGCGCCCGCGACGCCCCCAGCGTCCAGTCTCCCTGCGCAGCGTCAACTTTCGCATTGTAATCCGCCCACTCAGCCAGCCGGCGATCGAGACTGCCCTTCAGCGCCTGCTCCGCCTGACGATATTCGTCAGAACCGTATGTCCCTTTTGCCTTGCTGTCGCGTTTAAGCTGCTCCAGTTGTTCCTGGTAGTGCTGCTGAATTTTCAGACGCTCTTCGTATCGGCCACGTTGCTGATCGCCCATACCCATTGTGGCCAGCGCCATTGCGTGCTGTTGCCTGACGCGGGATTCTTCGTCAGCGAGCTGGCTGGTCAATGTGAGCGTCTTTTTCTTCAGTTCATTAAGGGCATTCTGGTGTTGCAAATCCTGTTGTGAGATATCCAGCTTCTGTAGCGCAAGCGCGATTTCATCCTTATGTGCCAGTACGCTTTGTTCATCCGCCGTCAGTTTTTTACCGGACAAATCAGCGATGCGCTGCTGAAATGACAAAAGCTGCTTATGCGCTTCCGTCATTTTTTCGGTCGTGGAAAGCTTCGCGGCGGCAAGCTGCCCTTCAGTCTGCGCCTGTTGCTGGCTGTACTGCAAAAGCAGTCGCCTGGCCTCGTCGTTGTGGTAAGTCTTTGGCTTTTTCGCCTGTTGTGACAACGCCTTTTTATGACGTTCATTTTCGCGCTCCAGTGCGGCATTGCGTACAGCAGCATCGGCATACTGCATGGCGGTAATGCGCGCCACCTCCCGTTGGTGCCGCAGGGATTCAGTTTCATTATCCCGGTTCAGCGCGGCATTCTGCTCGTTCCGACGTTTCTGCGTTTCCTGATAATTACGCTCTGCCTGCGCCTTCGCATCCAGCAGGTCCTTCTGGCGTTTCTGTTCCTTAAGTTCGTTCAGCTGCTGCTGATCGTATTCAGTCTGGGAGGAAGACACCGTCCAGGGCGTTTTTCTGCCGCGCGCGATTTTTTCCTGCAGTGTCGCGATCTTTTCATCGAGCGTATCTTCCCGCCCGATATCCAGCATCCGATCCCATGCCCACTTCGCCGCATCACCGACAGCATTCCATGCTCTTTCAATCCAGCCCAGATTGTCGTGTACGTCTCCCATCCGCTTATTCATTTCTTCCGAATACGCGGACATGGCAATTTTCGCGGCATCAGCCACTCTTCCCTGCTCGCCCAGTACCCTGATTTGTTCAAGCTGGGTGGAGGTCAGAAAATGCAGTGTCCTGTCCAGTTCTTTCGCCGCATTCACCGGATCATCCCGCAGGCGTTTAAACTGGCGGATGGTTTCATCCACTGATTGTCCAACGTTTTCCTGCATTCTGGTCGCGGTACGGGATACCATTGCCACTGCCTGCCCGGTAAACGCTCCGCTACCGACCACCTGTGCCAGCACGCCTGCAGCGTCGTGCTGCGTGACGCCATTTCCGGCGAGCGACTTCGCCATCGCATTAAGCTGGCCTGTGGTTTTTCCGGCATAACTCCCGGTCAGAATAAGCTGTTTATTGAACGTCTCGCTTTCCTTAGCGCCTTCATAGTAGGCCTTGCCCAGCCCGTAAACAGCAGCAGCCACGCCGCCAGCCAGCCCGCCGAGCATCATGCCCTTCGGAGACATCAGTTGCTCGATCCACCCGGCGCGGTTAGCGAGCGTAATACCACTTCCCCGCAGTGCCCCGAAATTCCCACGGGCCAGCTCACCAGCCAGCACGCCCAGTTCACGACGGGCAGCAGCGCTTTTCAGTCCTAGCGTATGGGTGGCAGTTCCGGTACGCTCCAGTTTACGGATATAAATATCTGCGGCGCTACTGACACCCAGTTCAGCCGCCTTCACCCGCAGCAGCTCGGTACGGGAGAGGCCCTGTACCGTCGTCTGCTCTTTCAGGCGGCGTATAAACTGTGCTTTTTTCTGCGTGGCCAGCGCTTCGGCATCGGTAAGCTCACGGGTCTTCCTGGCGGTTTCAGACACCAGCGCCAGATAATCGCCCTGTGAGATATCTCCGCGTCCTTTCGCCTGTCGTACCTGCGCCTGGATACGCTGCAGCTCCTGCAGACCACCGCTTAACTGTTTTACACTGTCAATCTGGCGGTAAAAAGCAGCACTTGTCCTGTCCTGTGCTGCCGCCACAGCCGCTGACTGCGCCTGTTCCTCACGCAGTTTCCTTCCCAGTGCCTCCACCCGCTGTCGCGTCTGATCCACATCCGCCGCCAGACGCGTACTGGCCGCTGCGCTTTTCTCCACAGCGGAACTGTACGCGGTACTGCTGGCAGTCACTTGCTCCAGACTGGCGGACGTCCGGCGCGTCGCCTCCGTCTGCTTATCCAGAAAACGCTGCATCCGGGCCGCTGAACGTTCTGAGTCACCAGCCGCATCGTTCAGCAATTTTTTAATGCGCGGAACTTCGTTTCGGAACTCTGCGCTGTCGATACTTAAATCAATGACCAGGTTCGCTATCTGGTCCATAGCGGACACCTCCGGTAATACCTTCGCCCAGGATCATCAGTTCATCATCCGTTTTTTCGTGCAACGACTCAGGATCAGTGATCAGGCTGAACATTTCTGCATCGTGATGCGTGCCTGTAACCAGTCCGGAAATCAGCGATTTCAGCGTTGCAAACTCCGCATCCAGCAACATGTCACTGAAGCTGTTCTTCCCGAAATGCTCCGCCCACTCACCCAGCTCTGTCGCACTCATTTCCGCCAGCATCTGCCGCCAGTCTGGTCGCCGGAACTCACGCGCGAGCCGCATCACAAACGCCAGCTCCCGGTTCAGGACTTTTCCGGCGTGGTCGTGTCCTTTTCACTCCCGCTGTCGTCTTCCTGCGATGCCGGAAGACGCATACCACTCAGGGACAGAACCATATCAGCGCCACGTCCCAGCGCCTCATAAGACCATTCCAGTCTGACGGACTCATACAGGGCGCGGGCCTCCTCCTCTTTTTTGCTTTCACACAGGGAGCGGGATACCAGCCATGCATTAATATCCACCCCCATCTGCATAAATTCTGTCTGACGCTCTGCTTCCGTCAGGGTTTCAGGCTGTGCGTCATAGTCTGCCGTCCGCTGCTGAATAAACTTCAGATAATCCACACGTTGCAGGGCAGAAAGCTCACTGAGCACGATGGAATGCCCACCGTAGTTAAAGGTGTCTGTATTGAGAAACATGATGATTTTCCATAGAAGCCCCGGAACCGGGGCGGACTGATAAGAGAGGGTTATGACGCCGTCACTGTCACTGCTGCCACCGCGACAAGACTGCCGTCACTGCTGATGCCAACAATATTCACGCTGCCCGCCTTCACGCCTTTAACCGTGGCCACATTATCCTTCAGCGTGACGGTGGCGATCAGCGGATCGGCGGTCGCAACCTGCAGCGTTTTATCTGACGCGTTATCAGGTTTTACCGTAAATGTCAGCGTGGTGGTGGCTCCGGCAGCCACCGTGGCACTGGCCGGCGCAACGGTCACGCCGGATACGCTGACTACGTCAGGTGTATCCTCCTCCGCAAGAGAAGGACGCCCGACGCCGGTGATTTTTACGCTGCGTGTCATCACCTCTTTGGACGTCACGGTTTTACCCAGTGAACTCAGCCAGCCGCGGAACACATCAACCGTCCCGTTAGGATACCTGATACGGAAGGCGCGAACTTCGCCGGTGTCAAACAGCTCAACCAGTTTTTTCTGTCCGGTCTCACCGGGTTTCCAGGCCAGCGTGGCCGTGGTGTCACCGACGCTTTTCTGCCCCTGCGTAGTGCTTTTCCAGTCGGCATTTTCATCATCAAGATAGTCATCGTCTTCCGCATCTGCACTCATTTCTCCGGGCTGCAGATCCTTAATACCTGCCAGTCGCAGCCAGTCATCATCAGCCAGTGGATTTTTAAACGCATCGCCGCTGCCGGTATACAGCCAGAATGTGGTTCCGGCGCCTTTCGTTTTTACCAGTGGGTTTGGTGTTCCCATCATATCCTCCTCAGTTGGTATAGGTGATCCGGTAAGTAATTTCTGCCATCCCCCACGTTGCCATTTCGCTGTCACGCTGGTAGTCATAACCCAGCGGGGTCATGGTATCGATAAGGCGCTCCAGACCACTAACCTCTTCCAGCGCAGGAAAGATTTTTTCTTCCATCCAGATATCAAGCTCTGTATCAGGAGCCTGAGCCCTCAGAAAAACTGCCGTATGGAGAGTAGCCTGCCAGTCATCCTCATCGGTTATAAGGCCTGTATACTGTGCGTCTGTCAGCCAGACAGCTATTGCGGGTAAATCTTCCTGTTCTACGAAAGCAGGAAGTCCATCAAAAAGAGTGACAGGTGCGCCAGTCACGGATTCCAGCTTTTCCAGAACGGCCCGGCGGATTAATGTGTGTTTGCTCATCGTGAAAGATAAAGCCTCAGTTGTTGTTTCAGGGCATACCCCAATTGCTTCGGTATTTCCTCGTCAATCAAACTTTGTGTGGCGCTTTCGAATGCCTGAGTCAATGGTCCGGAAAGAGGAATTTTCACTACATCAATTGGATAACGGTTTTTCCCGTTAACGCGTCGCATAACATGCCAGCGTCCGTTAGCCAGTTGCTGAATAAAGGCATCCCGGAACAGATATGGCCCGATTTTCAGCACACTTCCACGATACAGCAGTTTGCCCCTCCGTTTGCTCATCCTGACCTGTGCAGCGCCCAACTTTATGGCGGGAAGGTTTCCCCGGTTAATCCGTATCCGGGCAGAGCGTTTACCGTCTGTACCGGCTTTAAATAACCTCACCCTCTGGCGAACCAGCTTCAGCGGAAGTCCTCTTACCTGGTTATCTCCGGCGACAGTCTCCCGCGCCACCTTACGGGTTGCCACTGAAACAGCTTTCTGCGCCACGCGATTCACAGCCCAGATACTGGCCCGGGGAACCATCTGTCGGTCAAGGCTGTTCAGATTCCGGATCGCATTTTCAAGCCCTTTCATCAGAATGCCTCCGGGAAACCCCGGCCTTCTGGCCGGGGAGGAAAGGAGGCGGTTTTCCGGCTAACTGTCTTTTGCATAATCACATTTTCCTCTTTAATATGTGAGGCTATGAAACGCGCATATAAATACCGGTTTTACCCCACGACTGAGCAGGCTGAGCTTTTAGCTCAGACGTTCGGTTGTGTGCGTTTCGTCTACAACTCCATCCTCCGCTGGCGTACCGATGCGTACTACGAGCGAAAGGAAAAGATCGGTTACCTACAGGCCAACGCTCGCCTTACGGCGCTGAAAAAGGAGCCGGAATTTGCCTGGCTTAACGACGTTTCCTGCGTTCCCCTCCAGCAGTCTTTGCGCCACCAACAAACCGCCTTTGCTAACTTCTTCGCCGGACGGGCTGCATATCCGGCTTTCAAAAGCAAACGGCACAAGCAGGCGGCTGAGTTCACTGCGAGCGCGTTTAAATACCGCGACGGCAAGCTGTACATGGCAAAGAACAAAATCCCCTTAGACGTGCGCTGGAGTCGTCCGCTGCCGTCCGTGCCGTCTACCGTCACCATTTCCAAAGATGCCGCAGGGCGGTACTTTGTTTCGTGCCTTTGCGAATTTGAATCCGCATCACTGCCGATCACCTCTTCAATGGTCGGCATTGATGTTGGTTTAAAAGATTTGTTCGTCACCGATACCGGATTCAGGTCCGGCAATCCCCGCCATACCGCTAAATACGCGGCTCGCCTGGCACTACTCCAGCGCCGGTTAAGCAAAAAGGCCAAAGGCTCAAAGAACCGCGCCAAAGCCCGCTTAAAGGTGGCCCGACTCCACGCGAAAATTGCTGATTGCCGACTGGATGCCCTGCACAAGGCATCCCGCAAACTGATTAACGATAACCAAGTTGTTTGCGTCGAATCCCTGAAAGTGAAGAACATGCTCCGCAACCCGTCGCTATCCAAAGCGATAGCAGACGCGAGCTGGGGCGAACTTGTGCGCCAGCTCCAGTACAAAGGCGAATGGGCCGGGCGGTCAGTAGTCGCCATTGACCAGTTTTTCCCGTCCTCAAAACGCTGTAGCTGTTGCGGTTTCACCATGAAAAAAATGCCTCTTGATGTTCGTAAATGGCAGTGCCCTGAGTGCGGAACTGACCACGACAGGGACGTTAACGCGGCACGTAATATCAAAGCTGCCGGGCTGGCAGTGTTAGCCCACGGAGAGCCTGTAAATCCTGAATCGCTCAAAGCGGCTTAGGTTCGGCTCGTTGAAGTGGGAATCCCCGTCCTTCAGGGCGGGGAGCAGTCAAACATTCCTCCCGTCCTGCGCCGGTTATCCGTCGGCGGCTCCCCCCTGCCCAGCAGAATAATACTGCTGTCTCCACCAGCCGGAGTGATGCGATCCACCCAGAAGGTGTCACCGAGAATGGTTAGTGTGTCCGGGCGCTTCAGATGGACTGTCAGGGATGTTTTGACAAAAAATGTAGGCTTGTCCCCCTCAATCCGGACACCTCCGGCGGCATACGACACACTTTCAGGATCGTCAAATACGCCCGTAAGCGTGGCCCCAGCCAGAACGCCGGAGGTTATTGTTGCTACCGTTCCCATCACCCGGAGGATGGCATCATCAGCCTGAGAAATCGCGGTATCAAACAGGTTTTCGGACTGCGACATATCGCCACCCTTACAGTTCAATAATAAGTCCTGCAGCAATCAGCTCGTCCACATCGTGTTGCGAAATACGCGCCGGGTTTCCCGCCATAACCATATCCAGTTCCCGGTTACTGTCCGGATCGATGGCGCAGATGTGTAGTGTACGAAGCGCCCTGATAAGTACCCGTTCGGATCTTTGCCCGATCCCGGGCGGCACTATGGATTCATCACTGTCATTTTCCACAGCAGGCAAATGCTCCGCCTCCGCTTCCTCTTCCCATTCCATGACACGCTGGCTGAGTTCAGCGGCGCTCCCGGACACATCCGGATCACGACCAAGCCGCGTCGCAAGCTCCCGCAGACGCTGTATATTCTCTTCTTTTGTTGCCATAAAAGATCCTCCCGCAATTTGTAACAATAAAGGCCTGAATCAGGCCTTTTGGGATGCTTAACCGACAGTGACAATGACAAACTCATCCGGGTCCGGCAGGACCATCAGCGGCGCAGACTGCGTCATGGTATATTCATTCGCCGGGTCCCCCACCGTCAGCCAGTGTTTGGGATAACGGGTGGCGGCAACAATACCCTCCGCGAGCGCCTGTGAATCCTGAATGGCACCATAGCAGCGGATACCTTCTGCCGCCGTATTTCCCAGAACCAGAGTCCCTTCAGGCAGGTAACGCTTTTCGGTCCCGTTATCAGCAACATAGGATGTTTTAGCCACCACAATGGCCAAATCTCCGTAATACCCCTTGAACGACACCACAGCCCCAAGGTCCTTCACCGCCGTTTCCAGCTGAGAATTTGAACCGCGGCGTGTATCCAGTTTTTCACGGAACAGCTTAAAACCGTTCAGCAGACGCCAGACTTTCCCGTCCATCACGGCAATATTGATCAGACCGGATGCCTGGTCGCAGTACATATCCAGATCATAAGTCGGGTCAAAGGTTTCCCTGTCCTGCTCTGACCATTTTTTACCTGTGGCCTGAATAATGTTATTCCCGGCGGAGCGACCAAAATCCACCTCCACGGTGTCAAACTGCTCGCCCTGCATGGTGTATTTCCCGTTCAGCACCGCACTGACGGCCTGCATCTCCTCCACCTGGACGATGGCCTTCTCTTCCTGCTTCAGGTTATCGGTCAGAATGCGCAGACGACGGTAGGCCGGATCGTTAAGCCTGGCCGGGTCTTCACCCGGCAGACGCTCAACAACCTGCGCATAGTTAACTTCATGCTTCGGTTTGACATACCCCGGACGCAGTACGCGCGTTTCCCCGCCGCGGTTACGCAGAACCTTCCCTCCAACCACCGGAGATACATAAGCGGCAATCGGTGTTTTTCCGGTAATTTTGTCCAGCATGACTTCCTGGGTAGGAAATGTCACAGTACGGCGAAAAAACAGGCTCAGGAAGAGTGGATTAAATTTAACTTTCTGCTCGGTATAACCCAGCAACTGGCGGGTGGTAAACAATCCCATAAATGGTGTCCTCCGGACGTTAAATACGATAAAGGCCGCTTCGCGGCCTTCTTATTACGGTAAAGCGGCGTGACTGACGGCGCTTCCGGCGAATGCATTTGCCTGCTTAATGGCATCCACACTCTTCGGCCATGCCAGTGATTCTGTGGCAAAGGTGCCGCTCTTCCAGTACGTCAGCAGGTTTTCCGACCCGTCCAGCTCAAGGGCCAGAACCCCGACCGCCGTTCCGGCCTTCTGCCCGTCCCAGGCCACCAGTTTCCCGGTGGTATCATCCAGCATCAGGGGCGTCAGCATCGGTGTGGCCGCCGTTATCCCGCTGACTCCCGTTGCGGTATGTGCCGGATCGTTACCGGCGAAAATGCGGTTATCCGCACGTTTCTCAATAGTGGTGGTAAATGACATACTGTCTCCTTATCAGGTGGCTGAAGTACCGGGAATACTCATCAACAACGTCGTTTCGGTATCATTACTGTGGCCTTTGCCGCCGGATACGGGGTCCGGGGAATGAGACTGCATGAAAGCATCAAATGCGTTGTTCATGCTCAGCCCCGCATTACCGGATTTGTCCGGCGCGGCAGCCAGCAGGTCACGGGCCTGATCTGTGGTCATACCAGGCATGACAGCCAGTTTTTCCGCCAACTCTTCACGGCCTTTCGCCTCATCAAGCGCCATCACGGCATCATAAAGTGACGTTGCCGCAGCGATCGGCGATGCTGCCAGAATGGTTCTGGCCTGTTCCACCGTCATCTCCGGCATGGCCGCCAGTGTCTGTGCGAGTGTTTCCCGACCACCAGCTTCTTCCAGGGCAAGCATACGGTCAGCGGTGCTGGTCGTATCCGCCGGCGCGGCGGCAGCCAGAATAGACTTCGCCTGAGCAACGCTCATTCCCGGCTGCCCGGCCAGCATCTGTGCCAGTGCCTCATGCCCCCTGGCCTCCGGGCAAACCAGAATTCCCATTACGCGCTGGTTTTCCTGCGTGACAGCGTCAGCTGCACTTAATTCAGGCATAGTGCCTCCTGTCTTGTTACTGTTGATAGCTTCTGCCATCACGCCGATGGCGTCAGCAGCATTCACCATTCCATCTGCCAGTCCGGTAGTGATAATGGCCTGCCCGTCATACACTGCCGCCTCCGTCGCCATTACCGCATCGACAGACAACCCCGTGTACCGGGCCACTTTTTCTGCAAACATCTTTCTGGCCTCGTCCATTCGCTGCTGGTAGTCGGCATGGACGCTTTCCGGTAATTTCTGGCTGGGCGTCAGATCAGCCTTGTGTGCGCCAGAATAGATAAGGGTGATATCGATCCCTTCCTGTTTCAGTTTTTCGGCGTAACTGGTATGCGCCATCACCACACCAATTGATCCCATTCTGGACGTCTGGGTCACAAGGCGGTGCGAACAGGCTGCCGCCAGCAACATGGCCGCCGAACAGGCTGTTTCATTTGCCAGTGCCCAGACAGGTTTCTGTTCGCGCATCCGGTAAATCATGTCAGCACAGTCAAACGCCCCGGCAGCCTGACCGCCGGGGCTGTCAATATCCAGCAGAATGCCTTTTACCTCCGGATCTGAAACCGCCTGTTGTAGCCGGGCAGTGATACCGTCATAGCCGGTCATCCCTGAAAAGGGACGCATTCCGCCGAGTTTATGAACCAGTGTTCCGGTCACGGGTAATACCGCAATACCGTTCACTACCTGATAAAAACGTGCCTGCGGCTTTCCGGTCGCCATAAAATCGCCTGTGACCAGTGCCATATCCGACTGATCCAGACTTTCGTTATTACCGGGAATGTGCAGGCTGTTAATGCCTGACTCCCTGCCCAGCGCGCAAAAGAAAACCCGCGCATAGGCGGGTTCAAGCAGCAACGGAGCACTGGTTGCCTGGCTGATGATGTGCGGGAGATTACGTTGCACGCTTTTCCTCCTCCGTCTGACGGCTCGCCGCGATCTGTTGTTGATAGGTATCGGTGATCCATACCGGACGCGAAAGTCCGGCTGTCCGCCGTTCTTCGGATTCCCTGACCTGCTGGCGGAATATCTCCTGGTAATCCTCGCCCATAATGGCGAGTTCTTTTTCATAGGTACTCAGCCCGGCCTCAATACGCATCACGGCTTCCTGAACCTCCTTGAGTCCGTCAATCGCCATACGTCCGGCACCAATCCACTCCGATCGGCTCCAGCTGGATCGGGCCTCCCAGAAGGAAAACCTGGCCCGGGGTGCCCGGATAACTCCCCGTATCAGCGCCTCCTCCAGCCAGCAGGAAAACATTTGTGTCGCCAGCCGTCCGGCAATGAACCGGCGCCGCCCCAGGAAATAGCGCCAGGACTCATTGGCAGATGCGCGGGCGCTGGAATAGCTGACCTGAGAATAATCACGCGAAAGCTGCTCATAAGAGACCCCCAGCCCGGCGGCAATATACCGGAGCAGCGCCTGCTCCAGCGCCGAAAAGCCATTATCGGAATCCTGCGCAGTCTGCAGATTCAGCTCATCACCCGGGTACAGGTGGGGAATTTTTACACCTCCCAGTTTGATACTGTTGGTACTGTAATAGCGGGCATAATTTGCGAGCATGTTAACAAGGGGCGTATCTTTGTTATCTGCCGCCGTGATGTATTCAAAGGCTTTCTCGGAATCGAGTTCGCTTTCGATCGTGGCGGCGTACATGGCTTTGACAATCGCGGACTGAAGCTGCGTTGCCTGCAGGGTATCAAGCATCTTCAGCCGCTCCATCACACTGTAAAACTGATTGGCACCGCGCGTCTGTCCGTCCTCAACCGGCTCGAAAATATGTAACATCGCGGGTCGTCCGGACGGCAGAAAACGAGGAATACGGGTCCAGCGTTCCCCACCAGCCACCGGCCAGTCATCATCACAGACATGATAGGCGAGGGCTTTTCCATTCCGGTCCGTTTCCACTCCTGCGCGAAGCTGGCGGTTTCCGCGGGCATACCCCGGTGTGTCCACCCGTTTCGGACTGACAGCCTTGAATCGGGTACGGAAAACCTGCGTGGTTTCAGCGTCCCAGACAGGCTGGAGAAAAATTTCACCATTAAAGGCGTGAACGCCCACGCCTTCACGGATGAACTCTGTAAAAGTACGCTTCCCCTCGGCATCCATTTCGCCAAAAATACCATCGCAATATTCTGTCCATGCAGCTTCAACCTCATCCACAAAACTCTTCGCTGCGCTCTCACGCATACCAAGATAGCGCCAGTTTGGACGATAGCTGATAAGAAACAGGTGTCCGACAATATGATCCTTGTGCAGCGCCACCGCATTTGCTGCAATACCATTATTACGGACCAGATCATCAGCCCGCGCATTGCCGAGGCGCAACGAAGGCAGCAGCGCGGCATCCACGCTTTCCGCCGGGGGCATCCAGTCAGCCATCTGTCCGCCGAAACCGATCCCCCCGCCGGTGTATCCCAGACTTTCCCGCAGCGGCGTGCCGTGAACATCCACCAGAACCGGGGTGCGCTTCACAGTCTCACCCCCACAGGTGCCCGGCGGCGACCATTGCACAGTGACGCCTCAAGTTCCGCGACATATTTTTTCAGCTCCCCCACCGATGTCGTGGTAAATTCAACCCGTCGCCCGTCTTTCTGAACCGTCGCCACCCGTTTTCCCGTCATCAGGTCATGCAGCGCGACGCGGGCTTCCTGTAGCTCAGTGATTGTTGCCATTAACTCCTCCTGCCAGCATTGCGGCCAGTTGTTCAAGTGTCGGGGTATCCTGCTCTTCGCTTTTCCTTGATGTCGCCAGCGCCTCCAGATCCAGTTGCCAGCGCTGCACAGACACCCGTAACGCTGCACTGGCATAGACAAGACAATCCAGCGCTTCGTTACGACGTCCTTTGGCATCCCATAACAGCCGGAATTTTCCGTTAACCAGTTTCTCCACCAGCTCTTCGGCTACCAGTTGCTTCGCTTCCACCTCCGTAAAAACATCCGGATTATCCGGAAAGCGGATCGCATAAGGCGTGGCTTCGTCGGCAGGCGCAGCAACCGCCCCCATTCTGGCGTAAAGCATTTCTTTGGCAGTATCAGTACCGATTTCGCACAGGAATACCCCGCTCTGGTTGCGTTTTTTAGGCATGGTAATAACGGGTTTTCCGTAAACGGAGGCCCCTTTGACAGGCAGCACGCGGAAAATGCCGTGTTTTTTTGAGCGTTTATAGACGATTTCTGCATCGATACCGCCGATATCCCAGCAGATACGGGAAATGGAAATATCCGTCCCGTCAGCATGACGATATTTTTTATTAATGACGGCATCCACACGCTGCAGGGTATCTTCATCATCATGCCGTCCCATGATAATTTGCTTATCAATAAGGAAAGCCTCTTCGCCCTGCGCCCAGCCCCAGACATACATTTCATAACGGTTACGCTGGGAGTCGATACCAGCGGTCAGATACACCACCCGCTCCGGAACCGGCGCCGCATAATGAATCACTTTTTCCAGCAAAAGCTCATGGCTGAGTTTTTCGGCCACCGCCTCTTCATAAGGCTCGCCCAAAGTGGTGTTTATAAAGGTTTTCACACCATTTGGATCTTTCAGCGCATCCAGCCAGTCATAAATAATCTGTATCCAGGTGGTAAAGGGACTGTAAGCCGTCCAGATATGAAAGGTAATGGATCGTGGCGGCGGAACCTCCTCACCGGACGCGCTGAAATAAGCCAGTCCATCGCGTGTCCACATGCCTGTGTTATCGCAAATCCAGCGGCCTGCTTTCTGATCAAGTTCCGATTGACGGATCACGCATCCATTATGTTCACAAAGGTAATACACCGTCTCCGGCTTGCTTTTCTCCCATTTCAGACCGAACGGCGTACTGCCATCACCGAATTTAAGGTACTGTTCTTCGCCACAGTGCGGACACGGTACATGAAAACGCATAAAATGCGCCGATTCATTTGCCGCCTTTTCAATCTGGCATGACCCTTTGACTTTTGGTGTGGAGCCCCGAATGGATTTAGGCCAGACAGAACCTTCAATACGTTTATCCCCCAGCAGCGTCGGCGAACCTTCTTTCTCGACATCCGGCTCAAAAGATGACAATTCGTCATAGCAAACCACATCCACCGATTTTTCACGGTAGTTTTTGGCTGCTGCACCGCCGAGGCACCAAAACCCGACACCGGAAGAAAAGCGTTTCAGGGTAAGCGTGTTATCACGATGTTTACGCCCGAACCAGGGGGCCAGCTCCAGCAATACAGGAACATCCCTGATAGTCGGCTCCAAGTGGGATTTCATAAAATCCTCAGCGGATGAGTCGGTCGGCTGGAACAGCAGGCTGTTGCGCGACTTGTGCTCTATGAAATAGCCTTCCACCCCCAGCAACATTTTGGTATAGCCCACGCGGGCAGACTTAATGAGGTTTACAACGCGGATCAGTTCATACCCCATCGCGTTCATTATCGCTACCTGAAACGGCAGCGTTTCCCATTTGCCGGGGGTGTAGGAGGACTCTTTTGGCAGATAGTAATACTCATCAGCCCACTGCACGGTGGTAAGCGGTACGGGAATATGAAGCGCTATCAGCCCGTTAGTTATGGCTCTGTTGGCATTATTCGCCCTGCGCTCTCCGGAAATCATCGGTCCACTTCTCCACATCCGCTATCGTGGCGGCCCTGCCTGACGCCCTGGCGATTTCCGTTCTGACCACATCGATGTGCGACTGGCACAGATCAGGATATTTGCGCTGTAATACCAGCGGTACCCTTGACAGTATCCCTGCTATTTCCTGAGCCACCCGTTGCAGGATGTAGGTGAACAATTCGGTCTCAAGAACCAGCCCTTCGCGCTCAGCATTTTTAAGTTCCTGCGCATCCGCCTGGGCTTTTGTCAGGCGGTAGCGCTCATAGTCGATGGTGCCGGGATTAAGATCTGATTCCGCAGCGGCACGTAAATCATCAACCTCTTTACGCAGCTTTTCATTTTCAATAGACGCATCACGCTCCGCGTACCATGAAATCGCTGCCGCGGTGTCGAACACTGCTTCGTTACCTTTTCCTCCTCCGGAAACAAGTGGCAGCCCCTGGCTTTGCCAGGCTGTGACAGTTCTGACGTCACAACCAAAAATTTCAGCCAGTTTTTTTTTATTCACGTTCATGGAAAAGTCTCCCGGAAACAGGAAAGGATCTGCGACCTTCGTTTTTAACTAAAAACGTTATCCAGCAGATCCTTTCTTTTTTCTAAAAAAACCTTTAAAAACAGGAAATAAACGATAAGAAGAACGGATCTGGCTTTTCCCTGAAAATTTTCATAAGGAGTGAAATCCTGCGACGCTGCCGCCCCGTAACAGGCAGAATTCCCGGAAAGGACCCTGGAAAAAACCGAACAGTTATTGTTACAATATAACAATTAATCATTTTAACGCTGACTGAGGGTCTTACATATGAAATTCAAGAGTATCGCTAAAACTGTTTTTCTTTTTGCACTGCTAACCTCAGCTGGCTTTGCAACTGGTAAAAACGTGAATGTCGAATTCGATAAAGGACAAAATAGCGCCCGCTATTCCGGCGTAATAAAGGGATACGATTACGATACATATAACTTCCAGGCCAGAAAGGGGCAGAAAGTACATGTAAGTATTTCGAATGAAGGCGCAGATACCTACCTGTTCGGGCCAGGAATTAGCGATTCCGTTGACCTGTCCAGATATTCATCTGAACTGGATGGCAATGGCCAGTACACGCTACCGGCGTCCGGAAAATACGAACTGAGAGTACTTCAGACACGTAATGAAGCCCGTAAAAACAAAGCGAAAAAATACAGCGTCAATATTCAGATAAAATAAATGCCAGCCTGGTCAGGGGATTCGTTCCAACACCAAACTTTTCAGCCACTGGGTTATTTCATGAGGTGTACCAGTTTTTAGCGTCTGGTTACGTTTTTGAGGTGTACGAAAACTGGCTTATATCAGTACGATAAAAACGCGATGTGGTAGTACGCAGACCCAGAGACATTGTCATGTTTATGCATTTCTGAAACTCCCCCGCAGGTAAGCTCCTTTTCCCTCCTGCGGGAATTTTTTATTTGCACTGCGTCCGGATGTACTCCTGCAAATACTTCAGTTTTTCCTGATCGCTGATGATTCCGGCGCGGATATCGAGAACGTTTTGTCCAGCAACTGGAGAGAGTTCGACGGTGGCAGCATTGCCCACGCGGCGGGTACTGGCGGTTTTGGTTGTGGTTGTGGTTGGCACTGTACAGCGTCCTTCGACACGCACCCGGCTACCAGCAGCAAGGCGGCGCTGCAAATCAGTATTCCTGTTTTGTGCATCAGCTAGTTCCTTTGTGTATTTTGCATCGAGGGCGGCAACGTCACGCTGGCGCTTCGTCATATCGGTAATTGTCTCGTTCGCCAGCTTCAGGTTGTGAGTAGCAGTATCACGCTGGTACTTGTAAGTGATAGCGTTATTGCGGTAGTGATTTGCCAGCCGACCGGCAACAATTAGCGAGACGAGCAACAGGCCAACAAACATCGTTTTCCAGTTGAACATCATGACAGGAACAGAGCACGCTCCGCCTCACGCCGACGGGTAAGCCCGTTCAGTACTTTGCCACCAGCCTTATTCCAGCGCAGGAACTCATCAGCGGCGCCGGCGTAATCACCAGCGTTTAGCTTCCGCAGCAGAGTTGATGAGGATAATGTCCGGGCGCCGAGGTTGTACGCGAACGACACCAGCGCATCAAACTGGCCTTGTGTCAACTTGACCTTAACCAGTTTGGACACATCATTTTCATAACCGACTAAACCAGTTTTAAGCAAGCGCTCGGCAGTAGCCTCGTCAATCATCATTCCGGGCTTAACTGGCTTACCGTCAACAGAGTGGGTCCAGCCATAACCAATCGTCCAGGGATCTCCCCCCGTTCCCGAGTCCGGATAAGCTGTCAGGCTACAACCTTCAAACTCTTTGATTAGGGTAATGCCTTTTTCACTGATTCTCATCATTAACCCCTGCACGTTTTTTGAGTGCGCTAATTGCGATTTCGCGCAGCTTGTCCACACCGACAAAGCCAATAATTCCGCCAACGAAAGGCGAAATGGAAACCGGCAGGCCTACCACATCAAGCGCACTGGTGACACATAAGGAAAGAGCGCCACACAGGACGCCCTCAAGCCATTTATTTTTACGGGTGGCGCCGTCGTATATCAGTCGGCCGTAGGCAATGAGTCCGGCCATTAACGCCCCAAGTATCTGGGGCCACGCATTTTTGAGTCCGGTCAAAACCGCAGCCCAGAATTCAGGAGTCTTGTCATTCATTTTCATAAGCCTCACCTCCGATGATTTCGGATGGTAACTAGAGTGAGTGAAATGGTTGGGTTGCAGGGTTTAATATCTTGTAAAACAGGATTGCCTGTGGTTGCAGAATCTGAAAGTAAAATCACGCAGAGTACAATTTTAATGGAGGTGAGGCACAAATACTGCAAATTTAGCTTTTAGCTTAATTGATTGCGTGCTGAGTGAATTCTGTTTGACAAAAACATGCTATTTATAGAATGTTAATTCCATGTAATAAAAAGGATGTGTAACTCATCATGCCAGCAGGAATTAAACCAATATTTATCAATAATATGATGTCAACATATGGATTATCCCATCCTCATGACAGCAAGGTATTTCCAGACCTTCCAGAACACCAAGATAATCCTTCGCAATTACGCCTCCAACATGATGGTCTTGCTACCGATGATAAAGCCAGGCTGGAACCAATGTGTCTTGCTGAATACCTTATCTCTGGACCAGGAGGAATGGACCCTGATATCGAAATTGATGATGATACCTATGATGAATGCCGTGAGGTGCTATCACGCATACTTGAAGATGCATACACTCAAAGCGGGACATTCCGCAGACTGATGAATTATGCCTACGACCAGGAATTGCATGATGTAGAACAACGCTGGTTGCTGGGAGCCGGAGAAAACTTTGGTACTACCGTAACTGATGAAGACCTGGAGAGTTCAGAAGGCAGAAAAGTGATTGCCCTCAACCTGGATGATACAGACGATGATTCAATACCAGAGTGTTATGAAAGTAATGATGGCCCACAACCATTTGATACAACACGCTCATTTATTCATGAAGTTGTACACGCGTTGACTCACCTTCAGGACAAAGAAGACAGTAATCCAAGAGGCCCGGTAGTCGAGTATACCAATATCATTTTAAAAGAGATGGGTCACACATCACCACCAAGAATCGCCTACGAATTTAGTAATTGACACTCATCAAAAAATGCAAAATCCCACGATGCTACAACACAGTAACCAGTTCAGGTCTGAGCTAATACAGGTCAGCAGTCCATAAACACTGGCTCCTGTCAGGATGCCACCTGCTAACCCAGTACCAGAAATCGATTCGGACATTCATCCCCCTCTGGTTGTGTGGGGCCTCTCAGTTATGAGGGGAAATAATAAATATCCTCCGGCATAGCCGGAGGATATTTATTCATAAAGAACACAATTAAGAATAATACCGATTTAATTAAAATAACTTGATCTCACAGTTGAAGAATGAATAATAGCGAGCCCTGCCAAGGCAGGGCATAGAAATAACCAACGAGAAGAAATAGGTAGGAACTAATGAAAAACACCGCTCTGGGTAAGTTCATTTTTATCGTCGGCACCGCGTTACTGCTCGGTGGCTGTAGTGGCATGGTCATGCCTCCCTATGCCACCCACGGTACATCGGTCGGAATCATTGCGCCGGCGGGAGGCTATAGCGAGTGGCACACGGATAGCCGCAACCACACCACAGGAGACAGTCACAGCCAGTCACAGGGAAACTGCACCCAAAGTGAAGATAGCCAGCTCAGCGAAAATGGTCTCACACGGACACACCAAAGCAACTGTAACACCCGTAGTCAAACCCACAGCAGTAGCACCAGCAAAACCCGCTCCAGCAGCGTCGGTTTCAGCGTCGGGGGGCCTGTTGGTGCTAGCATAGGGTTGATCAAGCAGATGGAGTCGATGAACCGTGCGCCAGCCAACGATATGAGTAGTAATGAGATGTTCAAGAATTTCGGTTTCTAGCACATAACGCCACCTGGTACCGTTGTGGTGTCTGGCCCGGCGGCTATCTGTAACGACTCACAATCGAAAAAAGTCAGACTCGCAATCAGCGCAAATTTTGGCTCACAATAACTGCAACTGAAATCGGACGTGGACTCACGCTAAGTGAGAGCGAAATCCGACGCTCAGAGCCAAATGAGAAGTTTTTTCCATTGGCAGTAATTGTGAGCCAGCAAAAATAGATTGTGAGTCCATTGAATGGGGATCGTTGTGCATTTTCATAAGCCTCACCTCCGATAGCTCGGATGGCGCAGTGTGAAGTAGGAAGGCCGCCCGGTGGATCAACGACAAAACTCAGAGGGATTATTCCGGACGGCACAAACAGAAAAGCCCCGGCAATCACCGAGGCTTAAATTGTTGCCGGTTACCGCTCCGGCGCGATCAGCAAAAGCTATCGCGGTATCAGATTGTGGTCCTGCCTGTGTGAGCTTTGCGGTCGGCTGGAACATGTAGACTCCGCATCACTCCCCGCACTTTGTCTTATTGGCGTCGGGAATCCATAAAAGAAAACCCCGCCGAGGCGAGGTTCTTAATTCTTGTAACGTCACAGGCATAATAACCCATCGTTGGAATCAGGTTAGCCATTTTTCGTTAAGTTTGCAATAGCTAAATTATTTTGGTCATCGAGTCACGTTTCCCAGAACCTTTTCTGCATACGATTCCTCAATATGGCAATGCTCCACCAGCCGATCGAAAAACAGTTTATAGTTGTACCGCCATACCATTTCCGTTACTCCTAGTGCTTTAAAAATCTCGGTATCTTTGAGACGTGGGTAGCCTCTTCCCTTGCATCTTGGGCATTTTTTATAAACCGGCACGCCCTGCAACTCAGATTTTTTCTTATCGAGAATTTCTCCGCGTCCCCGGCAACGACATTCATTTTTCACATGGCCTTTGCCATCACACGCCTTACACACTACGCGCACCTGCTCACGAACTGATTTCCACACCTCCCAGTCGGACGGAGAAATACCTTTCGTATCTTTTACCCATTTTGGTGGCTTACCATCCGGATAGGTAACCTTGTTCGTGAAAACCTCAGCATCAATTAATTTAGCACCATGACAGCTACTGCACGTCACCAGGCTGGCCGCGCTGAGGGAATAATCGCGAAATACATAACGCGCCATAGTGTCGAGAAATTTTGAACGCTTACCCTCTTCCATTTTCCGTAATGCCCCATGCCGTTCTGCACGCTGCTCTGCTAATAGCCTGATATAGGCGATGATATTTTCAGAAGATAAAACCCCAGCTTTTGCAAGATACAATTCAATACCCACTGCGGCTTTTGCAGTAAGTAGCCCGAGGGATGCCATTACGTCAGTAATAGTCAGCGTATCAGACGTTATTCCGCATGGTACTGCGCCGGGCATCATGGATTTAGGTGAAAAATATTTCGGTAAGGACTCAAGATTCATTTCGATGCTCCCGTTTTGCTTCAATGCGGACGTAATTACGAAGAATGCGGTATGCCACAGGAAAAGATCCCCGGTATCGATAAATTCGGAGACGCAACCAGCGCATGCGGAGTATCTCGATCAGTTCTGGTTTCATGCGGCCTCCAGCTTTTTTAGCGCACGCAGATCCGCCAGAGCCGCGAGCCTGATTTCCTTCAGCTCCTCGACCGTCCAGCGGTGCGGGGTGTTATTGTTCTCGAGTGCCAGCACCGCCGCCTCACCGTAACGCTCAACCAGCGCGGCACGGCGCCGGTATCCCGCCGCCAGCTCATCCGCCTCTTCGGTGGTACACACCGGATGCTGAAACCATGTCATTTTCATGCGAACTCCAGCAGATGCGCGGCCACATTTTCAACTTCTTCCAGAGAGGAAAATTTACGAAACAGAATCCAGTTCCACAGGACGTTCAGCACAGCTTTACAGACCTGTTGAAACTCGGTTTCGTCCATACTGGCGAACGCTATGGATTTCGCCCGGCGCCCGCGGCTGCCATCCGGATAAAAATGCCCGGTATAAAACCCGGCCTGAACGGTTACCCATTCCCGGAAGGCATCAAAAGATTTAAGAAGGGCGACGTCCCCGGTTCGCAGGGTAGCTACGTTATGGAGGTACTGTTCCGCCGCCTCGTTAAGGGCCGGGGTATATTCCTGGCCTGCGGAGTCGCAAAGAAAATTAACGAACCCGGAGATAAGTTTCTGTTCCCGCGATGTGACCGTGCCACCCGTTGGCGTCCAGTAGTCGAAACCAAGCTGAAGGAGTTTAAAAAATCGTTTATGAAAGGCGTAGTTGCGGACACGCTTAAAATCGGCGTGTATCCACTCACCGATTTTTACTGAGCGCAGGAAATCCCCACTCTCCGGCGTCGCCGGGAGCAGAAGCCCTGATGAGGTTTGCTTGACCAGTTGTAAATGCGCCATCGTTCTCTCCGGTGGCGCAGTAGATTGGGAGTTCAGCCCACAGACGAGTATAACAAAGGATGATTATTCATGATAACCGGCCCTGATAGTCAGCTCATTAATCAGGCTATCGCTCCCCATGATGTCATTTTGCAACAACGGCAGAAACCGGACATAGCGGCCATCCCGATACATCAATGACCTGTTGCAGTCAGGAAAAAAATCCATTTCAGCAATTACTGTCATGTCATCACGGCGAATAACAGCATATTTACAAGTGAATGTTTTATTTAATTTTTTCACGGTGTCTCCATAGATAACGAACTTGAGCATTTTTAAAGCACCTTCATTCTCACCATGAATATATAGGAGACTACTAATTATCATTATTAATAAATATGGATATTTTTTGACATGCTCATTTCCCGGACATTAAAAACCCGCCGGAGCGGGTTGAATGTGGGTGCATTGAGGATACCTGACACATCAGAGGCGGCGGGGATTTCTCCCCGCCGGGTCTCTTACCCCTCAAATTCGTAAGCCGTGAAGACAGCGGCCTCCGTCTGTCCGTACAAAGTTCATATTCATCTGATAATATTTAATCAGACACTACTTTAAGGTAAATTTATCACGCTCGGTATTAAAAAAACATTCACTTTTTCTAACTATCATACCCATACAGATAGGCTCCCGACTCAAAGGATGCTCTAATCCCTGACACACCAGGTTGAGGAATGCCTCTTTGTCAAATAAGCAACAAATATCTGACTGTGATGATACTTTAACAAAAACACCGTTTGTTGGAATATCCAGCGTTATCGGACAAGTTAAATGTTCTTCAGAACATGCAAAACTTCCTGCTTCAACCTGAAAACTACAGAAATTAATCCTAACAGGTAATAAATCTCTTATGTTGGCAGGTTGAGTATTAAAATGGTATCTGGCGTTCTGGGATTCAGAAAAAGTTAAAGATGCAGGCGGTGCAGGCATATTCCATGTACGATTTAATTGGCGTGCCAACCTTTCTGCATTGCTAAACCTTTCTGGATAACTCCTGCGAATATCACTATAAACCTGCCCCGGCTCACGCCATGGAACCACCTCAAATGCTCCTTCGTCGGGGCTATGACGTACCAGGTATAATGCATCACGTAGTTGCACCTGTATTTCAGTCGGCCCAGTCGCGCCATCAGGAGGTCTGGCTGCATTACGTATACTGTCGAGAATATCCGAGGGTAATGTCTCTATTCTCATATGGGTATTTAAATATACATTTGGAAAACTTAATGGCATATTTTATTTCCTTTTATATTATTAAAGTTAAGAACACAGTAATTATTATTTTTTTGAAAACATACCCCACACCATCTCACTATCATCCACACCTAACTAATACTTAAACATCCTGAATGATCTAGTATTTTTAATGCAACGCTTTCAATCAAATTTAGGACATATTCCATTTAGTCTGTTCATTATTCACACGTAGTTTCAGACGGGACTCAGCACATCCTTCCTGGTATTCGATTTTCATTCAGATTTCGCCTCCCGGTAATTTCCCCGATAAAATGCCAGTACCCTTTGCATCGTCACGCTGTTCCGGCACTCCGTACAGATAACGTTTCTGGTCCGGTCGTAGGAACGCACCACACCCTCCGGTGTTTTCAGAAAGCGGGTAATCCTGGCATCTTCACGTTTCTGCTTCCAAAGCAGGAAAGCCTGTTCCGAAGGAAAAATACCGCTTCTCCCGGCCTGATACAGATCCCCACAACTTTCCGCCTTTTCCAGGTAGTGACGGGCTGTAAAAATAGTTAACCCCGTTATCTTCCGCAGCTCTCCAAACGTCATCCGACCATGTGTTCGCACCAGTTCCGTCAGGCGCTTCTGTATTTCAGCTTTCTGCGCCGGTGTGTAATTTCTGCTCATGAAAACCCTCCGGAAAATTATTTCACCGCCCTGAGATAGCTGACGTTCGGGCGCCAGCTCCCCCAGTCAAAATTCACCCACCGCCCGCCATTCATGGTCATTCTGTCCATTACACGCTGACCAGCCAGCTTCGACAGTGCTTCATGGTTAAGGTTTGTCAGCATTCCGACGCTGCGCAGGGATGCCGTCCGGCGATCGATAATCTGGTTCAGCGTTACCTGTTCGTTTCTGGTCTCACGTTGCACGCCAACCTCATCGAGGATCAGCAGATCAACCCCGCACAATTCCCGCAGGAATTTCTCACCGGATTTCCCGTCATCGTAGCTGGCATGAAGCGCACTCATCACATCGGCGACGGTGATAACAATCACACTACGTCCGGCATTCATCAGACGATTGCCAATGGCAGCGGCCAGATGATTTTTTCCGGTACCGGGATTCCCGCTGAACACGAAGTTCGTGCAGCCAGTATCCAGTTCACCAGCAATGGATTTAGCCTGACTGAGTGCATGGCGCTGGCCGTCGTTCTGTATCCGGTAATTTGCGAACGAGCATCCGCGATGCAGCCGTTGAATCCCGGCCCGACCGAAGATTTTTTCTGCCCTCGCCTGACGATTCTGACGATCAATTTCTTCGCAACTCCTGCGCCCTTCGGCGAGTTGCCATTCCCGCCACTCCTCCGGCGTCCGGAACGGTGCTGCGCGTTCGGAAGACTGTGGCGCCAGTTTCCTGATTCTGGCCAGAATTCCGCTATCTGCGATATTTTTCATGGTCTGTCACCCCCTGAAACCCGGTGGAATGGTTTTATCCGGCGGCGAAACCGGGATACCAGGCATACCGCTGTCTCCCCTCACAGGAATATCCCAGTGATTTTCAAAATGCCTGTCCGGCCCGAAAAATGTCGCTGCCTGTTGCACGAATTCAGAACCAGCCTTGTGCGTACTACCGAGATACGCCACGTAGCGCCGGACACCGTCGAGCATGTCGCCGGGGAGGACGCCCTCCCGTCGTCGGGCATTCCAGGCTTTGAATGCAGATTTTTTCGGATTGGCGCCTGCCCGCTTCGGATATTCCTGCCAGACCAGTTCAAACTCCGCCGGATAACTCCCGCCTGGTTCATCGTTTTTTTTCGGCGATGAACCAGGAGAGATTGGTTCTGGTTCTGGTTCTGGCTCTGGCTCTGGCTCTGGCTCTGGAGTCCCAACGACAGTTTGAAACCCTTCAAGAACCCTTTCGAAACCGTTTAATTTACCCGGTTCAAACCTTGATATAGCCTGCCTCATACCATCAGCTAACAGTGACTTAATGGCTATTTTATCCGGTACATCACGGAATAATTTCAACGCTGCAATGGCTACATTCGGGTTTTCAAAACCATTCCATTCCAGATAACCGGGAATTAACACCCATCGGGTAGCTTTATCCCGTATGGCAAAACCATTACGGGATAATTCTTCAAACCCTTCTGATACCCTATTTTTATCCCATTGCAAATCCTCACAAACGTACCCGTCGGGGAGACGGAAACAGCCGGTCATATTGGCGTGGGGACTGGTTAACAGATATAACGAGAGCATCCGGCCATCATCGGAAAGCGAGCGTATGCTTTCGCTGGTCCAGAAGGATGAATTCACCTTTCCGTAATCACGCATAAAACCTCACCACGCCCTTACAGGGCGATCCGAATATATAAAAATTACTCACTGGTCATGTCTCTGGTACTGCTGGCGATAACCGCTACGTAACGCCTGTAACGCATATATGGCCTCGTCACACTCCCGCTCAAAATCCGCCAGCGGCGCGCCAAGAAGTACCGCGCTGGCCACTGCGGTTTTTTTAAAAGCTGTGAAAGCAGGTATTCAATGCTCTGCCCTGCCGTTATTCGTTTATGCAACTCCGGCGCACTTTTGCGGATCGCCTCCAGAATAGCGGGGATCAGCGCAGAGAATTTCTCGCAGTGCTCCGCCGTTTCCCGTTTCCGCCAGCGCTGAAAAATGTTTATCCGGTTACGGCGCCATGCGTCGTAATCCACCGTTCCGTCGTCACGCTCGATACGGTGAACCGCTATTTGCGGTCGCGCCGGCTGCTCCAGGAACGCGCGGGTGATCAGCTGCGTGGCGGTTTCCTGGGTTATCTGTAGATATGCCAGCCATGACGATAACGCCTGACTGGCTGTTTCAGGGGTGATCATGGTTGTTCACCTTCGCTAATATGGTTCTGCTATCGTTCACATGAGGCGGGAAAACATCATCAAGAACACAGCGAGATCCCAGATGGTTAAGTGTGGCAACAATTTTTCGGCACTCCTCCAGTCCGGGTGTGCGAAAATTTGCTTCGTAGTTCGCCAGACGGCTCTGTATCCATCCCAGGTGAGTCGCAAACTGCCGTTGAGATAGCCCCAGTTGCTTTCTGTATGTTGAAATTTTGTTCATTTAAAACCTCCGCCAACAATTCTAAACACAATATGTGTTGCATGGTCAAGTTGTTTTGTGTTTTGCGTAAATCACGCATCGTGATAAAAGGGAGCCATGAGAAAAGAAAATGAAAAAATTGCCGCCAGCCGGCTTAATGATGAGATCGCAATGCGCCTCAAGGGGCGCAGACAAAAGCTCGGCCTGTCTCAAGGTAAACTGGCTGAGATTTGTGGATGGACTCAGTCACGCATAGGAAACTATGAAGCAGGAAGTAGAAATGTTGGGGTGTATGATGCAGTTGTACTTGGTGAAGCACTAGGTATTTCCCCACCCGAACTTCTGTTTGGTGAAAAGGACTCCTCGCAGGCATGGCTAAGTGATCAACATAAAAAATTACTTGAGTTATTCAATCAGTTACCAAACTCAGAGCAACAACGAATGATTGATCTCTTTGAGGTTCGTTTAAAAGAGATTGATGACTATGTTGAAACGTACCTAAGAAATCGGCTTAAAAACTCAACTCAACCACCAGAAAACTAACTTAAGACTTGACCTGAATAGTTTAAAACCTGCCACTGGCGGGTTTTTTATTGCCTCAAGCCCAGCAGAACGCCTTCCTTTAATCAAAAACACATTTTGTGTTGACAATTACACACAATTTCGTGTTTAATGAATTCATCAAGACAACGCCAGACCAGATAACAGCCGGACAATACCAAGAGTTATCCCGCTGCTGAGTCGGGCTAAGTAGCCAGCCTGAGGCATACGAACATGACGGCAGTTGTTGGTAAGTAACAAGCGCAGTAGATAAAACGTTCCGCCGCCGGGCGTTAAGCGGATGAGGTGAAAGATGAAGATGCAAGAACTTCCAGTAGAGATTCAGGCTATCGCAGCTTCTACTCTGCGTAGAAAAATGAAAATCAATGACCAGCGAGCAGATAAAGAGCCAGTCGAGAAACTGGCTCATGAGGTGAGAGAGGCGTTTACGAAGCTTTATCTTCCTGTTGAGGTCGATCCCTCTCAGCGCGGTAGTGGTTAAGCATATGTGTAAAAACATCCGAAGCATCACTTGCGTAACTAATTTTGCCCGCTCTGATTAACTCAAGAACCACTTCGTGAGCTGCTTTTTCAGGAAAAACAAAAGGGCTGATTGTATCAGACATAATATTTCCTTACTGGTTGCGTGGGAACTCCAGTATACCACCGCCCCGATGTGGATAAAGACAGGCGTCAGCTCCACGATACGGAGCATACAACACGAAAGCGCGTTCGTTACTTAACTAAGGTTGTCGTTAAATCCACCGATCCTGGTTGAGCGCGCTTCCGGTTGCGAGTGGAACCCGTGACATTGCTGTGTGTAGTCTTTGGCGGTACCAGTTCATTCCTTTCTGGTTTCCGCCCTTTTTAAAGCGAATTTTGTGGTGTGGTGAATGCGGCTAAGCGCACGCGGCACAGTTAAAAAGACATAACGGTCCTTCATGTTGTGGGTGGAAATAGTAGTCGGCGGTAATGGTTAACTGGTTATCGTCACCTGGAGGCACCAGGCACCGCACCAACAAAATTCGCTTATAAACAGGCAAAGAGGATAAAACGATGATACCTGTCATTACACCTCGTTCCGACTGGATGCGCAGTCCGGCTAAACAGCAGACTGCAATAAACAGAAAGCCGGGCTTGATTCGTAAAATTTATACTCTACTCACCCAGAAAGGAGACCCGACATTAATTAACTGCGCATATTGTCAGAAAGCAATACCGGAAGAGACCGCATACGAATATGAACTGATATATATGCACGGAACGCTTATTTCACGTAAAAATCAAAAATATTGCAGTAAACGCTGTGCCAGCCATGACCAGATGGCACATGAACTTTAATTAATCATTTACTGAAACAATAAAACTATGCCAGCAATGGCAGGGATTCACTCAACCTGAAAAAGGAAATAAAAATGAAAAATACAACGCCTGATGCAGCAGTATTACAGGAACTAAAAGAACTCACCAGCCGTATATTTAAGATATGCGAGCAAAACAATATGCCGGTAGTTATTGGCTATTCATACGAGTTAAGCAGAAACGAAAATGGCTATTCAATAAATAAATCAATAACTGCATATGCAGATGAAAAAACAGGGGCATGGGACTCCTCTATAGCCGCAGCAGCCATGTTGCTCAAAGTGAAAGACGTCCCCCGGGATGTTATTGGTGCATTGAAGAGCCTGTCTGTTGCCAGTGATTTTGCGCGGGCGATGTCTGAGGCCTCAAAGGAAAAAAGCCTGCATTAAATCCCGGCTTTACATCCCGGCGATGCTGAGGTGAGCGACCAGACCCACCACCAGAGACATGACCAGTGAGCACCCGGAGAGGATTTTCACTGGCAAAACGATTTTAATCTTAACTGAGGTTAAAAAACAATGAGCATTAAGCAGGAAGAATATTCATTTTACTACAAGGTTAAAAATGAAAGTGCCAGGAAACGCCTCGGCTTTAAAGCCGGTTTTTTCTGGTGTACAGCTAAAAAGCAGTCACTCGCCCTCTCCCGTGGCGAACTGGCTATGGATGCTGCCGGATTTGATGAAGCTGATTTTGCCAGACCTGTACGCGTACATTTTCCGGTAGAAAATGACATTCCGCCCGAGGGTGTCTTTGACACTAAATTTTGTGAAAACCGCGAACCCGGTGGCGAAGACGGCAAAACCCTGACACTTATCCCCGGCGCAGCTTCTGCTGTTAAATCAGATGAAACAGAACTCGCCGACGGTGCTGGCACTCCTGCCGGAGAAAACGGGATACAGGAATCTCATAACCCGCCAGCAAACCCTCAACTGACCGTGGTTGCGACACTGCCGTTCCGCCATCGCGTTCTGGCACAGTATATTGGCGATGGAGAATATCTTTATCACGTCGATACAGGCCAGAAAAAAGAAATCGCGTGTCTGGAGATGGATACTCAGAATACCACTGTCCAGAACCTGATACTCGCCGCAGAAAATGTAGAGCCGTTCAAAAAAGCTATCGAGCACGATATTCACAAAGCAGTGAATGCGTATAAACAGGTATTTCCTGTCGATGGAAAAGTGCCTGAGTTATGCACCACTATTAAGTTTTTTAAGGAATGGTTCAGTGCTGAACACATTAACCACGGCCTGCTGGTTAAGGAATGGGCTGAACGCCTGAAGAATAAACCTGCACCCGTTAAAAAAACCGGGCCACATAAAGTAATTGTCGACGACGTAAATAAGCCAGAACGTCCACGCCGTAGCGAAAAACCGACACACAGAACGATTAACTATGAGCTCGCCTGTGGTTTCTGTGAGGAGCTGGATCTGAATAACCTGCGTCCTGCAATGGATTTTGCAAAACGTATCATCGCCGAAGACCGGGAAGACTGGAAACAAATGTCGATGACAGTGGGCATTATTCCCGACATCAAAGGCTACGACCGACAGACCATTATTGACCTGGTACGCAAAGCGCCAAAGGCCGTACATAACGGTAATCCTGATCTTCGCCGGACGTGGTGCGAAAGCTTTCTTGCCGTTCATGGTGTTCGCGATCCGGACTGGTACGAATATGTGCCTGATAACACCCCAACAACCCATGAAGAAAATGCAGCAAGGCTTCGTCAGGCGGGCAAATGTCTGCGGGATATTGAGACAGGGAGATTTCAGTGTGATGAAGAAAAACCGCAACCGACAGGCGAACTGGCAAATGAACCAGCAACGCCTGAAGCAGTGGAACAGGACACAACTGAACATCATCCGGACCCGCAGCCGCTGGAGAATGAGCCACCTGTAAGCCAGACAGAAGCAGGCTACCAGAAAATACGGGCAGAACTGCACGAAGCACGTAAAAACATTCCACCCAAAAACCCGGTTGATGTTGGTAAACAACTGGCAGCCGCGCGCGGTGAATATGTCGAAGGCATCAGCGACCCGAACGATCCGAAGTGGGTGAAGACAGAGACAAACCAGCCGACCACCGAACCTGAACTGGTTAAAAATGTTGGCAACGGTATTTTCGACGTGTCCGCTTTAATGCAGAACTCATCAACTCATGGCACAGAAACGAATCCGGAGATCACCAGCAATGTGCAGGTTCAAGAAGCTGACAGTGATGAAAAACAGGCTGGTGATGCGGTGCAGGCAGGCGAAGGCGATCTGGGTACTGGTAAAGAAGCAGTTACCGTAGAGAACCATAATCAGGCTGAAACGCACCAGAACAACGATTCTGTGAGCCAATCTGAACCTGAGGCGCAACAAAACGTACCGGAATCGCAACAAGAAGAGCCAGAAGCAGCCTGGCCGGAATACTTCGAGCCGGGCCGCTATGAAGGTGTACCAAACGAGGTTTACCACGCCGCCAACGGGATCAGCTCAACTCAGGTGAAAGATGCTCGCGTGTCGCTGATGTACTTTAACGCGCGTCACGTAGAGAAGACTATCGTCAAAGAGCGCTCTCCAGTGCTTGATATGGGCAACCTGGTACATGCTCTGGCTCTACAGCCGGAAAACCTCGAAGCGGAGTTCAGCGTAGAGCCGGAGATCCCTGAGGGTGCTTTCACCACCACCGCCACCCTGCGCGAGTTCATCGACGCGCACAACGCCAGCCTGCCAGCGCTGCTGAGTGCTGCTGAGTGCTGCTGAGTGCTGATGATATCAAAGCGCTGCTGGAAGAGTACAACGCCACCCTGCCGTCGCAGATGCCGCTTGGAGCTTCGGTAGATGAAACCTATGCATCGTATGAGCAGCTTCCCGAAGAATTCCAGCGCATTGAAAACGGCACCAAACATACAGCCACGGCGATGAAAGCCTGCATCAAAGAGTACAACGCCACCCTGCCCGCGCCGGTTAAAACCAGCGGCAGCCGTGACGCGCTGCTGGAGCAACTGGCAATAATCAACCCTGACCTGGTCGCTCAGGAAGCGCAAAAATCGTCGCCGTTGAAAGTATCTGGCACGAAGGCCGATCTGATTCAGGCCGTGAAATCAGTCAACCCGGCAGCGGTATTCGCCGACGAATTGCTGGATGCGTGGCGGGAGAACACCGAAGGGAAAGTGCTGGTCACCCGCCAACAGCTCAGCACCGCGCTGAACATTCAGAAAGCCCTGCTGGAGCACCCGACCGCCGGCAAATTGCTGACTCACCCAAGCCGCGCTGTCGAGGTTAGCTATTTTGGGATTGATGAGGAAACCGGGTTGGAAGTTCGGGTACGCCCTGACCTTGAGATCGATATGGGCGGCCTGCGCATTGGCGCCGACCTGAAAACTATCAGCATGTGGAACATCAAGCAGGAAGGCCTGCGTGCGAAGTTGCACCGGGAAATCATCGACCGGGACTATCACCTGAGCGCGGCCATGTACTGCGAAACTGCGGCGCTGGACCAGTTTTTCTGGATTTTCGTCAACAAAGACGAGAACTACCACTGGGTCGCCATCATTGAGGCGTCTACCGAGTTGCTGGAACTTGGCATGCTGGAATACCGCAAAACAATGCGAGCGATAGCAAACGGCTTCGACACTGGTGAATGGCCAGCGCCTATCACAGAAGACTACACCGACGAACTGAACGATTTTGATGTGCGCCGCCTTGAAGCGTTGCGCGTACAGGCATAAGGGGAAAATCATGGAAAACACCAATATTATTACCACTGAGCAGCAGGCACCAAACACCATTTCTGCCAGTAACGCAATTTTTAACGTTCAGGCGCTGGGTCAGTTAACAGCTTTCGCTAACCTGATGGCAGACTCACAGGTGACGGTACCGGCACACCTTGCAGGGAAACCAGCCGACTGTATGGCTATCGTCATGCAGGCTATGCAATGGGGTATGAATCCTTACGCTGTGGCGCAGAAAACACACCTGGTTAACGGTGTTCTTGGTTACGAGGCACAACTGGTCAACGCAGTAATCGCAAGCTCCAGTGCCATTCATGGCCGTTTTCATTACCGCTATGGGGGTGACTGGGAGCGCTGCACCAGGACACAGGAAATCACACGCGATAAAAACGGTAAAAGTGGGAAGTACACCGTCACTGAGCGCGTTCGTGGCTGGACGGATGAGGACGAGATCGGCCTGTTCGTTCAGGTTGGTGCCATTATGCGAGGTGAATCTGAAATCACCTGGGGAGAACCTCTTTACCTCTCCGGCGTTGTTACCCGCAATTCTCCGCTATGGGTTTCAAACCCTAAACAGCAAATTGCCTATCTGGGCGTTAAATATTGGGCTCGCCTGTACTGCCCGGAAGTGATCCTCGGCGTGTACAGCCCTGATGAGGTTGAACAACGAGAAGAACGAGAGATTAACCCTGCTCCAGTCCAGCGCATGAGCGTACAGGAAATCACCAGCGAGGTTAGCACCAGGACCAGCGCGCAGGAGTCGGCAGCTAACGTTGATGCTGTTGCCGACGATCTTCGCGAACGCATTGATACAGCAAGTTCCGTTGATCAGGCAAAAGCAATCCGTGCGGATATCGAATCACAGAAAGCGTTGCTGGGTACTGCGCTGTTCACCGAATTAAAAAACAAAGCAGTGAAGCGCTATTACCAGGTCGATGCACAGAACAAAGTCGAGGCAGTGATCAACTCAATTCCAAACCCTGGCGAACCGGAAGCCGCAGAGATGTTTGCTAAAGCTGAAAGTATGCTTGGCGCTGCTAAACGTCATCTTGGCGACGAGCTGCACGATAAGTACCGCATCACCCTGGACGATATGAAACCGGAATACATCGGCTAATTGCATCGGGAGGGGTTACGCCCTCCCGCCTGAGGAGGCTTTATGCGCCTTATAAATCGCAGTAAGCAATCGCCATTGGGCCGTCGCGCATGTGATGTTGCACTGGCTGCGCATCATGAGAAGTTCGGCGATTACGGCAGACAAAAGCACGTTACCAATTACACCGTTGTAGTGGATGGCGTAAAGGTTCCTGTCGAAGTAGTTAACCGGGCCACCAGCTACGTAGCCACCGCAATGATCGGCGTCCGGAAACTTAGAAATCTGCCAGCACAGGCAAACTGAATATTAGCGATGGCCCGCTGCGGGGCCACTGGAGAAAACGATGAGCAACATTATCCAACTGACGCCAAACAAGTGGGTTAGCGAAAAAGTTCTGATTGCGGTTACCGGGCTTAAGCCCGGAACCATTACCCGCGCCAGAAAAGAATCCTGGATGCTGGGCCGCGAGTACCTGCACATTTCACCAGACGGAAATCCGAAGCCTTCGAGCGAATGCATATACAACAGAGAAGCCGTTGATCAGTGGATCGAGGCGCAGAAAAAAAATCAACCAGGTGCGAAGACAACATGAAAAGCAGTACACTCGTCAATGCTCCTGGACGTCAGGAGGGATTAATGGCTAATGCATCATACCCGACAGGCGTCGAAAACCACGGCGGTTCGCTCCGCATCTGGTTTCTGTATAAAGGTAAACGTGTCAGGGAAAACCTTGGTGTCCCTGACACTGCAAAAAATCGCAAGATAGCTGGCGAACTGCGTTCTTCGGTTTGTTTTGCGATAAGGATGGGGAATTTTAACTATGTGGAAAAATTCCCAAACTCACCGAACCTTGCCCGGTTCGGTCAGGATAGAAAGGAAATTACTGTGCTGGAGCTTACCGAAAGATGGTCCGAGCTGAAGAGAATGGAGATCAGCTCTAATACCATGAGTAGGTACGAATCTATCATAAAAAACATGCTTCCACTCATCGGCGAAAACAAAATGGTTTCTGCGGTGACTACTGAGGATTTGCTGTATGTCAGGAAGGAGTTGCTGACGGGCTTTCAGGTAATGAAGAAGGATCACCGGACTCAGGTTAAAGGCCGGAAATCGTCCACAGTGAATAATTACATGATGCTGATGGCCGAGATCTTCCAGTTTGGAACAGATAACGGCTATGCAAAGGAAAACCCGTTTAGCGGAATTAACCGTCTCAAGAAAGCGAAAGGGGAACCTGATCCACTCACGACAGACGAGTTCATCAGGTTTATCCAGGCATGCGGCCACCAGCAGATGAGAAATCTCTGGTCACTGGCAGTCTATACCGGAATGAGGCATGGGGAGTTGTGCGGTCTGGCCTGGGAAGATATCGATCTGCATGCCGGGACGATCATTGTGAAGCGCAACCTTACCCAGACGGATGAGTTCACCCTGCCAAAAACCGACGCAGGTACTGACAGGGTGATATATCTCATTCAACCAGCTATTGATGCCCTGAGGAATCAGGCCCAGTTGACACGCCTTGGCCGGCAGTTTGAGGTTGAAGTGAAGTTGCGGGAATATGGACAATCTGTCATTCAGCCCTGCACGTTCGTATTCAGCCCTCAATGCGTCAAACGTGGACCTCGCACAGGATATCACTACGCGGTTAATTCCATTAATAAAATTTGGGGCCCGATAATCAAGCGTGCCGGCATTCGTTACCGTAACGCGTATCAGTCACGACATACCTATGCATGCTGGTCATTATCAGCTGGTGCTAACCCAAACTTTATAGCAACGCAGATGGGGCATACCGATGCACAGATGGTTTACAAGGTGTATGGAAAGTGGATGTCAGAGAAGAGCGCAGAACAGGTTTCTCTGCTCAACCAGGCACTTTCCCGCTATGCCCCATCACTGCCCCAAAGCATGGTAGCAGCGCAGTAGAAATCCTTAAATTCAAGGGGTTAGCAGTCGCATCGCTACATTTTTATAACATGGGGCACGAAATGCGCTCGACCCTAAAGACAGCTTATGGTGTGATCGGGGTTCAATAAATCGCTAAACAAGGTATACTCCAGCGGTTTTCTTAGTTGTTTATTGTACTAAACGCTCCCGTGAGAGGACGCAACAGCGCACCTATGACACAATTCGCTTCTCCTGTTCTGCACTCGTTGCTGGATACAGATGCTTATAAGTTGCATATGCAGCAAGCCGTTTTTCATCACTACTATGATGTGCAGGTAGCGGCTGAGTTTCGTTGCCGTGGCGACGACCTGCTGGGTATTTATGCCGATGCTATTCGCGAGCAGGTGGACGCGATGCAGCACCTGCGCCTCCAGGAGGACGAGTTCCAGTGGCTCTCCGGCCTGCCCTTTTTTAAACCGGATTATCTGAACTGGTTACGCGAGTTTCGCTATAACCCAGCTCAAGTCTGTGTCACCAACGATAACGGCAAGCTGAATATTCGCTTAACCGGCCCGTGGCGTGAAGTCATTATGTGGGAAGTGCCGCTGCTGGCCGTGATCAGTGAGCTGGTTCATCACTACCGCTCGCCAAACGCGGGCGTTGATCAGGCGCTCGACGCGCTGGAAAGTAAGCTGGTTGATTTCACTGCGTTAACCGCCAATCTCGATATGTCCCGCTTCCACCTGATGGACTTCGGCACCCGCCGCCGTTTCTCTCGTGAAGTGCAGCAGGCGATAGTTAAACGTCTCCAGCAGGAGTCATGGTTCGTCGGCACCAGCAACTATGATCTCGCGCGTCGCCTGGCGCTGACGCCGATGGGCACTCAGGCGCACGAATGGTTCCAGGCGCATCAACAAATCAGTCCGGACCTGGCGACCAGCCAGCGTGCCGCGTTGGCCGCCTGGCTTAACGAATATCCGGACCAGCTTGGTATCGCATTGACAGATTGCATTACAATGGATGCGTTTTTACGCGATTTCGGCATTGAATTCGCCAGCCGTTATCAGGGGTTACGCCACGACTCAGGAGACCCTGTCGCATGGGGCGAAAAGGCGATTGCCCATTATGAAAAGCTGGGGATTGATCCGCTGACAAAAACGCTGGTCTTTTCAGATAACCTTGATCTGCAAAAGGCGGTCGAGCTCTATCGCCATTTCGCCTCTCGCGTTCAGTTAAGCTTCGGCATCGGTACCCGCCTGACCTGCGATATCCCTCAGGTAAAACCGCTCAATATTGTGATTAAACTCGTGGAATGTAACGGAAAGCCGGTGGCTAAACTTTCCGACAGCCCCGGTAAAACGATCTGTCATGATAAAGCGTTTGTGCGCGCGCTGCGTAAAGCCTTTGATCTCCCGCAGATCCGCAAAGCTAGTTAATTCTTTCCTGGGAGCCTGCCTGGGCTCCTTTTTCAGGTTTATTTCCGAAATCTTTCACTTCAGCTGCGATTTCTACTTGTCTGATTGCAGATGCCAGGTAACATAGGAATACCCCCATTTCGGGTGGACAAGTGTTTATTTTTTCCGACTATTAACAGAGAGAATATTATGAGCGTTGTGCCTGTAGCCGACGTACTCCAGGGCCGTGTAGCCGTTGACCAAGAAGTCACCGTGCGCGGATGGGTGCGTACCCGCCGAGATTCAAAAGCTGGCATCTCCTTCCTCGCCGTTTATGACGGCTCCTGCTTTGATCCTGTACAGGCTGTCATTAATAATTCTCTGCCCAATTATAATGAAGAAGTATTACACCTGACGACAGGCTGCTCCGTGGTAGTAACAGGTAAGGTTGTCGCGTCGCCGGGACAGGGGCAAAGTTTCGAAATCCAGGCTACGAAAGTAGAGGTCGCAGGCTGGGTGGAAGATCCGGATACCTACCCGATGGCGGCAAAACGCCATAGCATTGAGTATCTGCGTGAGGTCGCGCATCTGCGCCCGCGCACTAACCTGATTGGCGCGGTAGCGCGCGTCCGCCATACTCTGGCGCAGGCGCTGCATCGCTTCTTCGATGAGCAGGGTTTCTTTTGGGTCTCTACCCCGCTGATTACCGCTTCCGATACCGAAGGCGCTGGTGAAATGTTCCGCGTCTCAACGTTGGATCTGGAAAACCTGCCGCGTAACGACCAGGGCAGGGTAGATTTTGACAAAGACTTTTTTGGCAAAGAATCATTCCTGACCGTTTCCGGCCAGCTCAACGGTGAAACGTATGCCTGTGCGCTGTCCAAAATCTATACTTTTGGGCCGACCTTCCGCGCGGAAAATTCCAACACCAGCCGTCACCTGGCGGAGTTCTGGATGCTGGAGCCGGAAGTGGCGTTCGCCGATCTGGAAGACAACGCCCGTCTGGCGGAAGCCATGCTGAAATATGTCTTCAACGCGGTTCTGGAAGAGCGTGCGGATGACATGAAGTTCTTTGCCGAACGCGTGGATAAAGACGCTATCGCTCGTCTGGAGCGTTTTGTCTCCACCGACTTCGCTCAGGTGGATTACACCGATGCGGTCGCCATTCTGGAACGCTGTGGTAAGACATTTGAAAATCCGGTGTTCTGGGGCGTCGACCTCTCTTCCGAACACGAACGTTATCTGGCGGAAGAGCATTTCAAAGCGCCGGTAGTGGTGAAAAACTATCCGAAGGAAATTAAAGCGTTTTACATGCGCCTTAACGAAGATGGCAAAACCGTGGCGGCCATGGATGTGCTGGCGCCGGGAATCGGCGAAATCATCGGTGGTTCCCAGCGTGAAGAGCGTCTGGATGTGCTGGATGCCCGTATGGCCGAAATGGGGCTGAATAAAGAAGATTACTGGTGGTATCGCGACTTGCGTCGCTACGGTACTGTACCGCATTCCGGCTTTGGCCTGGGCTTTGAACGCCTTATCGCTTACGTCACGGGTGTGCAAAACGTGCGCGATGTTATTCCGTTCCCACGGACCCCACGCAACGCCAGCTTCTGATTTTTACGTCACACTCAAGGCCAGCTATGCTGGCCTTTTTTTTCGCCTGAATGTCAGTTTTATTATCAATAAGTAAATAAATTTAATTACAACCCTCTGAATTACCACATCTTGTTACTGTATATTTCACTAAAATATTTACACATAAAAATTAATCCTTAATTTTATTGCGGATTAGATTTTTCTGCTCTAATAGCACAATTTTTCACCATAATTTCGGACATCAAGACTTCTAAATGGCTATTTTTATGAAATAGCTCGCCTGCTGCTTTTTCAGGCACAACGGTGTCGCAAACCAATAAATGCAATAAAATCATAGTAATAAAATAAAAATGATCAAATCAAAGCGAGAACTCAGGGGAAGTTTGACGTTGTTCACAAAGTTCCTAAAAAATAACATTTGTTTACATATTTTTTCCTTTTGAAACTAAATCTTTATATTTGTAGCACTTTCACGGTAGCGAAACGTTAGTTTGAATGGAAAGATGCCTGTCAGACACATAAAGACACCAAACTCTCATCAATATTTCTGTAAAGTTTTATTGACGAAATTTATTGACGGCAGTGGCAGGTGTCATATAAAAAACCAATGAGGGTAATAAATAATGATGAAGCGCAAAATCCTGGCAGCGGTGATCCCTGCCCTGCTGGCTGCTGCAACCGCAAACGCAGCAGAAATTTATAATAAAGATGGTAATAAGCTGGATCTGTACGGTAAAGCCGTGGGTCGTCACGTATGGACAACGACCGGCGATAGCAAAAATGCCGACCAGACTTATGCCCAGATTGGTTTTAAAGGGGAAACGCAGATTAACACCGATCTGACCGGTTTCGGTCAGTGGGAATACCGTACTAAAGCAGACCGCGCTGAAGGCGAACAGCAGAACTCGAATCTGGTCCGTCTGGCTTTCGCGGGTTTGAAATACGCGGAAGTGGGTTCAATCGATTATGGTCGTAACTACGGTATCGTTTACGATGTTGAATCCTATACCGATATGGCCCCCTACTTCTCCGGCGAAACCTGGGGCGGCGCCTATACTGATAACTACATGACCAGCCGTGCTGGCGGTTTGTTGACCTACCGTAACTCTGACTTCTTTGGTCTGGTGGACGGTCTCTCTTTCGGTATCCAGTATCAGGGTAAAAATCAGGACAACCACAGCATTAACTCTCAGAATGGCGATGGCGTAGGTTACACCATGGCATATGAGTTCGACGGCTTTGGCGTCACCGCAGCGTACAGCAACAGCAAGCGTACTAACGATCAGCAGGATCGCGATGGTAATGGCGATCGCGCAGAGTCATGGGCCGTTGGCGCGAAATATGATGCAAACAACGTCTACCTGGCTGCCGTATATGCTGAAACCCGCAATATGAGCATTGTTGAAAATACGGTTACCGATACCGTGGAAATGGCAAACAAAACGCAGAACCTGGAAGTGGTCGCTCAGTACCAGTTTGACTTCGGCCTGCGTCCGGCAATCTCGTATGTGCAGAGTAAAGGTAAGCAGTTGAACGGCGCCGACGGCTCGGCCGATCTGGCGAAATATATTCAGGCGGGCGCGACTTACTACTTCAACAAAAACATGAACGTATGGGTTGACTACCGTTTCAACCTGCTGGACGAAAACGACTACAGCTCCAGCTACGTTGGCACCGACGATCAGGCGGCTGTCGGTATTACTTACCAGTTCTGATCAGCAGACCCCTTTGTTTTATGCCTCAAAAACAGGACTTCGGTCCTGTTTTTTTATCTCTCTTAGAGAAAATGTGCGTCTTTCAAAAACAGGCGGGCTTTTTAGCGCTAACGGTTGGCATTTTGTAAATCTGCCGTTAACCTGATAGCGGATTTCCCTTCTGTAACTATAATGGAACCTCGTCATGTTTGAGAACATAACCGCCGCTCCTGCCGACCCGATTTTGGGCCTGGCCGATCTGTTTCGCGCCGATGACCGTCCAGGGAAAATTAACCTTGGCATTGGCGTATATAAAGATGAAACCGGCAAAACACCGGTGCTCACCAGCGTTAAAAAAGCCGAGCAGTATTTACTGGAAAATGAAACGACGAAAAACTATCTCGGCATTGACGGGATTCCGGAATTTGCTCGCTGCACTCAGGAACTGCTGTTCGGCAAAGGCAGCGCGCTGATTAACGATAAGCGCGCACGCACGGCGCAAACACCGGGTGGTACCGGCGCGTTACGCATTGCCGCCGATTTTTTGGCAAAAAATACTCCGGTAAAACGGGTGTGGGTGAGCAACCCCAGCTGGCCGAACCATAAAAGCGTGTTTAACGCTGCCGGCCTGGAAGTTCGGGAGTACGCTTACTACGATGCGGAAAATCACACGCTGGATTTTGAAGCGCTACAAGCCAGCCTGAGCGAAGCACAGGCCGGCGATGTGGTTCTGTTCCACGGTTGCTGTCATAACCCAACCGGCATTGACCCTACTCTGGAACAGTGGCAGGTTCTGGCTGAGCTTTCCGTTGAAAAAGGGTGGCTGCCGCTATTCGATTTCGCCTACCAGGGCTTTGCCCGCGGCCTGGAAGAAGATGCGGAAGGTCTGCGCGCCTTTGCCGCGCTGCATAAAGAGCTCATTGTCGCCAGCTCCTACTCCAAAAACTTCGGCTTATATAATGAGCGCGTCGGCGCCTGCACCCTCGTTGCCGCCGATGCGGAAACCGTGGATCGCGCTTTTAGCCAGATGAAATCCGCCATTCGCGCTAACTACTCCAACCCACCAGCGCACGGCGCGTCCATCGTCGCGACTATCCTGAGTAATGACGCCCTGCGCGCTATCTGGGAACAGGAACTGACGGACATGCGCCAGCGTATTCAGCGTATGCGTCAACTGTTCGTGAATACCTTGCAGGAAAAAGGCGCGAACCGTGACTTCAGCTTTATTATCAAGCAGAACGGGATGTTCTCATTCAGCGGTCTGACCAAAGATCAGGTGCTGCGTCTGCGTGAAGAGTTTGGCGTTTATGCCGTGGCTTCTGGTCGCGTGAACGTGGCGGGCATGACCCCGGATAATATGGCGCCGCTGTGCGAAGCCATTGTCGCGGTACTGTAAAAAGCTGCCGACTGGCGTGACCGATAAAAAAGCCTGCACATTGCAGGCTTTTTCATTCTGCTTACCAGACCGGCATCTCATCTTGCAGGAAGGGATTATGCAGACGCTCGTATCCGAGCGTAGAGAGCGGGCCGTGGCCAGGAATAAAGGTCACATCATCGCCAAGCGGCAATAATTTACGCTTAATGGCGTCAATCAACTGGGTGTGATCGCCGCGAGGAAAATCGCTGCGCCCGACGCCACCTTTGAAAATCACATCGCCGGAGATCAGCAGTTGCGACTGTTCATCAAAGAAAACCACGTGTCCCGGCGTGTGTCCCGGACAATGTAACACCTGTAACGTCACATTCCCTACGCTGACGCGATCGCCGTCGTTCAGCCAGCGATCAGGCATCAGCGGCTGACACTCATCCAGACCAAACATGCGACTTTGCGCCGGCAGTCCTTGCAGCCAGAACTCATCTTCTTTTTCCGGACCGATAACAGGAACGCCGTAATGCTGCGCCAGTTCACTCGCCGCGCCGACATGATCGAGATGCCCATGCGTGAGTAAAATTTGCATCAACGTCACGCCGCTGGCGTCCACTTCTTGTTTAATTTTTTCCGCGTCGCCGCCCGGATCGACCAGCGCCGCCAGCCGGGTTTGTTCGCACCAGATTAATGAACAGTTCTGGGAGAACGCGGTGACCGGAATAATACGATAGTTCATACTGCTCCTTTGATTAAGCCTCGCTGATTACCAGTGCCGCGCCGGCCCGGTATCAATATGCACAAAGTTACTACGTGGGTAATATCCTACACCACCTGCGCGCATAGATAACGCCGCTTTGCGAATATTGCTCAGCGCCACGCCTTCAATATGAAAATCCATCGCCTGCCCTTTTGTATGGTAGCTTTTTTTCGCTACGCCGCTGCTACGGGCGCGTAATTCATTATTGGTATCAAGAGAACGGTAGCCTGAGATGAGCTGCACAGGTTTACGCGTCCCTAACAGCCCCTGAAGTCGGTAAAGTTGGTCAAACAGGCGGGGATCGATTGATCGGACTTTATTCGCGCGATAGTCACGGAAAAAATGGTTTAACTTTGCTAATTCATCCTGAATGTAGGCTCTTCCATCGAAAAACTCCGCCTTGATTGACTCTCCGGTATGGAGATTGTTTAACGTCAAAATGCGCGGGCGTGGGGTCGAGAGTGTGGCAAACGCTGGCGCGGGCAGGATGGCGGCGCCGAGAGCGACACCACCAAGCGCCAGCAGCTTGCGGCGATTAGCGTCAAATTTGTCCATGATAATCAGGTCTACAGGTCAATGTTATCGTTAATACACTTCTACCTTTAAGCAGACATGATACCGGCTGGCACAGACTTCTGAACGGCCCGGTCGACTTAAAGGTTATTGTATATGCACTTCTGGCGCACGAAAGGCACCTTAACTGCCGATAAAGCCCGCGTCAAGATGGCCCTCCCCCAGCCACAACGGGGGTCTACAGCGAAACGCCCCGTTGAAGCCAAACATTAGGACAACATATTTACCAGAACTTCTTCATTTACCTGATTAATTGTTCAACCTTTGGCACAATTTGTGCGCTGGATCGCGCTGTGAGATCGTAATTGTAAATATCTGTACGATATTGCATACGTCCATCTGCGCCGACAAACGCGGTCAGATAGTAAAGATTTACTGGAATGTTCTGCCGGATATTGACATACCGCGTGTCGCCTTGCTTCAGGGCACCTGAGATCCGCGCATCGTTCCAGCCAGCATCCTGCAAGAGCATATTCGCCAGTTCAGAGGCCTTATTGACCCGCACGCAGCCGGAACTTAACGCCCTGGCGTCACGCTGAAAGAGAGTATGGTTAGGCGTATCGTGCAGATAGATCGCATCTGAGCTCGGCATATTAAATTTATAACGCCCCAGCGAATTGTGCGCGCCTGGCGCCTGCTGGAAACGGAACGGAAGATTCGATGGCGTAATGGTGGTCCAGTCAACCTGCCACGGATCGATCGCTTCTTTGCTGTTCCAGCCGCGCATCACGGTGTAGCCATGGCGCTCCAGATAGCCTGGGTCATTCCACACCTTCGGTAAAATGTCTTTACGCGCAAGCGTGGGCGGAACGTTCCACGGCGGGTTCACCACCACATTATTCAGCGCGCTGCTCATCATCGGCGTTTTACGATCGGGACGCCCGACGATCACCCTCGAAGCCAGCACCTGGTTGCCATTCTGATAGTAGACCAGCGAATAAGCGGGAATGTTTACCATAATACCGGTAGAGAGTTCCGCCGGCAGCAGGCGTAAACGTTGGATATTCAGTGCCAGTACGCCTGCGCGTTGCGCGGGGGTCATATTAAGCCAGTTACGCGTCGCCGGGCCAATAACGCCATCCGCCCCCAGCCCTTGCCATGCCTGAAAACGCTTTACCGCCTCGACCAGTTCACGATCGTAGGCGCGTGCCGCCGGAGCCGACTTACTACGGCGGGCCGTTGGTTCGTCGACCGGCTGCGCCACCGATGTTTCGACTACCGCGGCGGAGGGGCTGACGACGGCACTATCAGCAGTGTTATCGCCGGGTAAGGCTATCTTTGGACCGCCATCCAGCATCCCCGTACGCTGTAATATTTCGCGCAGCGCAGGCACATCGTTACTCCATTGCCCCGGGCGCAGCGTCGCGGTATTGGCCAACTGCGGCCACGGGCGAGAGTCCGCCACCAGCTTCAGCAACGCGTCATGCATGGGCGCATACTGTGGATGCTGCGGCGCCAGGCTGGCGACAAACATCGGCAACTGGCCCTCTTCCAGCGCGATTTGCCACTGGTTAATCACCGAGACTGGCGGCGTCGCCAATGCGTAAGGTTTGTTGCTATATAACCAGCGCTGGCCTTTGACGGGGATATTCGCAATGAAATGGAGATAGCCCATCATGGCGTCTGACAACACAACATCGCGCGCCATACCGTTTACGGCGGGATCGGTCAACAATGCCACCCAGGCGGTAAACTGCGGCTGGAATCCGGCAATCGCCACCTCCGCCAACTGTTGCTGGAAGGCTTTCACCGCATCGCGATTATCCCACATGGGCTTCATGTCGCGCGCGGCATACAGCAATGTCAGCTGGCTCATATAGACCGGCGTATAGCCGGAAGGAAGCTGCGACTGTAAATCAGCCCGGACTTTCTCGGCTGAAACGCCCTCCGGCAGCGGCTGAATCCCGGCCATAATCGCCGTCGCGGCGGATTGCTTCTGCGGCCCAGCCTGATCCGTCGCGGCAACGGCGCTATCGCCAGGTATCATTTCAGGCTCATCGGCCTGCGCATTGAACAGTGGAGCGAATGTTACGGCCAGGCATAAACTGATTGCCGACAGACAACGACCACACATCTTATTAAGCAACATCCCTTGCCCCCTGTTTTCGTTATCATACTCCGCATGACTGCGCTGCCCGCAGCGCGGGTCAACCGCAACCAATGCTTTTGTTTAGTATGACGAGTCAGCCTGCTCACTCGTCAGGCTTAACTCCAGTATATAAAGTTCGTTACGTTTTTGCCTAACCTAATGTAAAGAAGTTTAAAGAAATTGCACTACCCGGAGAGATTTTTCAGATAAAGAAAAAGGCGGCTTTCGCCGCCCCAGGCTAATGATAAAACAGAACTTGTTGTGCCGGATGGCGGCGTAACCGACTTATCCGGCCTTGCCTGATAAGCGAGGCGCCATCGGGCACTTCATCGTTTCTGCCGTGTTTAACTCGCTTCTGAAGGCGTATCTTCCGTCCGCGTACCGGGAAGCGTTTCCGGAAGCTGTGGCGCAAAGCCACGCAGCCCGACAACATGAACATGCTCAGTATTCTGAAACACTTTACGCACCAGTTTATACGTCGTGCCCTTCTCCGGACTGATGTTTTCCGGCGCGGCGATGATGAGCTGCATCTGCAAACGTTCGCATAGTTCAAACAGCGTGGCAATAGAGCGCGCATCCAGACGCGCCGCTTCATCGAGGAACAGCAGGCGACATGGCGAAATATCTTTCCCGCGCAGTCTGCGCGCTTCGTCTTCCCAGCTTTGCACCACCATCACCAGAATTGACATCCCGGTCCCGATAGCTTCACCCGTGGATAGCGCGCCGGATTCCGCACGCAGCCAGCCGTCGGACCCACGGTTAACTTCAACTTCCATTTCCAGATAGTTACGGTAGTCCAGCAGCTCCTCGCCGATGGTCTGCGGCGTGCGTTGCCCCATATCGATCTGCGGATTCAGACGCTGGTACAGTTTCGCCAGCGCTTCGGAGAAGGTCAGACGATTGCTGTTAAACAGATCCTGGTGCTGCTCCTGCTGTTCTGAAAGCACATCCAGCAAGGTGGCATGCGTTTCACGCACGTTGACGTTTAACCGCACGCTATTCACCTGGCCAAACGAGACGCTTTGCAACCCCTGGTTCAGCATACGGATACGGTTCTGCTCACGCTGGATAGTCTTGCGGATAATGTTTGCCACGCTGCGGGAACTGATCGCCAGCTTTTGCTCACGCGATGTCAGCTCTTCCGTCAGACGGCTCAGTTCAATCTCCATTTGTTCAATGGCTTCAACCGGATCGTCGGTACGAATAATATCCTGACGAATACGTTCGCGCAGATGCTGGTAAACGGCCACAAAGAACTGGATTTTACGTTCCGGGCGTTTCGGATCTTCCGACAGACGCAATACGTCGCGCAGATGTTCGTTATCCGCGACGGCCAGGCGCAACGCGCCCAACGCCTTATCCGACATGGAGCGCAGTTCATCCGCCGACAGATAAGCCAGCTCACGACGGTGCAGACGGCGTTCCACGCCATTGTCTTTCACCATCCGCATGACTGCGCACCAACCGGCTTTCGCGGTCACAACCTGCTCGCGCATTTCATGATAATCGCGCTCCAGCTTGCGCAGCTTACGGGTCAGGTTATCCATCTCCGCTTCGCAGAAGGTGAGCGCTTTCTCAAGCTGATTGCGACGCGAACGGTTATTGCTCAACTGGGCGTGCAGTTCATCGCGACGCTGGCGAGCGCGCTCTTCCGCCCCGCTGTCGGCGCGAACGCCAATATCCTGTAATTCGCGCTGCAAATCGTTAAGCAGCTCTTTTTTCGTGTCATAAGAGCTTTTTAGCGAGGCCAGAACCTGGCTGTACTGACTTAACTGCGCGGCATGGCTGCGCAACGCTTCGCGGGCGCGGGTACGCTCGGCTTCCGCCTGCTCCAGCCGCTGGCGCAGCTTTTCGTTGAGATCGCTGTTGCCGCTCAGCATTTCCGCCGAGTCGGAATAGCTGAAATGCGCCCGACGTTCGACGACTTCAGCCAGCGCAAAAGCCTGCTGGCGCGCGTCGCGCTGCATTTGCTGCGACCATGCATAGTCTTCTTTTAACTGCTCAAACTGTTCCGGATCGCTTTGCAGAACGGAAACCACCGGCTCCAGTTTGGCTAACTGGTTGCCATATTGCTGCACAAATCGCGCCGCTTCCTGCGCCTCATCCAACCGTTCCTGAATTTCATCGACCCGATCGGCCAGCGTTTCATCGGCCAATAAATTCAGCCGCGGCAGCAAACGGTTAAGCGCGGAAACGCCCTCTTTCGCCTGCTCAAACTGAAGGCGCTGTTGCTGGTTGTCGCTTTCATGCGTCGCCAGCGCGCGCTCCAGCTCGACGCGACGCCCGTTCAGTCGGCGAATTTCCGCTTCCGGATCGTCCTCAAAGGCAACGGAAAGGTGGCTACCGATAAAACGGCTGAACGCCTGGTGCAAACGCTGGGTTTTCTGCACGTCAAACGAGAGCGTGGCAAAGCGCTCGGAAAGCACTTCCCGTTCCGCATGGAGACTTTCAATACGGTTCTCGCGCGCCGCACGGCCAAAAATAGGCAGCGACGGGAAACGCGAATAACGCCACTGACGGTCGGCAATTTTCACGACCACCGCCTTTTCCAGCTCGTCAACGCTGAATACGCTGTCATCAAAAGACTGCGGATCGCCTTCGATCAGGTACAGATCTTCCGGGCAGTCGGTCAGACCTTCAAGCTGTTCGGCTATTTGCGATAAATCCGGTACGACGATCGCATGGCGCGACGGGCCATACAGTGCGGAAAAGTACGGCGCATCTTCAAGGCTGACATCATCGTAGATTTCCGACAGCAGTACCCCGCCAAAACGCTCCGCCAGCGCATTCAAACGCTGATCTTCCGCGCCGCCCGGCTGGCTTAAACGTTCGATCTCTTCATCAACCGCATTTTTACGCGCGCCCACTTCGTCGCGTTCGACAATGGCTTCGCGCTCACGCTCCAACAGCTGTTGCAGGTATTCGGTCACTTCCTGGCTGGACGTAAACTCCTCGCCGCACTGTTCGCTAAGCTGGTTCAGGCTATTCTGCGCCGCCAGCCAGACAGGAGCGCGTTGCATCAGATGCTGGATACGGGATTGCAGCTGTTCCTGTTCCTGACGCAAGGCCATACGCTGTTCGCTGGCTGACGATACGCTATCAGACAAGGACGCGATGCGGGCTTCCAGCTCCTGATGCAGCGCTTCCAGTTCGTCAATATCAAAATTTTTGCCCTGTCGCTTACAGAACTCCGCCAGCAGACGTTCCGCCTCTTGCTGCTCGCGCAGCCGCTGTTCCAGTTCGCTCAGGCGCATCCGCAGCGGCTGTACCTGTTCCGCCAGATGACGCTGGTTCACGCCGTCCCGTAACAGCTCGCGCGCCACGTCCCAGGCTTCGCTACGCGCCAGCGGGCCGTTGATCGCCGCCACCAGCTGATAAGCCTGCTCAAACTGGCTGTGCGCGGTTTGCGCCACGCTCATTTTTTGTTCCAACGACAGCAGTTTTTCCGTAGCTTCCTGCTCTTTTGCCTGGAAAGTATCCAGCCATTCGGCGGCGCTTTCCGGCGTTAGATCCGGCAGATGGCAAAGTTCTTTAGCGCGGGCAAGCGCTGATATCGCCTGGTTATACTGAATCGCGCGCGTTTGCTGTACATCCAGAGCCTGCTGGTAATCCGCAAGCTGGCTTTTGAGTTCATCGACTTCCAGCTCGGCGGCTTCGGCACGCGCTTCATTTTCGTCCTGCATTTCGGCGGCTTCCGCCACCACTTCATTTTGCTCTTCGAGTCGAATCTGCAGCTCTTCAAGATCCGCTTCGTAGCGTTCAATTTTTTCCTGCTGGCGCAGCGCGGTTTGCACCAGATTCAGGTGATCGCTCGCCGCCTGATAATCCGCTTCAAGAGAACCTTCGGCGCCGTTATGTTCGCCCAACTCACGGGCCATATCGACGTGCTTGTACTGCTCCGCCGCCAGTTGTTTGCGCGATGTGTACAGTTCGCGTCGAAACGCCAACGCCTGATCAAGGTGAACCCGACGCTCATTGGCGTGGCGCATATAATCCGCCGCCACATAATCGGTGGCTTCGCTGATCAAATGCTTAAACAGATCGCGATCGGATTGGGTAACACGAATCGCTTCCAGCGTGAGTCGGTTCTCTCGCAGCGCCGCTTCCATATCCTGGAATGCCTTGCGCACGCCGCTGTTTTCCGGCAATAAATAATCGCGCAGCGATCGGGTAATGGCGCTGGAGATCCCGCCGTACAGCGAGGCCTCTATCAAACGATAGAATTTACTACGATCGGAAGCGGAGCGCAGACGACGGGCGATAATCCCTAAGTCAAACATCAGCGAATGATAATCGGTGATGGAGTTAAACTGCTTAAACTGCACGCCTTCCATCTCGTCAAGCTTGTCTTTCAGCTCAGCAAGCGACAGTACGCGCGCCTGACGTTCGTTTAATGTCTCCGTCACCAGTTGTGTCGGCTGTACCGACATCGGCAGCCCCTGGATAGCAAACGGTTTGATGTCCACTTTGCGATCGCGCCCAGCGACCTGCTGCAGACGCACGCCGACCACCACCCGCTGATGGCGGGAATTAATGGTGTCGAGCATGGAGTAACAGACGCCCGCCTTCAGCTTACCGTGCAGACCTTTATCGCGCGAACCGCTGGTGGCGCCGGCTTCCGTGGTGTTACGAAAGTGCAGTAATGTGAGATCCGGGATCAGCGCCGTGACGAACGCCGCCATCGTCGTGGATTTTCCGGCGCCGTTGCCCCCGGATAACGTCGTGACCAGTTCATCCAGGTCAAAAGTGCGGGCAAAAAAACCGTTCCAGTTAATCAGCGTTAGCGAGCGAAATTTACCGCGTTCAATCATTATTCTTCCTCTCCACTGTCCGGCTGATTCTCTTCGGTCTCATCATTAAGTTGCAGATGGTTTTCAATGGGCATCGCTTCCCCGTCGCGGATGAGACGACGCTGCGCCTCGCGAGGATCGTCGCCGGCGCGGACATCCGCGCCAAAGCGGAAGACCGATTCGGTAATGCGGAATTTGCTGCTGTCGTGGCCCATAAACCATACCATGCCCAAACGACGCAGGCGGTTCAAAGAAGAACGCACCTTTTCCTGCAGTTTCTGACGATCAACGTCAGATCCCGTCGAGCGGTTATTCACCAGCTTGAGCAGTTTGGCTTCGTCCGCAAGGGTAAGCAGCTCGTCGTACAACTCCTGCTGAGTAAAGATCCCTTCGTTGGCCAGACGCTCCGGGCTAAGATAGAGGTAGCAGAGAATTTTACCGACCATCATATCCAGTTCGGATAACACCGAGCGCGGGATAAGCGTGGTAGAACGCGGACGCAGGTAGAAGAACCCCTCCGGCGCGCGAATCAGCTCCACGTTATAACGCGCGTAAAACTCTTCCAGGTATTCCTGAAAATCCATCAGAAAGGCATGATTATCCAGTTCGTCCAGCCCGATGTGGCGGCCCGAACGTAATGCGCTATCCAGCGCCGGAAATAACGGATTCGCCAGCGCCTGCGCCAGCTTAACCGGCATCACTTGTTCAATATTTGTCAATGACATGCGCCTGTACCTTGGCTCCGTAATCATTAATCGGCTGCCATTTGGCTGGCAGTCCGGTGAAATCTGCTTGCGCTACGCCAAGACGTACCGCTTGATCGATAACAATACGCGCCACGTCGAAATGACGCGCGCGCGGGTATTGCGCCAGATACTCGCGCACCACCAGCCCAAGATCCAGTGGCGTTTGTCTGGTTTTGTAGATAGCCAGCTGTTCTTCAATGATGGCCGCTAACTGCTCGCGGATCTCGTTAAACTCTTCATATTCCAGATCCGGCGGCAACTCCCCGGTGACTTCATCGTCACGCAACGCCATCTCTTCATCGCGCATATCCAGCAGACGATCGGCATTCGCGTAGGTTAGCGCCCACGGATCGTCAAAATAAGTCTGCACGGACTGGCGCAACCGCTGGGCGAAGACACGGTTTTTATCCATATCGATCGCGGTACGGATAAATTTATGCACGTGACGATCGTAGCCGATCCATAAATCAATAGACTGTTGACCCCAACTGATAATGCGGTCAAGTTTACTTTGTAAGTCAAACACCAGCCTGTCGACAAAATGCAGATCGTCGTGCGTCATCGTGGCATCCTGAATGCGCAGCAGGTTAGCCTGCAGCTTATCGCCCGCCGCCTCCAGCGTATCCTGCAATTCGCGCAGCGTACCGGACGTTTCGGAAAGCAGCAGTTCACAGCTGGAAATCGCCGCCCGCCAGTCTTTATTCAGCAGTTGTGCGATATCGTCTTTCACCTGCTGCTGCTGTTCATCCATGATGCGCTGGGTGAGATCGATACTGTCGAAAATCTCCGCCACCGAATATTTCAATGGCGCGTAAACGTTGCGATGCCAGTGGAACTCATCGCCACCCTCCGCTGCCGCATCCGCCGCGCGCTTCAATTCGCCGGCCACAATCGACAACTGCATAGAAAGACGCAGCGTAGAGAATTCGCGTTGACGAATGTAGTAATCGGTGATGCCAATCCCGAGCGGGGTTAATCGGTAAATCGCATTGCCTTCCGCCTGCTCGCTGGTAAAGCGGTTCAGCAGACGTTGACGCACCATATCGTTAATCGCGTTATTAGCGCGCACGCCGATGGTTTCGCTGGTTTGCTCAAACGCATCACTCACATGGCGGAATGCATCCACCAGCTCGCCTTCACTCATCTCGCCGTCAAGGCGTTCGCCGTTCAACGTGGCGACCGCCAGCAGAAAGGAAAGTCTGTCTACCGGCAGCGAGATGGAAAAGTCGTTTTTTCTGGCCCAGGCAACCAGTTCGGGGACTGTCTGGGAAAATTCACTCATAGGTTATCCTTGCATCTGCGGCTAGCGCCGGGCTTTTAATCGCGGTGACATGAATGTAGCGCCCAAGGCTAATATACGGCTCCTGGCGGCAATAACGCGTTTCCAGTTCGACCAGGGTCTCATAACAGTCACGCTGCTGGTGTTTTTCACGCAGATAATCATGAAACACACGCACGCCGGTTTTACCGGTAATCTGCCAGCCAATCGCCTCCAGCCACTGGTACACCTGCGCGGGGTCGCGCGGGTAGTCAGGCGACAGCGTGCGCTTCTTGCGTTTAGGCATCCCCGCCTGCACGTAGTCAAAATTACCCGCCACCATATTGTGCATCAGCAAACCGTTGGCGTTATAGAACATCAACGACAGCGCGCCGCCAGGGCGCAATACTGACCAGAGCGTTTCTAATACGCCGACAGGATCGGCTACCCACTCCAGCACAGCATGAAACAATATCAGATCAACCGGGCTTTCCAAATGCGAAGCGACGTCCTGAGCCGGGCATTGTATAAAATGCATGTCTTTGCTCACACCTTTTGCCTCGGCCGCCTGCCGCGCGCGGGCGATCATTTCGCCAGACAGATCGCATAACGTCACCTGATGGCCGCGTTCCGCCATCTTAATCGCCGTTTGCCCTTCGCCGCCGCCGGCATCCAGTACCCGCAGTTTTCGCCCGCCAATCTCCTCCAGCACGCGATCCAGGTCTTGCCACAGAATGGCTTGCCGCAGTTGTCCTTTGGTCGTGCCGTAAATGTTACGGGAAAACTTTTCAGCAATGTCATCAAAATTGCGATCCTGCATCGGACTCTCCACAGGCTGGCTCAGGCGTTATCTGATAAAACCGCTATTTTGTCACAGCCGCGGCGAGAATGAACCTGTCTGGTGTAATATCACCGTTAATCCTCCGCTATATGGTTAAAAAAGGAACCAAAAAGGATGCTTTTTACGCTAAAGAAAGTGATTGGCGGTATGTTATTGCCGCTTCCGCTGATGTTGCTAATGATTGGCGTCGGCCTGGCGCTGCTCTGGTTTAGCCGCTTTCAGAAAACCGGAAAAGTATTTATCAGCGTAGGTTGGCTGGCGCTATTGCTATTAAGCCTGCAACCCGTCTCTGACCATCTGCTGCGTCCAATAGAAAACCGCTACCCTACCTGGCAGGGTCCGCAAAAGGTGGAATATATTGTGGTTCTCGGCGGCGGCTATACCTGGAACCCGCAGTGGGCGCCGAGCTCTAATTTAATTAACAACAGCTTGCCGCGGCTGGCGGAAGGCATTCGGCTGTGGCGCGCGAATCCGGGAGCAAAGCTGATTTTTACCGGCGGCGTAGCAAAAACCAATACGGTAAGCACGGCGGAAGTCGGTGCACGGGTGGCGCAGTCGCTGGGCGTACCACGTAGCGATATTATTACGCTGGATAAACCAAAAGATACGGAAGAAGAAGCCGCCGCCGTTAAGCAGGCCATCGGCGACGCCCCTTTCCTGTTGGTAACCTCCGCCTCGCATTTGCCGCGTGCGATGATTTTCTTTCAGCATGCCGGGCTGAATCCGCTTCCCGCGCCGGCGAATCAGTTGGCGATCGATTCGCCGCTCAATCCCTGGGAGCGGGCAATTCCGTCCCCGGTCTGGCTGATGCACAGCGATCGCGCTGGGTATGAAACATTAGGACGACTTTGGCAATGGCTGAAAGGCATATCAGGCAAGCCAGGGGAGTAATGATTTCGCCGCCAGATCAAAATTGGTACGGTTAAAACGTCCGGTATTGACCAATTGCGCAACCTCGTCCCACAGCACATAGAGCCAACGCCGCCAGATGAAGGACTCCGCCACTGGCGCGCGTTGCAGATAATGCCAAAGCAATCCCTCCGCCAATGGATTATCCATCAGGCGAAACAGTTCGAACTCTCTCGGCGCCCACAGCATCAGCCCGGGGCCGACCATCGCCAGAAGCTGATCGCTACGGGCGTCTTTAAGCATACTGCGCAGGCAGAAGTTGCCATGCACCAGTACGCAGTTGTCGTTAAACCCTTCAAATAACGAAGGAAGACATTCTCTGGTACGAAACAGAATGCGTTTGTCCTGCATCGTCAGGCCGGTATTGCTGAACTGATTTAGCGTCGTCCACAGCACCTCCACCCGCTGACGATACCAGGAAGGCCAGATATTCTCCTGAGTATGGTCTACGGCGCCCACGCAACCGCGGCTATCCTGCCGATGCCAGGCTAACAGCCCTTCGACAATCTGATCTTTTAGCTGTTCCCAGCGTTCCGGAGTGCGCGCCGGCGCCTCGACCGGCACACCGCGCAGTCGTTCCAGCAGCAGCACATCCGGACCAGGATGCTCTTCATGCGTCAATACGCCATAGATTACCGGCATCCTCACCGTACCGCTACGCGCCAGCATTGAGGTTTTCCATGCCAGTTGCTGCGCAACGCCGGGAGTGGTAAAACTTCGCGCCATCAGCGGCATCGGAATTCCCTGGCTGTCATATAATGACCACAATGCGGAATCCGCTTTCTCATTCACGCACTCTATACGGCTAAGTTTTTCACCCAACAAATGACTGAGTTCGGCCCGCAACTGTTCCATTCCAGATTACCCCCATTAGTGCTACTGCTTTAATAATGAGCGTCGTATGGACAGATGTCACCCGTATCAGATCAAGGGAAGAAAAGAAAAATGAGGAAAATCGTAACGGTACGAGAAAACCGCCACTGATGAGCAAACGTGAGTATTCATCTTTGCGCTATCATACCGCGCTGTTCATGACCGTCTAAGACGATCATGAACAGGATCATGTTAACGCATTTCAGCGCGCACGCGCTCCAGGTCGTTGGCGGTGTCTACGCCCGTGCCGGGCACCGCTTTGGCGACGGCGACATGAATTTTTTCGCCGTACCACAGCACACGGAGTTGCTCCAGCATTTCAATATGTTCCAGCGGGCTGGGTTGCCAGCTCACGTAACGGCGGATAAAACCCGCGCGATAGCCGTAAATGCCCAGATGGCGCAGGCAAGTATCCCCTACCGTTTCCATACTTTTTGCAAAGCGGTCGCGATCCCAGGGAATCGTCGCCCGGGAAAAGTAAAGCGCATAGCCTTCGGCATCCAACACGACTTTTACCGCATTCGGGTTAAACGCTTCTTCGGCGCTGTGAATCGGCACCGCCAGCGTCGCCATGCCAACCTGGCGCTGCGCCAGATTTTCCGCGACCTGGCGAATAATAACCGCCGGGATCATCGGCTCATCGCCCTGAACGTTCACAATAACGGTATCGTCGCTGAATCCGCACTTCTCTACCACTTCCGCCAACCGTTCGGTGCCGGACTGGTGATCGGCGCGCGTCATGCACACTTCGCCGCCAGCCGCTTCTACCGCACGAGCCACGTCTTCATGATCGGTCGCGACAATAATGCGTTCCGCGCCAGATTCACGCGCCCGCTCCAGGACATGAACAATCATGGGCTTACCATTAATATCCACTAATGGTTTGCCTGGCAGTCGGGTAGATGAAAAACGGGCCGGAATGATGACGACGAAACTCATGATTTACTCTCATCAGATGTCAGGGCGCGAGCTTCATTTTCCAGCAATACAGGAATGCCGTCGCGTAACGGGAAAGCGAGATTATCCAGTTTGCAAATTAATTCTTGCTTTTCCTGGTTATACCAGAGTTTGCCGTTACATACCGGGCAGGCGATGATTTCAAGCAGACGATGATCCATAGTTCCTCCAGATGGACCGGATTGTGAATCCTTCAATATTAACATAATCGGTTATGATGCAGGGTCTATTTCCCAGCCATGACGCATGGCGCTAAACAGGCCTGGCGGACATTGTCCCAGCGTCACGCGCGATGCCCGTTGCCAGGCAGCAAACGCGCTAATAGCCTGCCAGATTCCTTTTTGCAGACTAACGCCAGGGCGGCGTCCTCCAGATACAGCGAGATAACCTCAAGCACCCCCGTTTTACGGTGCATTTTGGCATCCATTCGCCCGACTAAACGGCCCTGGTATAATAGCGGCAGCACAAAATAACCGTACTGGCGCTTCGCCGCAGGCGTATAACATTCCAGCTGATAGTTAAATCCGAAAAGCTGCGCTGCCCGCTTGCGATCCCATACCACAGGATCGAAAGGCGACAGCACTGCGCTATGGGTCGCCTTTAAGGCGTTATTTAGCGCCGGTTCAAGCTGCGAAAGAAGATCGGCATGAAGCCACATCCGCCCCAACGTTTCCACCTCGACCGGAATAATCTGCTGCTGTTCCGCCCGGCTCTCCCGCCATCCCTTCAGGTCAGGACGTTTCAGGCGGTAGTAATCCGCCAGCCACTGTTCACGGAAAATCCCCAGACTGCGCGCGCTATTATCCAGCATCAGGCTTTCCGCCTGCGGCTGTGACAGTCCATCGCGTTCATCATCCCAGTGCGGCATCACACGGGGCGTTAAATCATATACACGTTGAAAATTACGCCGCTCAACAACCATGACTTTTCCGGCGGTAAATAAACCCTCAAGGTGGCGTTTATGTGGTTTCCATTCCCACCAGCCGCTGACGCCTTTCCGCGCATGTTCAAAATCGGCAGAACGCACCGGACCGTGCTCCTGAATATGCCGCACTAGCTGTTCTATTTCTTCCGCGTGCTCATGCTTCCATGCCGCGCGATATTTCCAGCCCATCTTTTCCGGCGACAGCATACGATGGCGGATAAGTTTAAAGTCGTCGCGTGGTAAGAAACAGGCCTCATGCGCCCAGTATTCCATTAACTCGCCGCGTCGCAGCGCCTCATCCAGCCAGGCCTGCGGGTACGAACCGAGACGGCTAAACAGCACCAGATAGGGGCTACGTGCAACAACATTGATGGTATCAATTTGCAACAACGCCATGCGTGAGATGGCGGCAAGAACATCGCCAGGCATCGCGTTACGGCGCGGCTTTTTCAATAGCCCCTGCGCAGCAAGGTGAAGACAACGGGCCTGGGAAAGAGAAAGGTACGGCAATGACATTCATGACTCCATAAATTCATCACTGCCGCAGCATTGGGGTACGCTAGCGAACCAGCGAGGTGATATGTTCAAGCAGCTTATCAGGGTGCTCACCGGACAAACGCGCATCAACCGGTAAGAACCACCAGTTATCTTCGGCAAAAGCACGGCATTTCACCGCGTCTTTTTCCGTCATTACCAGGGTCTGCCCTTCACCGACCAACGCCTGAACGTCAGCAGGGGCGAGCGTTTGATGATCGGCCAGCGGGACGCACTTTTGCGGATGCGCGCCACAGGCTTCCAGCGTCGCGAAAAAGCGCGGCGGATGACCGATGCCCGCCATCGCCACAATATTGCTCAGTTGCGCCACATCGCAACGCGCTCCTGTACGTAAGTTCACCGCCAGTCCAGGCGCTAGCTGCATGGGTATTTCGCCTGCCCGGGCGACGCCGCCATTCACGATAGCGGCGTCTACGGTTTTCAGGCGACTGGCGCGTTCGCGCATAGGACCGGCAGGAAGCCACCAGCCGTTGCCAAAACGGCGCACGCCGTCAATCACCACAATTTCAATATCTCGCGCGAGTCGGTAATGCTGCAACCCATCGTCGGTGATAATAATCTGCACATTATGCGCCGCCAGAATCGCTTTCACCGCCGCGGCGCGTTCAGGCGCTACCGCGACAGGCGCGCCGGTCCGTTGATAAATCAATACCGGTTCATCTCCCGCTTCTGCGGTTGTCGTCTCCGGCGTCAGGAGCAGCGGATAAGCGGCAGCTTTCCCGCCGTAGCCGCGGGAAACGACCCCCACGCGCACGCCACGCTGTTGCAGCTTTTCCACCAGCCAAATAACTACGGGGGTTTTACCGTTACCGCCAGCCGTAAGATTCCCTACCACAACCACCGGTACCGGCGCTCGCCAGGCGCGTTTAAAACCAAGCTTATAGCTCAGACGAATCGCCCCGCTCACCAGGCCATACAGCCAGGAGAGCGGCAGCAGTAACCGCCATAGCGGGGATTCACCCGACCAGATACGCGCAATCATTGGCCAAATTGCATCTTATGTAGCTGGGCGTAAACGCCGTGTTGCGCCAGCAGCTCGCTATGAGTGCCGCGCTCAACGATAATGCCGTCTTCGACTACAACGATCTCATCCGCCTGTTCGATGGTGGAGAGACGATGCGCAATCACCAGAGAGGTACGGTTTTTCTGCAGCTCATCCAACGCGGCCTGAATAGCACGTTCAGATTCGGTATCCAGCGCGGACGTAGCTTCATCAAGGATCAGAATCGGGCTGTCGCGCAGTAAGGCGCGGGCAATCGCGATACGCTGACGTTGACCACCGGAAAGCAGTACGCCGTTTTCGCCGATGATGGTATCCAGGCCATTATCCATCTTGTTGATAAAGTCCATGGCATAGGCCATGCGCGCCGCCTCTTCAATCTGCTCGCGGCTATATTCTTCCGTCCGGGCATAAGCAATGTTATTAGCGACCGTGTCGTTAAACAGATGCACGTTTTGCGAAACCAGCGCCACCTGATTACGTAGCGAGGCCAGAGTGTATTCGCGTAGATCGTGACCATCCATCAGGATGTGTCCTTCATCAATATCGTAGAAACGGGTGATCAGGCTGGCGATAGTTGATTTACCCGATCCGGAACGCCCCACCAGCGCCACGGTTTTCCCGGCAGGAATTTTCAAATTGATATTACGCAATGCCGGCACTTCACGGCCCGGGTAAGTAAACGTCACATTGCGGAATTCGAGATCGCCGGTCGCGCGGTCAATGACACGTTTACCTTCATCTTTCTCCTGTTCGCTGTCCAGAATCGCAAACAACGTCTGACAAGCCGCCATCCCACGCTGGAACTGCGCGTTAACGTTTGTCAGCGATTTTAATGGACGCATCAGCGCAATCATGGAAGAGAACACCACGGTGATGGTCCCAGCCGTCAGGCTATCCATTACGCTTGGGAAGCTCGCAGCATAGAGAACAAACGCCAGCGCCAACGAGGCAATGAGCTGAATGATAGGATCGGAAATTGACGAGGCAGAGACCATTTTCATGCCTTGCAGTCGCATCTTATTGCTGACTTTATCAAAGCGTTTAGTTTCGACTTCCTGACCGCCAAAAATCAGTACCTCTTTGTGTCCTTTCAGCATTTGTTCAGCGCTGGTAGTCACTTGTCCCATCGTGTTCTGCATATTTTTACTGATGCTGCGGAACCGCTTTGAGACAACGCGAATCGCAATCGACACAATCGGCGCTAAAACAACCAGGATGATCGACAGCTGCCAGCTGTAATAGAACATCATGATAAACAATCCGATGATCGATGCCCCTTCACGCACCACGGTAATCAGCGCGCCAGATGAAGAAGAGGCAACCTGTTCTGAATCGTATGTAATACGCGACAGCAGCGTACCGGTAGACTGTTTATCAAAGAAGGCGACGGGCATTCCCATCATATGGCCAAACAGGCGACGGCGCATGGTCATTACCACCTTGCCTGACACCCATGAAATACAGTAGCTGGAGATATAGCTAGTGATGCCTCGTAATATCATCAGCCCAATAACCACCAGCGGCATCCACAGCAACACTGAGCGATCCGTTTTACCGAAACCATCATCCAGTAATGGCTTGAGGAGCGATAGCATGAAGGTATCGCTGGCTGCGTTGAGAATTAACGCTATGCCCGCCACGATCAGACCTGCTTTAAAAGGCGCTATGGTTGGCCACAGTCGGCGGAAGGTCTGCCACGTAGAGAGATCTTTATCGTTATGCATTCAAAAAACCAGCATTTGTTGAAATAGCCGCATATTCTACCCGTTATCCTCGGACACGCCAAACCACTGATGATACCAGCGAGGTAAAATTTGATCCCGCAAGCCTTGTATGCGCCAGCCCTGCGGAGAAAACCGCAGCGAAATTTGCCCCTGGTGGGGTGTATCAAACCACTGATACGCCTGTTGTCGGTAGCGCTGTTTTACCTTGCGGGACGGCAGCCGCCATGCGTTATAGCGCGATGCGGACGCCAGCGCCGCTTCACCATGTACGCGCTGAATAAATGGTAACGACGACGACGTATTACTACCATGATGCGGCACCTGGATAAACGTCGCCGCAAGATGTCGCCAGTAACGACTTAGCATTTTTTGTTCAGCGCCCGCTTCAATATCGCCCGTAAGCAGGATGCTATGTACGCCGTCATCCACTTTGACCACACAGGAGCGGTTATTTCCTCGATCGGCACTTTCGCGTAACGGCCAGTGCGCCTGAAACGTTAGCCCCTGCCATTGCCACTGCTCGCCGCGAAAACAGGGCAAATGTCCCTGCCAGCCTAACGGGCTGCGAATCCACATTGACGGCCAGATCCGCTGTAGCGAACGCAGCCCACCCCGATGATCCAGATGCTCATGACTCAAAATAACGCCCTCCGGCGTCAGATTATGCCAGCGCAACCAGGGAATAATAACCTGTTGCCCGCTGTCGCCCTCCGGCCATGCCCGACCGGTATCGTAGAGTATTACTTTATCGCCCCTGACGATCGCTATCGCCAGCCCCTGACCGACATCCAGCATATGCACCTGCCATCCGCTGGCGTTTATCGGTCGCCAGAGTGGCCAGCTCATCAACAATAACCCGCATAAACAGACCGCCGGCCAGGTACGCCAGACGTTTAATCGCCACGCGATAAGCATTAGCCAGGGCAAAAACGTCAGCCACTGCCAACGGTTATCAATATTCACCCAGCCCTGCGGTAAAGCATTCAACAGGTAAAATAGCGCGGCTAACGCGCGATCGGTCAGGTACCATACCCACTCTTCAAGAAAAAACGGCCCGGTTAAATGCAGAATCATTCCCGCCAGGATGAGTGGAACCGTCACAAATGTGACCCAAGGTACGGCAAAAAGATTCGCCAGCATTGCGGTAACGCTTATGCCATGAAAAAGCGCCACCTGGAGAGGCAAAAGCAGAAGTGTAATGCCTGCCTGTAGGTGAAGCAGGTTAAGCAACCAGCGTAAGCCCCGTGGAAAATTTCCGTTTGGCGCAGGAAACCACTGATACCAGAATAACAGGCCGGCAACCGCAAATGCTGACAGCCAAAGACTTTGTGATATAACCGCCACAGGATCGGCGAAAATAATCGCGGCCAGACAGCAGCACCAGACTTGCCAGCCGCTCCACTGTCGTCCGCTTAATTTTAATCCTCCCCAGACGCTCAGTGCCGCCACCGTGCGCAGCGCAGGCGGTTGTAAGCCGGTAAGCCAGGCATAACATATCGCGCAAAGAATGCCGCCCAGCAATGGCGTCTGCCAACGAATCCATCTGACCGGCAAAAAGAATTGTCCGCCACGGATTAATCCGGCAGCCAATAACGCAGCAAAAGCGATATGCAGGCCGGAAATCGCCATCAAATGGGCAGTCCCCGTATCGCGCATAACGGCCTTCACCTCCTGCGACACCGCTCCCCGCTCCCCCATTCCCAACGCCAGAATAACCTGCTGCCACGGATAAGGCGCAAGCGTAGCGCGAAGCGAAGCAAGATAGCGCCCACGCAAGCTACACTCAGGGTTAATCGCTTTAGCCTGTAGAAAACGCCCGGTCAACGGTTGGTGCTGCGCCAGCGCGTAACGCTGGCTATCAAAACCGCCTTCGTTAAGCTGTCCGTGTACCGCTCTGACCTTCAGCGTCATCGCCCACTGTTGCCCGGCACACACTTCCGTGGGTAAGTACTGGCCATGCAGGACAATCCCTACAGCAGGAAAGAGCGGCTTTCCACGCAAATGGGTGATTCGCCCATAATGAGTGGTCATATGATCGGTGGCAGTAATGACGACTGTCGCCTCCTGCGTCGCGGCGGGCAGGACGTTTCCCGCCCAGATGGCCTGCCTGGCGGCAAATATCCCCCACATGAAAAAGAGCAAGGTTAATGCCGCGTAGCGCGCATAGTGATGGGGTATGAGGCAAAGCAAACATGCCAGACAAAACAGCACCGCGAGAATCCACGTGTCAGGTAATACTGGCAATATCATGAGCGGAAGTATGCCGCATACTACGCATACGCTGACCGTCGTTATCTTCATAGACACCTCCCTGTGCGGGAAAGTGTGCAGGTTCAGGACGCCATTGTCTGGAGGGGATTTTGTACTATACGGCGCGGATTCCAGGTTTTTTACCTGATAAATGTAAGACGCAGCAAAAAATGCGAAACGTTTTCCAGTTTTCGGTCGAATAGCGTTTGCGCCTGACGGCGTATAAATGAAAAAAGCACCCTGACGGTGCTTTTTTCGGGTTCAAGTTTTGCGTTAAAACTTAACCGTAAATATTGGCGCGATCGCGCAGTTCTTTACCCGGTTTAAAGTGAGGAACGTATTTTCCTTCCAGTTCCACTTTATCGCCGGTCTTGGGGTTACGTCCGGTACGAGGCGCGCGGTAATGCAAAGAAAAACTGCCGAAACCGCGGATTTCAATACGCTCGCCCTGCGCAAGAGTCGAGGCCATATGCTCCAGCATCTCTTTTACCGCGTCTTCAACCGCCTTAGCGGGAATGTGAGATTGCTGGGTTGCAAGTCTTTCAATCAATTCTGACTTGGTCATGATTCCTCCGGTTCCTTAAAGGCAAATTGGCTGCAGCCGTGAGATTGATTAAGGGCGGCCGTAGCCGCCCTTAGTGCTTGATTACAGGCCGAAACCTGCAATCTGTCAAGTAATCTCGTTATACTTCGGACTAAAAGGCCCGAAGTTTCAGAGGATTACTCGCCTTTAGCTGCTTTGAATGCTTCAGCCATTGCGTTGTTAGAGAAGTTTGCATCTTCCTGTTTGTTAACAGTTGCGATGGCATCTTTCTCGTCAGCTTCGTCTTTCGCACGAACAGACAGGCTGATTGCGCGGTTTTTACGATCAACGCCGGTGAATTTAGCTTCAACGTCGTCGCCAACGCTCAGAACCAGAGTCGCATCTTCAACGCGGTCACGGGATGCTTCAGAAGCACGCAGGTAACCTTCAACGCCGTCAGCCAGTTCTACGGTTGCGCCTTTCGCGTCAACTGCAGTGACTTTACCGGTTACGATAGCGCCTTTCTTGTTCAGAGCAACCCAGTTGTTGAACGGATCTTCTGCGAGCTGTTTAACGCCCAGGGAGATACGTTCACGTTCTGCGTCAACCTGCAGAACAACTGCAGCGATTTCGTCGCCTTTTTTGTATTCACGAACTGCTTCTTCGCCTGCAACGTTCCAGGAGATGTCAGACAGGTGAACCAGGCCGTCGATGCCGCCGTCCAGGCCGATGAAGATACCGAAGTCAGTGATAGACTTGATTTTACCTTCAACGCGGTCGCCCTTGTTGTGGGTTTCTGCGAACTGCTGCCACGGGTTAGATTTGCACTGCTTCAGACCCAGGGAGATACGACGACGTTCTTCGTCGATATCCAGAACCATCACTTCCACTACGTCGCCAACGTTAACCACTTTGGACGGGTGGATGTTTTTGTTGGTCCAGTCCATTTCGGAAACGTGAACCAGGCCTTCAACGCCTTCTTCGATTTCAACGAAGCAGCCGTAGTCGGTCAGGTTGGTCACGCGACCGGTCAGTTTGGTACCTTCCGGATAACGTTTAGCGATAGCTACCCACGGATCTTCGCCCAGCTGTTTCAGGCCCAGGGATACACGGGTACGCTCGCGGTCGAATTTCAGCACTTTCACGTTGATTTCGTCGCCAACGTTCACGATTTCGCTCGGATGCTTAACGCGTTTCCAGGCCATATCAGTGATGTGCAGCAGGCCGTCAACGCCGCCCAGATCAACGAATGCACCGTAGTCAGTGAGGTTCTTAACGATACCTTTAACTTCCATGCCTTCCTGCAGGTTTTCCAGCAGCTGATCGCGTTCTGCGCTGTTTTCGGATTCGATAACGGCACGACGAGAAACCACAACGTTGTTACGTTTCTGGTCCAGCTTGATTACTTTGAATTCAAGCTCTTTGCCTTCCAGGTGCAGAGTGTCACGCACCGGACGAACGTCTACCAGAGAACCCGGCAGGAACGCGCGAATACCGTTCAGCTCAACAGTGAAGCCACCCTTAACTTTGCCGTTGATAACACCGGTAACAGTTTCAGCATCTTCGTAAGCTTTTTCCAGCGTGATCCATGCTTCGTGACGTTTAGCTTTCTCACGAGAGAGCAGAGTTTCACCGAAGCCGTCTTCTACTGCATCCAGAGCAACGTCAACTTCGTCACCAACCTGGATTTCCAGTTCGCCCTGGGCGTTTTTGAACTGCTCAGCCGGAATGGCAGACTCAGATTTCAGACCGGCGTCAACCAGTACTACGTCTTTGTCGATAGCAACAACAACACCACGAACGATGGAACCCGGGCGGGTTTCGATTTCTTTTAAGGATTCTTCAAAGAGTTGAGCAAAAGATTCAGTCATGTTTAATCTTCAGGTTTCATATTTAACGTCCACCTGGCTCCGTGCCGGATGGGGTTGTTTAACATACCCGCTGTCAATCCTTTGCAACGGGGGTACTACAAATTCGGTCGCATTTAAGCGAGAGCCAATTTTTGGCGCGCATATTGTAACGCTTTTTCAATCACTTGCTCAATGCTTAATCGGGTAGAATCCAAAACTAATGCATCAGCAGCAGGAACTAACGGCGCTACAGCGCGATTACGATCGCGATCGTCGCGTTCCTTGATCTCGGCCAAAAGGCGTTCAAAGTTAACACTAAAGCCATTCTCCTGCAACTGTAGCATACGTCGATGCGCACGTTCCTCCGAGGAGGCGTCAAGGAAAATTTTTACCGGCGCATCCGGGAAGACCACGGTCCCCATATCGCGTCCATCGGCGATTAAACCAGGCGCTTCGCGGAATGCACGTTGGCGGCGAAGAAGCGCTTCGCGCACGCGTGGGAATGCCGCCACCTGGGATGCCGCGTTCGCGACTTCCTGCGTACGAATTTCACCGCTAACGTCCTCGCCTTCCAGGATAACTTCCAGGTTGCCGTCCGTTGAGACGAAACGCACGTCCAGATGGGACGCCAGCGGCACCAGCGCATCTTCAGAGGCGAGATCGACATGGTGGTGCAATGCCGCCAGCGCCAGTACGCGGTATATCGCGCCGGAATCCAGCAGATGCCATTGCAATGCTTCCGCCATTGCTTTGCACAAGGTGCCTTTACCTGCACCGCTTGGGCCATCAATGGTTATTACCGGGGCAATTGCCGTCATCTTTATCTCCTTAAACAGGCGTACCGTTAACGTAAACGCCGCGCATTATACGCGCCAACGCTCGCGACCGTTAACGTTGCGTGCAAAAACCAGTTTTGTCTGTAATCAGATGCGGAATAATTGCGCAATTATAGCGGGCCGGCGAGAAACCAGCCCGAAAGATGACAATGATTTACTTTTTATCTTCGGCAATTCTGTCGCGCATATGCTGCGCGCGATCGGCTGAGGCCGGGTGGGAGTCCATCAATGATTTTGCATGACCTGCGTCCATTGTGGCGAATTTATCGAATGCCGTGACTAAGCCCTGGGTGTTAATCCCGCGTTTTTTCAGCAGATCGTAAGAGAAGTCATCCGCATCCGACTCCTGACTGCGAGAAAACGCCGAATTGATGACGCCTTCCGCCAGATCGCCCAATTGAGACTGGGAAAGCTGCGCTGCGACGCCGCTGGTGGCGGAAATCGCATCGCGAGCCGCCAGCGTGGCATAGGCGGTCTGCATTGCCTTGCGGGAGTGCCCTAAAGAGACATGGCCCAATTCATGGCCCAGTACGCCTTCAATTTCATTATCGGTCATCAGATCCATCAGGCCGGAGTATACGCGAACGCAACCGTTCGCCATCGCCCATGCGTTGATATCGCTGGTCATATAGACTTTATAGCTAACCGGCGTACCGTCAATGTTGTTACCCAGCGCTTTGGCGATTTTGCTCAGACGTTTGGTGTATTTGCTTTTCGAACCTGCCAGTTGATTCTCGCTGTCCATTTGTTTACAGGCATTATTAGATAATGCCTTAACATCCGCATCGGACAGTGTGGCGGCTTTGTAGGCTGACATGCCGGAACTGGCGATTAAATTGCCATTCACGCCATTTTTACATCCTGCCAGTAGCGTGGCGGAAATCGCCACCGCCAGTAGTAATGATTTATTTTTCATACTAATCTTCCGTTGATAACTATTATAAAAAACACATAAATCAATGTGTTAAATCATCAACAAATTAGCATTAGTCATAATTATAAAAATAGTGCGAATACGGACTCGGCGCGCCAGCCCGTCGACTGGCGCAACAGAAGACTTAGGCAGGCGTACTCATTCGCGCCAGTTGTTCGAAATAATCAGGGAACGTTTTTGCGGTACATTTCGGGTCCAGGATCGTAACTGGCGTATCGGACAGTGCGACCAGTGAGAAGCACATCGCCATACGGTGGTCGTTGTACGTGCCAATATCCGCGTGTTGGAGCTTCGCCGGCGGCGTGATACGAATATAGTCGTGCCCTTCTTCGACTTCAGCGCCCACTTTACGTAGCTCGGTCGCCATCGCGAACAGGCGATCGGTTTCTTTCACTCGCCAGTTATAAATATTGCGCAACGTCGTGGTTCCTTTCGCAAACAGCGCCGTGGTGGCAATCGTCATCGCCGCATCCGGAATATGGTTCATATCCATATCTATGGCGTGCAATTCGCCGCGCGTGCAGGCAATAAAATCATCGCCCCAGGTAATGGTCGCGCCCATTTTCTCCAGCACATCGGCAAAACGAATATCGCCCTGCATACTTTTGCGGCCAATTCCGGTCACTTTTACCGTGCCGCCTTTTATCGCCCCGGCGGCGAGAAAATAGGACGCTGACGAGGCATCGCCCTCGACCAGATAGCGACCCGGAGAGTGATACTGTTGACCGCCCTTCACGACAAATTGTTGGTAGTGATGGTTCGTTATCTCCACGCCAAAGGTTTTCATTAAATTTAGCGTGATATCGATGTAAGGCTTTGATACCAGTTCGCCTTTAACGCGAATAGTTGTGTCTTCAGGCGCCAGCGGCGCCGTCATCAGCAGAGCGGTCAGGAACTGGCTGGAAACGCTACCATCAACCTCAATGTCGCCGCCGGTAAAACCGCCGCGCAGACGCAGGGGCGGATAGTTTTCCTGCTCCAGGTAATCAATATTCGCCCCGCCCTGGCGCAGCGAATCAACCAGATGGCCTATCGGACGCTCTTTCATACGCGGTTCGCCGGTTAACACTATCTCATTTTGCCCCAGACATAGCGCTGCCGCTAACGGACGCATCGCGGTTCCGGCATTACCGAGAAACAGTTCCAGAGCGCCTGGCGCACGTAATGCGCCGCCATTACCCGTGATATCACAGCGGGTGCGATCGGCAGAAAGGGTGTAATTGATCCCCAACGCGCTCAGGGCATTGAGCATATGGCGGACGTCATCGCTATCCAGCAGATTCGTCAGAACGGTTTTACCACAAGCTAAAGCCGCCAGGAGCAAAGCACGGTTTGAAACACTTTTGGAGCCAGGTAAATTAATGGCGCCATCGACCCGCGCGATGGGTTGTAACGTCAGGGATTCCATGAAACTCAACTCTCAAAAAACAGAAATAAAAACCCCACAGACTGGCCGTGGGGATGAAAAAAGAAATGTATTAGCCGTGGCGACGCTCAAAATCGATCATGAAATCGGTCAGCGCTTTCACCCCTTCAATCGGCATGGCGTTATAGATAGAGGCGCGCATACCACCAACAACACGGTGCCCTTTTAAGGCGTGCAGACCGGCGGCGAAAGACTCTTCCAGAAAGACCTTGTCCAGCGCATTGTCCGCTAACTGGAACGGAACGTTCATCCGCGAACGGTTGGCCTGTGCGACATCGTTACGGTAGAAATCGCTGTTATCAATCACACCGTACAGCAACTCCGCTTTTTGCTGATTGATTTTGTGCATCGCCGCCACGCCGCCCTGCGCTTTCAACCATTTGAATACCAGACCGGAAAGATACCAGGCGAAAGTCGGCGGCGTATTAAACATCGAGTCGTTATCATTCAGGACGGTGTAGTCGAGGATGGACGGGCAGCTCTCATGCGCCTTGCCTAACAGATCCTCCCGGACGATAACCAGCGTCAGTCCTGCCGGACCGATATTCTTCTGCGCGCCAGCATAAATTACGCCATAGCGAGAGATATCCAGCGGCGCAGACAGGATGGTAGAAGAAAAGTCCGCCGTGACGACCACCTCCGGGCCAAAATCAGGCGTTTCATCGATGGCGATGCCGTCAATAGTCTCATTCGGGCAATAGTGTAAATAAGCGGCGTTATCGGAAAGCTGCCACTCGCGCATCGGTTTTACGGCACGTTTGCCGTCAACGGTGATTTTGGCGTCGATAATCTGCGGCGCACAGTATTTTTTGGCTTCTTTGATGGCGCTCGCCGCCCAGTAACCAGCATCGACATAATCCGCCGTGGTTTTATCGCCCAGCAGATTGAGCGGCACGCCAGCAAACTGCCCGCGACCGCCGCCGTGACAAAATAAAACTTTATAGTTGGAGGGGATATTAAGGAGATCGCGAAAATCCTGCTCCGCCTCTTCAGCGACCTGGATAAACTCTTTGCCTCGATGGCTAATTTCCATTACCGACGTACCAAGACCGTGCCAGTCACGCAGTTCCTGTTGCGCCAGTTTAAGTACTTCCGCCGGTAGCATCGCCGGACCTGAACTAAAATTAAAGACCTGAGCCATTTCCCCTCACCACGCTGCATTGTTTCCTGCCTGACAGACATCAGGCAAACGTTATTCATGTGAATATCGGTTTTATCATTCAGTGACACGCGCCGCAATGGGTAAAACAATGCGAGGAGAAAATGCGGCATGCGTCACACAACAGAATCTTCCGGATTAACCGTATAAATCCGATATTTTCGCTGTTAAACAACGCGTTTAGCCCGGCTTGCCTTCGTCCATTCTGGATTTGCGCAGCGCGGACATAATTGCTTCTCCCCGACATTCATGCGTATCACTTCACTGCAACGTACGCAGGCATAGTCGCCAGCCTCCGGCGCCACGATAAAGCGTGGCGTACAGTGCTCAGGAAGAATGCTTAACCCCGGCTTAACGTCTTTATTTTCAAAGAAATAGACGCTGATTTGTCCGTTTGTCTCCAGGATGGCCAGTCTGACTTGCCCCAGTTGCTCAACGCCATTCAAGCGAAGCTCCATAAAAAACTCAAACTCCGTCATGTTCGAGCGCTGCAGTTTTTCCCACGCCAGTTCGCCGTCTTCAACAATGACCACCGACTTGCCTTCCAGCAGATCTTCCAACTTTTCACTATGCGCCATCAGCCACATGACCAGGCGATAGAGCAGCGCCAGGGTGATGAATACCACCAGAACAGGGAGCATCGGAACGTCATCATAAAACGCGACGTCGCCTGCCGCCGACCCCAATGTCAAAATGATCAGCACTTCAAAAAGCGACATTTGCCGTACGCCGCGTCGTCCTGTCACCTTTAAGAAAAGAAACACCAGAACAAAGGTGTAAAAGCTACGTAGCGCCACTTCCCCCAAAAACGCTACCGGCACGTTATCCAGCGCCATTCGTTGCAAATCAAATGCTTTCATTTTTTATGCTCTTCCTGTGAATTCCAGTGTAAAAGCATAGCCAATACTTTTATTTCCGCCGATGTCCCGGCGAGATAGCGCCCGTCACATAAAACCCGTATCATTGCGCGCTTTCCGTACGACAAAAGTGATTTTCATGACGCAAACATTTATTCCCGGCAAAGACGCCGCGTTGGAAGACTCCATCGCCCGCTTCCAGCAAAAGTTACTCGACCTCGGCTTTCACATCGAAGAGGCCTCCTGGCTGAACCCGGTGCCAAACGTCTGGTCAGTGCATATTCGCGATAAAGAGTGCGCGTTATGCTTTACCAACGGAAAAGGCGCGACCAAAAAAGCAGCGCTGGCCTCGGCGCTGGGCGAATACTTCGAGCGTCTGTCAACCAACTACTTTTTTGCTGATTTCTGGCTTGGCGAAACGGTCGCCAACGGGCCATTCGTGCATTATCCGAACGAAAAGTGGTTCCCGCTGACTGAAAATGACGACGTACCGGAAGGCTTGCTTGATGCCCGTCTGCGCGCGTTTTACGATCCGGAAAATGAACTCACCGGAAGCCAGTTAATTGATCTTCAGTCTGGCAATGAAGCACGCGGCGTCTGCGGCCTGCCATTTACCCGTCAGTCCGATAACCAGACCGTGTATATTCCGATGAATATCATCGGCAACCTGTACGTCTCTAACGGAATGTCCGCCGGCAATACGCGTAATGAAGCCCGCGTTCAGGGACTGTCGGAAGTCTTCGAGCGCTATGTGAAAAATCGCATCATTGCAGAAAGTATCAGTCTGCCGGAGATTCCCGCAGAGGTGATGGCGCGTTATCCGGCGGTAATGGAGTCGATCGCCACGCTGGAAGCCGAGGGTTTCCCGATTTTCGCCTATGACGGCTCGCTGGGCGGTAAGTATCCGGTTATCTGCGTCGTGCTGTTCAACCCGGCTAACGGTACCTGCTTTGCTTCTTTTGGCGCCCATCCTGACTTTGGCGTTGCGCTGGAACGTACAGTGACCGAGCTACTCCAGGGACGCGGACTGAAAGATCTTGATGTCTTCACGCCACCAACGTTCGATGATGAAGAAGTCGCGGAGCACACTAATCTGGAGACCCACTTCATCGACTCCAGCGGCCTGATTTCCTGGGATCTGTTCAAACAGGACGCCGATTACCCGTTCACGGACTGGAGTTTTTCCGGCACTACCGAAGAAGAATTCGCCACGCTGATGGCCATCTTTGCTGCTGAAGATAAAGAAGTTTACATTGCCGATTACGAGCATCTCGGCGTATACGCCTGTCGTATTATCGTACCGGGAATGTCTGATATTTATCCTGCCGAAGATCTGTGGCTGGCCAACAACAATATGGGTAGCCATCTTCGTGAGATTCTGCTTTCGCTGCCCGGTAGCGCCTGGAATAAAGAAGAGTATCTCAATCTGATTGAACAATTGGATGAAGAAGGTTTTGACGATTTCACCCGCGTGCGTGAACTGTTGGGTCTGGCGACCGGAGCGGACAATGGTTGGTATACACTGCGCGTCGGCGAATTAAAAGCAATGTTAGCGTTAGCGGGCGGCGATTTGGAGCAGGCGCTAATCTGGACAGAATGGACGATGGAGTTCAATTCGTCGGTCTTTAGTCCGGCACGCGCAAACTATTACCGTTGCCTGCAAACGCTGCTGCTCCTGTCGCAAGAAGATGCGCGTCAGCCGCTGCAATATCTCAATGCTTTTATAAAAATGTATGGCGCAGAGGCTGTAGAAGCCGCCAGCGCCGCGCTTAGCGGTGAAGCGGCTTTTTATGGACTACCGGCTGTCGACCACGATCTACAAGCGTTCCCGGCGCATCAGTCCTTGTTAAAAGCGTATGATAAATTACAGCGCGCGAAAGCGGCATACTGGTCAAAATAAGGCCATATGAATGACTTAGGGTAGGTTTACCCTCTCGGCTGCGTTATATTACGGGGCACCTTTGCGGCCCCGTTTTATTTATTTTCACTAAACGGCGAAAAATGTAATAACAAGGTTAAATATTGGTTGTTGACATTAAATTAATTGACATAGTGATGTTACTTTATTTGTTGATTACTCCATATTAATTAACCGTGCAGCAGGAGGAGCCAGGAAAAAATTCAACTCTATTTATAATTTTTAAAATTTATTTTTATTAGGATAATCAAAAAGTTACACCGTAATTGCATAAAAGCCATGCGACTTACGGGCCTATAAGCCAGGCGAGATATGATCTATATCAAATTCTCATCTATAATGCTTTGTTAGTATCTCGTCGCCGACTTAATAAAGAGAGAGTTAGTGTGAAAGCTGACAACCCTTTTGACCTTTTACTCCCTGCAGCAATGGCCAAAGTGGCTGAAGAAGCAGGCGTCTATAAAGCAACGAAACATCCGCTTAAGACTTTCTATCTGGCGATTACCGCCGGCGTATTCATTTCAATTGCCTTTGTTTTTTATATTACTGCGACAACCGGTACTGGCGCGATGCCTTATGGCATGGCGAAACTTATCGGGGGTATCTGTTTCTCTTTGGGACTGATTCTCTGTGTTATTTGCGGCGCTGATCTTTTCACCTCTACTGTTCTGATCGTTGTAGCTAAAGCTAGCGGTCGCATCACCTGGGGGCAACTGGCTAAAAACTGGTTAAACGTCTATTTTGGTAACCTGATTGGCGCTCTGCTTTTCGTGTTACTGATGTGGCTTTCCGGCGAGTATATGACTGCCAACGGTCAATGGGGACTTAACGTCCTGCAAACCGCCGACCACAAAATGCACCACACTTTTATTGAAGCTGTCTGCCTCGGTATTCTGGCGAACCTGATGGTTTGTCTGGCCGTGTGGATGAGCTACTCAGGTCGTAGCCTGATGGACAAAGCGTTCATCATGGTACTGCCCGTCGCCATGTTTGTCGCCAGCGGTTTTGAGCACAGTATCGCAAACATGTTTATGATTCCTATGGGTATTGTAATACGCGATTTCGCTACACCGGAGTTTTGGACCGCAGTCGGTTCGTCTCCGGAAAGTTTTTCTCACCTGACCGTGATGAGCTTCATCACTGATAACCTGATTCCGGTCACGATCGGTAATATTATCGGCGGCGGTTTGTTGGTCGGGTTGACATACTGGGTCATTTACCTGCGTGGTAACGAGCATCATTAATCTGTTGATGCCCATTACACGCAGTAAATAAAAAATCCACTTAAGAAGGTAGGTGTTACATGTCCGAGCTTAATGAAAAGTTAGCCACAGCCTGGGAAGGTTTTACCAAAGGTGACTGGCAGAATGAAGTAAACGTCCGTGACTTCATTCAGAAAAACTACACTCCGTATGAGGGTGACGAGTCCTTCCTGGCTGGCGCTACTGACGCGACCACCAAGCTGTGGGACAGCGTAATGGAAGGCGTTAAACAGGAAAACCGCACTCACGCGCCTGTTGACTTTGACACCTCCGTTGCTTCCACCATCACTTCTCACGACGCTGGCTACATCAACAAAGCGCTTGAGAAAATTGTTGGTCTGCAGACTGAAGCTCCGCTGAAGCGTGCGATTATCCCGTTCGGCGGCATCAAAATGGTTGAAGGTTCCTGCAAAGCGTACAATCGCGAGCTGGACCCAATGATCAAAAAAATCTTCACCGAATACCGTAAGACCCACAACCAGGGCGTATTCGACGTTTATACTCCGGACATCCTGCGTTGCCGTAAATCCGGCGTTCTGACCGGTCTGCCGGATGCGTATGGCCGTGGTCGTATCATCGGTGACTACCGTCGCGTAGCGTTGTACGGTATCGACTACCTGATGAAAGACAAATTCGCGCAGTTTACGTCTCTGCAATCCGATCTGGAAAACGGCGTAAATCTGGAAGCGACTATCCGTCTGCGTGAAGAAATCGCTGAACAGCACCGCGCTCTGGGTCAGATCAAAGAAATGGCGGCTAAATACGGCTGCGATATCTCTGGTCCGGCGACTAACGCTCAGGAAGCAATCCAGTGGACTTACTTCGGTTACCTGGCTGCGGTTAAATCTCAGAACGGCGCAGCAATGTCCTTCGGTCGTGTATCCACCTTCCTGGATGCGTACATCGAACGTGACCTGAAAGCAGGCAAAATCACCGAGCAAGACGCACAGGAAATGATTGACCACCTGGTCATGAAACTGCGTATGGTTCGCTTCCTGCGTACTCCTGAATATGATGAACTGTTCTCCGGTGACCCGATTTGGGCAACTGAATCAATCGGTGGTATGGGCGTTGATGGCCGTACTCTGGTTACCAAAAACAGCTTCCGCTTCCTGAACACCCTGTACACCATGGGTCCTTCTCCGGAGCCGAACATCACCGTTCTGTGGTCTGAAAAACTGCCGCTGAACTTCAAGAAATTCGCCGCTAAAGTCTCCATCGACACCTCTTCTCTGCAGTACGAGAACGATGACCTGATGCGTCCGGACTTCAACAACGATGACTACGCTATCGCATGCTGCGTAAGCCCGATGATCGTTGGTAAACAAATGCAGTTCTTCGGCGCGCGTGCAAACCTGGCGAAAACCATGCTGTACGCAATCAACGGCGGCGTTGATGAAAAACTGAAAATGCAGGTTGGTCCGAAATCCGAACCGATCAAAGGCGATGTTCTGAACTTCGACGAAGTGATGGATCGCATGGATCACTTCATGGACTGGCTGGCTAAACAGTATGTCACCGCGCTGAACGTTATCCATTACATGCACGACAAGTACAGCTACGAAGCCTCTCTGATGGCGTTGCACGACCGTGACGTTATCCGCACCATGGCGTGTGGTATCGCAGGTCTGTCTGTTGCGGCTGACTCCCTGTCTGCCATCAAATATGCGAAAGTTAAACCGATTCGTGACGAAGATGGTCTGGCTATCGACTTCGAAATCGAAGGCGAATACCCGCAGTTTGGTAACAACGACGCTCGTGTAGATGACATGGCGGTTGACCTGGTAGAACGTTTCATGAAGAAAATTCAGAAACTGACCACCTACCGTGGCGCTATCCCGACGCAGTCTGTTCTGACCATCACTTCTAACGTTGTGTATGGTAAGAAAACTGGTAACACCCCGGATGGTCGTCGTGCTGGCGCGCCGTTCGGACCAGGTGCTAACCCGATGCACGGTCGTGACCAGAAAGGCGCTGTCGCTTCTCTGACCTCCGTTGCTAAACTGCCGTTTGCTTACGCGAAAGATGGTATTTCTTATACCTTCTCTATCGTTCCGAACGCACTGGGTAAAGACGACGAAGTTCGTAAGACTAACCTGGCAGGTCTGATGGATGGTTACTTCCACCACGAAGCGTCCATCGAAGGCGGTCAGCACCTGAACGTCAACGTCATGAACCGTGAAATGTTGTTGGACGCGATGGAACATCCGGAAAAATATCCGCAGCTGACCATCCGTGTATCTGGTTACGCAGTACGTTTTAACTCCCTGACGAAAGAACAGCAGCAGGACGTTATTACTCGTACCTTCACGCAGACCATGTAATGGGTTTGACTGAAATTACGCCATAAAAAGCGTACAAAAAAGGCTCCATATCAGTGGGGCCTTTTTAATTTTTATAAAAGCATATTTCGACAACCAGAATTTTTACTTATAAATAAAGTGTTATTATGTGATCTATATATTCTTCTCAGAATAGCATCAATTTCTCTTTTATTATTTTGATACTCCTCATAATCCTTATTTAATGCATCTGAAAACAGCATGGTGTTAGCTTCTGTAAAATCACATGACAATGACGGTATATATCCATGTAGCAGATAGATAAGTGTTGGATGAACCATATCAAACAGGACTTCTCCCTCTAATTCCCAGTAACCTATTTTACAAAATTGGGTAGAAATCTCAAAAGACCCCATTTGAAGACAACGTAGTTTATCCATCTCATCCTCAGTAAGCGTACCATTCCATTCAACACATGCCATTTTTCTATTTTCTCCAGATCGCATAAGCTTATAAACCTCATCCCTAATTTCATCATCCTCATTAACTTTCTGCCTAAGGTTAAAAGCAAAGTTTTCTAATAATTCTGGATAGCAAGCAATTTTTTCTCCATACTTAATACATGCTTTAAAAAACAACTCTTCCTCATCTTCTTCCATCACTTTAAAAATACAGTTTTCTGAAACGTTGAGGATACGATGCAAATTACATTTATCAATAACCCTGCCATCAATCTCAAATAAAACTTGTGTCTGACTCACATCAAAACGCATAACAAAGCGGTCTTGTTGAGATGGATTAGCATATTGTTTTAATTGTGCAAAGGCATATATCTTCTCCATGCCGATTGTATCAACATTAAGTTCAGCTTGATTTTCACGTTCACATCCATGGATGAGTGTGTATAATACCTCCAGCACCTCTCTTTTTTTATGTGTTCTGAAGTAGTCCTTAAATCTATCCCATAACCCCATGTATAGCGCTTCTTCTTTATCAGGACTCATCAAACGGGCTAGCCGTGAAGCATTAACTTCATAGTTATGACGATTACCAAAACTTAACGCAACTGGCATAATAACTCCCTTGATTATTTACCGCGAAAGCAAAATAATTTAATCCGTTGCTCTCATTTTTTGATTAAAACCACACTCTATTTAAGAGATTGAATCAGTCCGGGTTTAGAAATGACATCAGATTTACACCTGATAACACGTTGAATGCGACGCCAGGCGCTGTACAGCGCATAACGTTCTTTGGACACATCTGAATTATGTTGAGAATTATTTTCGTTCTGACTACAAAAAAACGGCGCCAACCATTTGAAAAAAGAGGCGGATCATAAACAGCAAAACCAGGACGCTATGGATGATACACTTACAGTATGTATTGCGGCTCGGGCGTTAAACAGAGGTACCGGGCTGATGAATGAGCCACAATTTCTGGCGGTGCGAGTTATGCAGCATAGATTTGCCGTATATTTTATACTGAATAGAGGTAAAATAGCTCCATTGCAGCACATTCTGGAACAGCCACACATTCTGTAGTCCAAAATTTACGCTCGCAGTACCGCTTTTTTACAGGATGCAACCCCCTTACCAGGGTGCTCAACATGCCCGGAATGTGTCCATAAACCCCATGTTATTTAGAGCTAGCCGAAGCGATATGAGTAACTTAACCGATTGTATTACAAATGAAAGTGTTGCAGTAACTGCTGATAAAAAGCCGGTTATTGGTCGCATTCACTCCTTTGAATCCTGTGGCACCGTTGATGGCCCAGGCATCCGCTTTATTACCTTTTTCCAGGGCTGCCTGATGCGCTGCCTGTATTGCCATAACCGCGACACATGGGATACGCATGGCGGTAAAGAAATCACCGTTGAAGACTTAATGAAAGAGGTGGTGACCTATCGGCATTTTATGAATGCTTCTGGCGGCGGCGTGACGGCATCCGGCGGCGAGGCCATTTTGCAGGCAGAATTTGTACGCGACTGGTTTCGCGCCTGTAAAAAAGAAGGTATCCACACCTGTCTCGACACCAACGGCTTTGTGCGCCGTTATGACCCGGTGATTGATGAACTGCTGGACGTTACCGATCTGGTGATGCTCGATCTCAAGCAGATGAATGATGAGATCCACCAGAATCTGGTCGGTGTCTCTAATCACCGGACGCTGGAATTCGCGCAGTATTTATCAAAGAAAAATGTGAAGGTCTGGATCCGTTACGTTGTCGTTCCCGGCTGGTCTGACGACGATGATTCCGCGCATCGCCTGGGTGAGTTTACCCGCGATATGGGTAATGTCGAAAAAATCGAACTGCTGCCCTATCATGAGCTGGGCAAACATAAATGGGTGGCAATGGGCGAAGAATATAAACTGGATGGCGTGAAGCCGCCTAAAAAAGAGACCATGGAGCGTGTAAAGGGTATTCTTGAGCAGTATGGTCATAAAGTGATGTATTAATCGCCTGCTATCTTATCCGCTTTTAAACGGCTACCCATGACGGTAGCCGTTTTGCTGTATGGGTAACGCTCTTACCGCTAAAATACCCGACTCCGCCGTCAGACAGGCCTGGTTAACAATATTGCGCTTACCAGGTATTACGCTTATCTGCTGCTGGGTTGAAGGTCTGACAACTATTGCTGACCCGGTGCCTGTTAATACCATGGTCTCCGCCTGGAACCCAGGCACCTGTGACCTTAAAAGGCGCTCGCCTGACAGGAGCGCCGTGGAAAAGAGCGTAGTTATGTGTTTCTACGCGCCAGCAGTGGGAAAATTAATCCCAACCCGACCAGGACAAAAGGCGTCACGATGTTCAACGTCAGCTGGAATGTCCACTCCGGTGTGAACGCCTCCATTTTGGGGAAAATACCGGTAAGGCAGGCAAACGCGGTGAAGGCAAAACACCATATTCCCACAGTTAACGCCAACGCCCGGTTGCGAATAAACACATATTCGGGTTTGTACTTTTGCGCCAGTCGAATGACAGCAATAAAGGCGACAAATACCCACAGATAGCGCAGCGGCATAACAACTGAGTTGAGATTAAGCAGCCATTTGTACAGGTTGTTCATATCGCCGATGCCAAGCGTTGGCAACATAATCAAGATAGCGACCAACACCAATGTCAGCAAATAACCGTTAACTGGCGTACCTGAAGCGTTAGTACGACATAAGCGCTGCGGGATATATTTACTGTCTGCATCACCCAGCAATACTTTTAGTGGCGCATCAATAGAAAACACCAGCGCGGCGATTTGCCCCAGAGTATTGGCAATGGCATAAATCACCATTAATGAATTACCCATATGGTAATACTCACCCAATTTCTGGAATGCATAATATTGCCCATTGGTCATTAAATCGTCAGGTATATGCCGGGAATCAAACATCATTCCCATCGCCAACGAACCGAGGATAGCGCAGACCGCAACCATGACGGCTAAAAAGAGCATCCCCTTCGGAAATTCTTTTCCTGGATTCCGCGTCTGGTTGACATAAGGCGAGATCTTCTCTGCCCCACCAACCGCAAAGACCAACATAGAGATAGTGGTGATATAGGTAAAATCGATATGAGGAATAAATGACTGCCAGGTGATGTTTGCGGTCGCAATTTCAACGTTTGTAATTGCTGGCGCGGTCACTGCCATCACAACATATAAAATTGACATGATAAACATGGCAATCCCGGCCACAGACCCAACAACCTTTAGCGATTTCATCCCCCTGGAAGCAACCCACATAAAGAAAACAAACAATGCCAGCGTCAGCCCCTGCAAGGCAACGACGGTATATTCTTTTATCAACGAGCCGTCGCCTTTTAAAGCCCATCCCAATGCAATGAGTATCGCCTGCGGCTTTTGCGCCAGGTAGGGAATATGCACGACCCAATAAGTCCATGCCGCAAGGTAAGCCAACCCCGGCCCCATCGTATGCTTAATCCAGGTACTGACGCCCCCTTTTCCCTCTTTGAAGGTTGAGCCCAGTTGCCCCACGATTAAGGCATAAGGAATAAAATAGAGCGCAAAAATAAACACCCAGGAGAAGACAACCACTAACCCCTGGTTAGCATAGTTATTGACAACATTGCCGAATCCCCAAACGGTAATAAACGACATCAGGGCGATGTTGTACCATCGCAACTGTTTTTCCTGCACATTCGGCATAACGTGATCCTTCGTGAACACAATGCTATTACTATAAATGAAGCGGGGAATTATGCGCGGTAAAGACGAAGAGAGAAAATAGAGGAGCGCAAAATTATAACCTTCGGCACATTTTATTTTTCAGTAAAGCAAGAAAATTATGCAGGTCAATTATTTTACGTAAAACATAAACAAAGAGTATGCAAGACTCACGTCCTGCATACGATTCAGAGAACAGTTAGATGTGGGCGACAGGATTAGGCGTCTGGCCGGCGTTACGTAACAGCATCAGCAGATAAATAAACGATACGCTGGCGATCATAATAAACAGCAGATTATCTGAATAATTCTGCATTAACATCGCAGCAAAAGACGGCCCCAACAGGCTCCCTACTGTATAACTTAACAACAGTGCCTGGTTCATTGCCACAAGCTGGTGGTGTTCGACTTTTTCACAGGCCCAGGCCATTGCAACAGGATAAAGCGTAAAACCCGCCGCCCCCAGAATAAACAGAGCTGGCGCCATCGCCGCCTGGGTTAACATGGCAATACTACCGAGTATGACAACGAAGACCTGTACGCGTAACACCAGCAAGCGACCAAATTTGTCCGCCAGACGTCCCATTGGCCATTGCCCCAAAATGCCGGCGCTCACCAGCACCGCCATCCAGAAACCGATGCTGGCGTTAGCCATCCCCTGATGCTTCAGATATAACGGCATCAGGCCATATAATGAACCAAGAACAATGCCGGAAATAATGCAACCATTCACGCCAAGACGCGCCTGGCGTAGCTTCAGCATGGCGCTAATAGAAGAGGAATGACGTGCCTGCGTTTGCTGATTTACAATTCGGGTAAAGAGTAGCGGCAGAATTCCCGCCAGAATCATTCCGGTCACCCAGGGAAGGACGTGCAGCAATTCACCAGATACTTTACTGACCAATAATTGTCCAAGGAAGGTCCCCATGTAATAGACCATCATATAGGCAGCCAGCAGGCGCCCGCGATTATGCGAGGTTCCGCTGCACATCAACGCGCTTTCGACAACCACCCAAATCATGGCGCAGCCGATACCGGCAATAAAACGCCAGCTCATCCAGCTCCAGAACCCCACCATCACGCCCAACCCGACACAACCCGCGGCGAAGATCAGCGAGGCAAGATAATAGCTACGGTTAAACCCAATGCGTTTAATTAAATACCCGGTAAATAACGTCCCGACCAGATTGCCGGTAAAATAAGACGAGCTGACCATCCCCACCTGCCAGGTCGGAAGGTTTGCCTGAGCAAGCCACAGCGGCACAAGCGTATTCAGTACCGCAATGGCCAGGGTCAACAAAAGTAGCCCGCACAGCAAAAGCATGACGGGACGGGTATAGGTGGACATGAATAAAAACCGTGAGGAAGTTCAAATTTCATGCGCATCATGCCATCGCCAAAAACATTGTCAATCGGCTCCGCATGGGCGATCCGCAAGTTTTGAGACTATCGATTTGATTTACTTATTCTGCACGTGAATATATTAAAAGGCTAAAAAATCATCCCCTTGTTTTTATTGATCTAACCCGCAAAATCGGCGTTTTGTTCAGTCGAAAAATTTCATGGTTCCTTTAGCTTCGTTTTCTTCTCTATGGATTTATATGCACCTTCTCCGCCCCGGTTATATCCCTTAAATTGATGGCGGCTAAAGGCGTATTCGGCCTGCACGTTCTGCAGGCCGAATACGCGTCAACGCGTTAGCTGGCTACCGCCATGCCCACGGTCATATGCAGCCCATAGAATACGCCGCGGCCAATCAATTCCCCCGCCAGCATCAGAATGAAGGCGACAGAGAGCAACGGTACCGCAGGTTGATACCCTTTTAACTGTGGCACAATCCAGCAGCACAACGCCGCCGCAAGCAGCACCATACGCCAGGCCATCAGCGAGCCATAATCCGGCACCAGAGCAGACGCCTGCTGAATGGAACTGTGAATCGTCGCCAGTTCCGCGCCCTGCATGGCCACCATAATGGCAATAACCACCAGCGCCAGCACCGACACCGCAGGCAACAGACGCATCGCCCAACCGTTCACGCCCGCGATGCGCAGCAGCAGATAACCCAGTAGCGGCCCCCCCATAAAGAGCGTCAGGAAGAAGCCCAGCGGCGTCCAGACGCTATACCAAGTCGGTACTGTATCGATGCTGTTATAGACGCGTACCATCATCCAGACGAAGACGACGCCCAGTACCATCGTGATAATCAGCCAGAGTGTGCGCAGTGCCGGCGGCAGCTTTTTCAGTACCGCCAACAGCCAGCCAATCCCGCCGACCGCAAAAAACACCGAGCCACTGGCAATTTCATTGCTCAGTGCGGAAGCACCCACGCGGTTAAGCGAGTTAAACGCGCGCATCGGCGAGCCCAGATGCAGCATCGAGGCGATAAAGCCAATCCCCATCAGCACCCACAGACCAAACATACAGGCGATCACCCGCTGCTGCGTTTCCGCGCGCAGGTCGCCCTTCATCAGCGCCAGAGCCAGAACAATAAAACCACCGGCCACGCACTGACCAAAGACCGTGAAGATCATCAACGGCCATTCATGCCATCCACTTCCCATCTTATACCTCCTTCGGATTGGCCAGATAACCGGTGGTGTCCCCGGTCGGGCGGCTGTTGGCGTTGGGTTTAATCACAATATTCGGCTTCGTGAAATGCGCGCGCGGCAGCGGCGCGACGGCAGCCAGCTCACCGTGTTTTTTACGCAGCTCGTCGATAGGACCAAAGTCCAGCGCTCGCAGCGGACAGGATTCGACGCAGATCGGTTTTTTGCCTTCCGCCACCCGGTCGTAACAGCCGTCGCACTTGGTCATATGACCTTTGGCCGCGTTGTACTGCGGCGCGCCGTACGGGCAGGCCATGTGGCAGTAGCGACAGCCGATACAGACCTCTTCGTTCACCACCACAAAACCGTCATCGCGCTTGTGCATCGCGCCGCTCGGGCAGACTTTGGTACAGGCCGGGTCTTCGCAGTGGTTACAGGAGATGGAGAGATAATAGGCAAAGACGTTCTGGTGCCAGACGCCGTTATCTTCCTGCCAGTCGCCGCCCGCATACTCATAAATGCGGCGGAAGCTGACATCCGGGGTCAAATCTTTGTAGTCCTTGCAGGCCAGTTCGCAGGTTTTGCAACCGGTGCAACGGCTGGAATCAATAAAAAATCCATACTGGGTTGTCATCGGTTACTCCTTACGCCTTTTCAACCTGAACGAGGTTCGTATGTGACGGGTTCCCCTTCGCCAGCGGAGAAGGACGTTGGGTCGTCAGTACGTTAATACATCCGCCCTGATCCACGCGTTTTGCATCCGGGTCATACCATGCGCCTTCTCCCAGGGCGACCACGCCCGGCATCATGCGCGGCGTCACTTTAGCCTCGATATGTACTTCGCCGCGATCGTTGAAGATGCGGACTTTATCGCCATTGTTGATACCGCGTTTCTGCGCATCCATTGGGTTAATCCACATTTCCTGGCGACAGGCGGCTTTCAGTACGTCTACGTTGCCATAAGTGGAATGCACACGCGCTTTATAGTGGAAACCCGTCAGCTGCAGCGGGAATTTATCCGTTAGCGGATCGTTATAGTTTTCAAAACCTGGCGTGTAGATCGGTAATGGATCGATCACGTCGCCTTCCGGCAGCTCCCAGGTGGCGGCGATATCCGCCAACGCCTGTGAATAGATTTCAATCTTGCCCGATGGCGTTGTAAGTGGATTCGCTTGCGGATCTTCGCGGAAGTCTTTATAGGCGACATGGTGGCCTTCGGGGTCACGCTGTTTGAAGATGCCTTGCTTACGGAACTCCTCAAAGGTGGGCAGATTCGGAATGGATTTACGCGACTGTTCGTACAGATGACGCATCCACTCTTCTTGCGTCCGTCCTTCGGTAAACTGTTGTTCCACGCCAAGACGTTTCGCCAGTTCGTTGGTCATCTCATAAATCGTCTTACACTCGAAGCGCGGTTTAATCGCCTGGTCAGTGAAGATAACGTAAGACATGTTTCCGCAGGAGGCATCCAGCGCAAAGTCCATCTGCTCAGAAGCAGTGCAATCAGGCAACAGAATATCGGCGTATTTTGCCGACGAGGTCATATGACAGTCGATAACGACGATCATTTCGCATTTCTTGTCATCCTGCAGGATTTCGTGGGTGCGGTTAATCTCAGAGTGCTGGTTAATCAAACAGTTGCCAGCATAGTTCCAGATCATTTTGATCGGCACGTCCAGCTTATCTTTCCCCCGCACGCCATCACGCAACGCCGTCATTTCCGGGCCGCGTTCAATGGCATCGGTCCACATAAACATGGAGATGCTGGTTTCAACCGGATTTTCCAACGTGGGCATACGTTCAAATGGCAGGGCATAAGACCCTTCGCGCGCGCCACTGTTACCGCCGTTAATCCCAACATTACCCGTCAGGATCGCCAGCATTGAGATGGCGCGCGTGGCGATTTCTCCATTAGCATGACGTTGTGGTCCCCACCCCTGGCAAATATAGGCGGGTTTAGCGCTGCCGATTTCTCGCGCCAGCTTAATAATGCGATCCGCCGGGATACCGGTAATTTGCGCCGCCCACTCCGGCGTCTTCGCGATACCGTCTTTACCCTGGCCAAGAATATAGGCTTTGTAGTGACCGTTTTTCGGCGCGCTGGCAGGCAAGGTTTTTTCGTCATAACCGACGCAATATTTATCCAGGAACGGCTGATCGACCATGTTCTCGGTGATTAAGACATATGCCAGACCATTGACCAGCGCCGCATCGGTACCTGGACGAATCGGAATCCACTCATCTTCACGACCAGCGCCAGTGTCGGTGTAACGAGGGTCGATAATGATCATCCGCGCGTTTGATTTCTGCCGCGCCTGTTCAAGATAATAGGTTACACCGCCCCCGCTCATGCGGGTTTCGCCAGGGTTATTACCAAACAACACCACCAGCTTACTGTTTTCAATGTCGGATGGACTATTGCCATCCGCCCAGCCGCCATAGGTGTAGTTCAGACCCGCTGCGATTTGCGCGGAAGAGTAATCACCGTAGTGGTTAAGATAACCGCCGCAGCAGTTCATCAGACGAGCGACCAGCGTTTTTCCCGGCGGCCATGAACGTGTCAAAGTGCCGCCCAGCGTACCCGTGCCATAGTTCAGATAAATGGACTCGTTGCCATACTCTTTGATAAGACGCTGCATATTGGTGGCAATGATATCGTAGGCTTCGTCCCAGCTAATACGCTCAAATTTACCTTCGCCGCGCGCGCCGACGCGCTTCATCGGATACTTGAGCCGATCCGGGTTATAGACGCGACGACGCATAGAACGACCGCGCAGGCAGGCGCGAACCTGGTGCAGGCCATCATAATCATCGTTTCCGGTATTATCCGTTTCTACATATTTGATTTCGCCATCCACAACATGCATACGTAGCGGACAACGGCTGCCACAGTTTACCGTACAGGCGCTCCAGACGACTTTCTCGCCGGTTTTCGCCGGGCTTATTGCCTCTGCGGCGTTAGCGATGCGGGTAAATGGCAGGGTAAATGCGCTACTGGCTATCGCCAGGCCGCCTATCGCGGTGGTTTTGACTAAACCACGACGGCTCACCTCGGCTGCCAGCACGGCATCAGGGATCTTAGTTTTCATAAGGGCTCACTCTGCTGCTCACAATAAAAAAAAACAATAAAACGATGTATAGAATTTTATATAGCGATAACATCGCTATAAAGTCTGATATATATCGAAAAAATAGAAAAATAGCGTTAAAAACTGACCTTCATTCGAAATCAGTATTACCCCTAATAGGGTAGGGATTATTGTCCGGTATCAAACTGGCATAAAAAAAGCGCCCGAAGGCGCTTTTTAGAAAAGGAGAAAGCGAGGATTAGCCGATATATTCCAGTCCGTTCATGTACGGACGTAATACTTCCGGCACTTCAATGCGGCCATCAGCCTGCTGATAGTTTTCCATCACGGCCACCAGGGTACGACCTACCGCCAGACCAGAACCATTCAGGGTATGGACCAGACGGGTCTTTTTGTCGGACTTGCTGCGACAGCGTGCCTGCATACGACGCGCCTGGAAGTCCCAGACGTTAGAGCAGGAAGAGATCTCGCGGTAGGTATTCTGCGCCGGAACCCAGACTTCGAGGTCATAGGTTTTGCAGGCGCCGAAGCCCATATCGCCAGTGCACAGAATGATTTTACGATACGGCAGTCCCAGTAGCTGGAGCACTTTTTCCGCGTGGCCGGTCATCTCTTCCAACGCAGCCATAGAATCTTCCGGGCGAACGATCTGCACCATTTCCACTTTGTCAAACTGATGCATACGAATCAGGCCACGGGTATCACGACCATAAGAACCTGCTTCAGAACGGAAACAAGGCGTATGCGCCGTCATTTTAATCGGCAGCTGATCTTCGTCGATGATTTCATCGCGTACCAGATTGGTCAGCGGAACCTCCGCCGTCGGGATCAAAGCATAGTTGCTGCTGTCTGCTTCTTCTTCCAGCGGACGGGTATGGAACAAGTCGCCTGCGAATTTCGGCAGTTGACCGGTGCCATACAGCGTGTCGTGGTTAACCAGATACGGCACGTAGTTTTCGCTATAGCCGTGCTGTTCCGTATGCAGATCCAACATGAACTGCGACAATGCGCGATGCATACGCGCAATCTGTCCTTTCATCACTACAAAACGGGAGCCGGTCAGCTTAACCGCGGCGGCAAAGTCGAGGCCGGAGTGCATTTCCCCTAAGGTGACGTGATCGCGGATTTCAAAATCAAACTCACGCGGGGTACCCCAGCGGCTGACTTCAACGTTGTCGTTTTCATCTTTACCTACCGGCACTTCATCCGCAGGCAGGTTTGGGATGGTCAGCGCGATATCGCGGATCTCCGCCAGCAAGGTATCCAGCTCGGCTTTCGCCGCATCCAGCTCTTCGCCCAGTTTATTCACTTCCAGGCGTAAAGGCTCGATATCTTCCCCGCGCGCTTTCGCCTGGCCGATGGATTTCGATCGAGAATTACGCTCCGCCTGCAGGTTTTCCGTGTTGACCTGCAAAACTTTACGACGCTCTTCAAGAGCGCGCAGCTTATCTACATCCAGCTTAAAGCCCCGGCGTGCCAGTTTTTCAGCGACTGCGTCTGGCTCATTACGCAGCAGATTGGGATCGAGCATGCTTATCCTGTGCTTATCGAATAATAAAAGGAAACGCGATCAATTGATGATCGCCTCTGATTGTATTGATGAACGTAAACCGCGTTTACGTAATAGCGACGTTTTCGCCTTACCTGACCGACGACAGCAACAACGCATCCATTGCGCTATACCCGCAGACCTCATAAGCAACGTGCTATCAGGCATAACGAGATTCATCATCAACGCCATGATACCTGGAGCATCATATTTAGAGATAACCTTACCGCAACGTTTACACTAGCGGTAGCGTTTTGTGGGGCTATTTTGATCCTGTTCAGCCAGCCAGGCGAGCTTTTCGCCAATCTTGCCTTCCAGACCACGATTTGTCGGATGATAATAGCGCGTTTGCGCGATTTCCGGCGGGAAGTACACTTCACCCGCAGCATAGGCATTGGGCTCATCGTGGGCATAGCGGTACTCCTGGCCATAGCCCATCTCTTTCATCAGTTTGGTTGGCGCATTACGCAGATGGACAGGAACGTCATAATCAGGACGTTCGCGCGCGTCGGCCAGCGCAGCCTTAAAGGCGGTATAGACGGCGTTGCTCTTCGGCGCGCAGGCGAGATAAACGATAGCCTGCGCGATCGCCCTTTCGCCTTCAGCCGGACCAACGCGGGTGAAACAATCCCACGCGGCAATAGCGACCTGCATCGCGCGCGGATCGGCATTACCCACATCTTCCGAGGCAATCGCCAAGCAGCGACGCGCCACGTACAGCGGATCGCCTCCCGCGGTAATGATACGGGCATACCAATAGAGGGCGGCATCCGGCGCGCTGCCGCGCACTGATTTATGTAAGGCGGAAATAAGATCGTAGAAGCGATCGCCTTTGTTATCAAAACGCGCGCTGCGCTCGCCGGCGATCTCGGTCAACAAGGAGGGCAATAAAACGCGTTTGCCGCTATCATCCGCCTCCGCCATATCGGCCATCATTTCCAGCGTATTTAAGGCGCGCCGCGCGTCGCCATTGACCAGCTCAGCAATCGCTCGCCGTGTCTCATCCGGTAACACGATATCCTGATCGCCGTAACCACGCGTTTTGTCCTGCATCGCCTGGTCCAGTACTTGCTCAATATCGTCAGTGGTCAACGATTTCAGCAAATAGACCCGCGCTCGCGACAAGAGCGCCGAGTTCAGCTCAAAAGAGGGATTTTCCGTGGTCGCGCCGATAAAGGTGATAGTGCCATCTTCGATATGCGGTAAAAAGGCGTCCTGCTGGCTTTTGTTAAAGCGATGCACTTCATCGACAAACAGGATGGTACGGCGACCAGCATTACGATTCTGGCGGGCGCGCTCGATAGCTTCACGAATCTCTTTTACCCCAGAAGTGACGGCGGAAATACGCTCGACATCGGCGCTGGCGTAGCGGGCGATCACTTCAGCGAGCGTGGTTTTCCCCGTCCCTGGCGGCCCCCATAAAATCATGGAGTGCAGATGCCCGGCCTCAATAGCGCGAGGCAACGGCTTACCTGCGGCCAGCAAATGCTGCTGGCCGATATACTGCGCTAAATTTTCCGGCCGCATTCGCGCGGCCAGCGGTTGAAACGTATTATCAGAAAAATCGAGCGACAGATTGCTCACTCATCGCCTCTACTTACGTTGGTCGTCTATCGTTACCCCTTGCGGCGGAGTAAACGTAAATTTTGACGGATCAACAGCGCCGTTTTGCTGGGATTTTAGCTGATAGGCGCTACGCTGATCGTCTTGTTCTACGGCGCTAAACTGGTGGATAGTCCCGTCGCGTCCCACATTGATGGTGAACTGTTTCAGATTGCCGTTGCTGGCTTTCGGCGTCAGCACAAAATTATCGCCATCCTGCTTAATATTATATTGCTGCCAGTCGCTGGCCTGGTTGCGGGCAATCAGCATAAACGGTGTATTTCCGGTGGCATCTTTCAACCACGTGGCGGTAGCCTGTTCTACAAACGGGTTATAGAACCATAACGTTTTGCCGTCAGAAACCAGAATACTCTCGTCAGGTTGCGTCATATGCCAGTTGAATAGATTTGGCCGCTTAACCCATAAATCACCCTGTCCCTCCTGCACCGCGGCACCGCTGCCATCGGTGACTTTTTGAGTAAAGGTGGCATGAAAGCTGCTCACTTTATCCAGACGGCTTTTCAGAGAGCTGGCGGCGTCAGCCCATACGCTGCTGGCTACAACGCTTGAAAGTAATGCACAGGCGATTGCCATTTTTTTCATCATTATTCCTCAGGTTTCGACACTCCCGACCAGGAGCTCCTTTTGCTTTCTATTCCAGGCCAAAAATCAGCATGAGGAAAGAAGAAAATACTGAATTTTGTTGCCGGATGGCAGCCTGCACAGCGCCATCCGGCTTACAGGTTTACTCAAAAGGCGGCGGAGCCAGCACTTCACGATTACCGTTATGCCCCTGAGCGCTGACAATACCCTGCGCTTCCATCTGTTCGATAATACGCGCCGCACGGTTATAGCCGATGCGGAACTGACGCTGAACGCCGGAAATGGACGCTTTACGCTTCTGGGTGACGAAATTAACGGCCTGATCGAATAGCGCATCTAATTCTTCGCCGCCGTCAAAACCGCCACCACCACCTTCGCTTTCGCTGTCGGAGGTAATGCCATCCACATATTGCGGACGACCGCGCGCTTTCCAGTCCTGAACCACCGCATGGACTTCCTGGTCACGCACAAACGCCCCATGGACACGTACCGGCATGGTGGAGTTTGGTCCGGAATAGAGCATGTCCCCCATTCCCAATAGCGACTCAGCGCCACCCTGATCAAGAATGGTGCGGGAGTCGATCTTACTGGATACGGTAAAAGCGATACGGGTTGGTATGTTGGCTTTAATTAAACCAGTAATCACATCGACCGACGGACGCTGCGTCGCCAGTACCAGGTGAATCCCCGCGGCGCGCGCTTTCTGCGCCAAACGCGCGATCAGCTCTTCAACTTTTTTGCCAACGGTCATCATCAGGTCGGCAAATTCATCAACCAGTACCACGATATACGGCAGTTTTTCCAGAACCGGATGCTGAACATCCATACTGTCGCCCGGCTTCCAGTACGGGTCCGGAATCGGACGTCCCATGCGGGCCGCTTCGGCGATTTTCTCGTTATACCCAGCCAGATTACGCACGCCGAGCGCGGACATCAGCTTATAGCGACGCTCCATCTCATTGACGCTCCAGCGTAACGCGTTAGCCGCGTCTTTCATGTCGGTAACAACTTCTGTCAGCAGATGCGGTATACCTTCATAGACCGAGAGTTCTAACATTTTCGGGTCGATCATGATAAAGCGAACGTCTTCCGGCTGCGCTTTATACAGCATACTGAGGATCATGGCGTTAACCCCGACCGACTTACCGGAACCGGTCGTACCGGCCACCAGCAGGTGAGGCATTTTCGCCAGATCCGCCACTACCGGATCGCCCGCGATATCCTTACCTAACACCACGGTAAGCGGCGACGGATTCTCGCGGAATTTGGCGTTATCCAACACTTCGCGCAGATAAACGGTTTGCCGTTTCTTGTTCGGCAATTCCAACCCTACGTAAGGTTTGCCTGGAATGACTTCCACAACGCGTACGGCTACCGTTGACAATGAGCGCGCCAGATCCCGGGAAAGGTTGGAGATACGCGCCGCTTTAACGCCCGGGGCCAGATTCAGTTCAAAGCGAGTAATGACCGGGCCTGGCGAATAGTTCACCACATCAGCTTTAATGCGGAAGTCCGCCAGGCGCGCTTCAACCAGACGCGCCATTTGTTCCAGCGCAAAGGTATCTACCGGTTCAACTTCGCTCGGCGGCGGCGTCAGAAGATCTAACGAAGGCAGCGGCGTCGTCGGACGCTGTAATGGACGACTGTCGCCGTTACGCATCAACAGCGGGTGGATCAGGCTGTCTTGCGGCGCTGTCGGTTGCTGCGGCTGCTGATACTGTGGCTGCGGCGCTACCGGCTGTTGCGGCTGCTGATACTGCGGCTGCGGCGCTACCGGCTGTTGCGGCTGCGGATACTGCGGTTGCGGCGCTACCGGCTGTTGCGGCTGCTGATACTGTGGCTGCGGCGCTACCGGCTGCTGCGGCTGCTGATACTGCGGCTGAGGCGCTACCGGCTGCTGCGGCTGCTGATACTGCGGCTGTGGCGCTACCGGCTGTTGCGGCTGCTGATACTGCGGCTGAGGCGCTACCGGCTGTTGCGGCTGCTGATACTGTGGCTGCGGCGCTACCGACTGTTGCGGCTGCTGATACTGCGGTTGTGGCGCTACCGGCTGCTGAACAGGCGTTGATTCGGGCATGACACTCGGCGTGAACAGCGGTTCGTGCGGGCCTTCATCAACCAATACTTTCATTGGCGAGAAATCCAGATCGTCCAGTGAGAACGGCTGCGCGCCAGCGGGTTGCTCGCCGGAATAGCGCTGCTGTTGCGAAGCGGCAAACTGGCGGGCTAATTCAGCTTCCGCAGCGGTATCGTCATCTTCTGCCTGTTGAGTATCATGCTGATACGTCTCACCATAACGATGCTGCTGCGACTGCGCAAACTGACGGGCTAATTCGTCCTGATGCATTGCATCTATTTCTTCATCGGTTAGCTGCGCGCCCGTCTCGTACTGATTGCGCTCCGCCTCGCGGGCTTTTTCTTCTGCAATCCTCTGTGACGGCAGCTTAATACCATACGATGCCAGTTCCCGTCGGGTCGGCACGCGAACGCGGTTCGGACGCGGCAGTTGCGGACCAATTCCCTCTTTCACCTGCGGACGCGGCGCGCCGCCGGTAGCCAGACTAAAGGCAGGCGCAGCGGCCGCGGCGCCTGCTGCCAGGGTGCCACTCTTAATACCTGCGTCAAGCGACGCGGCGGCGGCTACCGCTTCCACTGGCGGTATGGATGGCGCGACAGATACCGTAGGTTTGACCGGCACGTTCTCTTTTACCGGCTCCGGAATCGGTTGATACCATGCCGCCAGTTGTTCGCGCTCACGGGCGCGTTTCTCTTCCACCTCTTCAAAATAGTAAAGCGGAGGACGGGCGGGTCTGGTCTCTTCTATGTCAGGTTCAGGCTCGGTGGTAACCGGCTGTTCGATAACCGGCGGCGGCATGTGAGAAGGTTCAGCCGCTATCGGCTCCGGCTGATAAACCGGCGTCGGCTGATGGGTCGGCTCCGGCTGCCAGTGTTGTTCGGCATCCGGCGCCTGCCATTGCGGCTGTGTTTCCTGCGGCGCAAGAGAGTCATATTCTGCTGCGGTCGCTGGCGTCGCGGCGTATTGCGGCGCGGAAGCGACAGGCACAGGTTGCTGCCACGGCGCACTTTGCGCCTCCTGCGGTTGAGCATATTGCGGATGAGGCTGATACCCCTCCGGCGCAGGCGCGATAACCGGTTCGCCGGTTTGCGGTCCCGGTACGGGCTGCCACTCCACGGTCGGTTGCGCGACAACCGGCTCAGCCCCCGGCATGGGCGGCGTTTGCATTATGGGATCGGCGGACGCTGCCCACGTCTGGGTGACGGCAGTTGCGGCCGCAGCGGCGGCGACCGCTTCGGTGACAGAATGGCCGTTTAACAGCGGATCATATTCATCATATTCCGGCTGCGTCGCACGGTTGCCCGAAAACAGAACGTCGTCGGGATCGGCAGCGACGCCGCGCGCGCTATACTGAATGTCCTCGTCATCATCCATCCGTTTGCCGGAAAAGAGCGCGGCATCGGTCTGACGGCCCCGTGGATTGCTGAATTTTTCAGCCAGTCGCTTACGACGCGCCAACGCGCCGCGCAAAATACGCGCCCGGCGAGATTCACGCTGCACGCCGTCGGTTTCTTCATCGTATTCGTCATCATACTCTTCGTCGTCAACCCACGTATCATCACGCCGGGTACGGTTGCTGGCGAAGGTCAGTATATTAAGCAGCCAGCCGCCTAATTTTTCGGCGATACTAACCCAGGACCAACCGGTAAAGAGCGTCAGCCCGGCAGCCCAAATACAGAGAAGCATTATCGTTCCACCGCTACTATGCAATAACGGCTGCAGCGTGGTGCTTAACAGGCTGCCAATTACGCCGCCAGAGGCGAAATACCAGATATCGTCGGCATTAATGGCCGCCAGACCGCAGGAAGTGAGAATCAGCGCCAGCACGCCGATAAGGCGTAGCGACACAGCAAAATAGTCGATGTAATCATCCGTAGACTGATGACGCCACGCAAACCAACACCCGCCGACAATAATGACAGGGATGGTGTAGGCCATTACGCCAAAAATAAAGAACAGTGTATCGGCCAGCCACGCGCCCGGCGCGCCGCCTAAATTATGGATGGGCTCATGCCAGGCGGTTTGCGACCAACTGGGGTCCGAAGGGTTAAAGCTCAACAAGGCCGCCATCAGCCAGACGGCAAAAAGGGCAATAAGTATCAACAACGCTTCCAGAAGTCGGCGCCCGCTGCTTAACTTCGTCAATGTGACGTCTTTGTCTTCAGTATATTCCTGGCTCAAAAAAGGCTCTCCAGGTTCCAGGCTTTTCCCGCCCGATGCTAAAACGGACAACAGCACCGGGTTGCCCCGGCACTGTTGCTGTATGGATTAACAGGAGTGTAATCAAACTACGGCGATTTTGCACCTGTTCCGTGTTAGCGTGTCTTAATAACCAGACGATTACTCTGTTTTACCTCTTCCATCACTACGTAAGTTCGGGTGTCGTTCACACCTGGCAAGCGCAGCAACGTCTCTCCCAATAGTTTTCGATACGCTGACATATCCGGTACACGGGTTTTCAACAGGTAGTCGAAATCGCCGGAAACCAAATGACACTCCTGAATCTCTTCAAGCTTTTGCACGGCGGCATTAAACTGTTCAAACACATCCGGCGCGCCGCGATTTAAGGTAATCTCAACGAATACCAGAAGTGACGCATCCAGATAATGCGGGTTCAACAGCGCCGTATAGCCCTGGATAAACCCCTGTCGCTCCAGCCGACGCACACGCTCAAGGCAAGGTGTCGGCGAAAGTCCTACTCGTTTAGAAAGCTCGACGTTGGAAATACGCCCATCCTTTTGCAGTTCATTAAGAATGTTACGATCGATACGGTCGAGATCTTTGCCAGGGCGCTTCTTGCTATCTACCATTATTATTGTCTCTCTGTATTCCTTCCCTACTCCTGCCTGACTCTACTCACATCACTGTTCAGAGTCGCTGCCCATCACAATAGACCGAAACCCAGAGGGATTAACGGCGCGCAATGCCTGGTCTATGGTGAGAAGACCGTTGCCTCGCGGCAGCTATCGACATCACGAATGGCGTCTGTCCACGCCATGCGTAGATTTCACTAGCCCGGTAAACATGGTATTTACATGCATGATTATGCAGCACATACATAACACAGTTTTTTTCTTCCTCGAATGTTTTCGCAAAACAGCAGGTGATTGTCAAAGCAAAACATCGATTTTTAGTACAACATGCCAGTTATTCATTAGAGAGGGCGGTAAACTGTCATTTCGCCACCTTATAAGTTACCGATTTTAATTAAAGTTTGTGATGATAACGTCGCTGTCGCGGTCGTTCATCGGTTCATGCTATTACACATATTGTTAACAAAATCGTTATGCTCTTTTTTTACGTCTGTAAATTCCCTACAATTCTGCTCATTGTCTGCCAACAACTATGGGGATCTCATGGGCACGACCAAACACAGTAAGCTGCTTATTCTGGGCTCAGGACCGGCGGGATATACCGCGGCGGTGTATGCCGCGCGCGCAAATTTACAGCCGGTACTTATTACCGGTATGGAAAAAGGCGGTCAACTGACTACCACGACGGAAGTGGAAAACTGGCCCGGCGATCCAAACGATTTGACCGGCCCGCTGCTGATGGAACGCATGCATGAACATGCGGCAAAATTTGAAACTGAGATAATTTTTGATCACATCAACAAAGTGGATCTGCAAAATCGTCCGTTCCGTCTGACAGGTGACAGCGCAGAGTACACTTGTGATGCGTTGATCATTGCGACCGGCGCTTCCGCGCGCTATCTGGGGCTGCCATCGGAAGAAGCCTTTAAAGGGCGCGGCGTTTCCGCCTGCGCAACCTGCGACGGTTTCTTCTACCGCAATCAGAAAGTGGCGGTGATCGGCGGCGGCAACACCGCGGTTGAAGAAGCGCTTTATCTGTCCAACATCGCTTCGGAAGTGCACCTTATCCATCGCCGTGACGGTTTCCGCGCTGAAAAAATCCTCATTAAGCGCCTGATGGATAAAGTTGAAAATGGCAATATCATTCTGCACACCAACCGGACGCTGGAAGAAGTGACCGGCGATCAGATGGGCGTCACCGGTCTGCGTCTTCGCGACACGCAGCAGAGCGATAATATCGAGACGCTGGATATCGCCGGACTTTTCGTAGCCATCGGTCATAGCCCAAACACGGCGCTCTTCGAAGGCCAGCTTGAGCTGGAAAATGGTTATATCAAAGTTCAGTCCGGCACCCATGGCAACGCCACACAAACCAGCATCCCTGGCGTATTCGCGGCGGGTGACGTCATGGATCATATTTACCGTCAGGCGATCACCTCTGCAGGTACGGGCTGTATGGCGGCGCTGGATGCTGAACGCTATCTCGATGGTCTGGCCGACGCGAGCAAATAGTTTTTACAAATCAGTAACAAAAGTAAAAAAGGCGACTATAAGTCGCCTTTATTTTTGCGTCGTTGTAACATTGCCCCTGCCTGAAATTCTAATAACTCACCTGCTAAGCGTGCAATGAATAAAACCCGTCAAAAAGAGCTGACCCGCTGGTTAAAACAGCAAAGCGTAATCTCCCAACGGTGGTTGAATATTTCCCGCCTGTTGGGGTTCATGAGTGGCGTATTAATTGTCGCTCAGGCCTGGATCATGGCGCGTATCCTGCAACATATGATCATGGAGAACATTCCACGGGAAGCGCTGTTGCTCCCTTTTATCCTGCTGATACTGATCTTTGTCCTCCGCGCCTGGGTGGTGTGGTTGCGTGAGCGCGTCGGTTTTCATGCCGGACAACATATTCGCTTTGAGATCCGCCGTCAGGTGTTGGATCGTCTGCAGCAAGCCGGCCCAGCCTGGATTCAGGGCAAGCCCGCCGGTAGCTGGGCGACGCTGGTGTTGGAACAGATTGACGATATGCATGACTATTATGCGCGCTATCTGCCGCAAATGGCGCTTGCCGTTTGCGTACCGCTCTTAATCGTGGCGGCGATTTTCCCGTCAAATTGGGCGGCGGCGCTGATTCTGCTGGGCACTGCCCCGCTCATTCCCCTATTTATGGCGATGGTGGGAATGGGCGCGGCTGACGCCAACCGCCGCAATTTCCTGGCGCTTGCCCGGCTAAGCGGCCATTTTCTTGACCGTCTGCGCGGGATGGAAACGCTGCGAATTTTCGGTCGTGGAGAAGCGGAAACCGAAAGCATTCGCGCAGCATCGCAGGATTTTCGTCAGCGCACGATGGAAGTACTGCGCCTCGCCTTTTTATCTTCCGGCGTGCTGGAGTTTTTCACCTCGCTTTCTATTGCGCTGGTCGCCGTTTATTTTGGCTTCTCTTACCTGGGCGAGCTGAACTTTGGTCATTACGGTACCGGTGTGACGCTCGCCGCCGGGTTCCTCGCCTTGATCCTCGCGCCGGAGTTTTTCCAGCCGTTACGCGACCTCGGTACGTTTTATCATGCTAAGGCGCAGGCAGTTGGCGCGGCGGATAGTCTGAAGACGTTTCTGGAAACACCCCTCGCCCACCCGGCGCGCGGCGAAGTTGAGCTGGCGGAAAACGAACCTGTAACCATTGACGCAGTCAATCTTATTATCACCTCGCCAGAAGGCAAAACGCTTGCCGGGCCGCTGAATTTCTCATTAGCGGCAGGAGAACGCGCCGTCCTGGTAGGACGCAGCGGTTCCGGTAAAAGCTCTCTGTTGAATGTATTATCCGGTTTTCTCTCCTATCAGGGATCTTTGCGTATTAACGGTGTCGAGCTTCGCGATCTCTCGCCGGAATCCTGGCGCCAGCATCTCTCCTGGGTTGGACAAAACCCGCAATTACCTGCGGCGACGCTACGCGAAAATGTATTACTGGCGCGCCCGGACGCCAGCGAGCAGGAACTTTATGCCGCGCTTGACGCCGCATGGGTAAGCGAGTTTTTACCGCTGCTGCCGCAGGGAGTAGACACCCCGCTCGGCAATCATGCCAGCAGACTTTCCGTCGGCCAGGCACAGCGTGTAGCGGTCGCCCGTGCGCTACTTAATCCCTGTCAACTGCTACTGCTGGATGAACCGGCGGCAAGCCTGGACGCTCACAGCGAGCAACGCGTCATGCAGGCGTTAAAAGCGGCGTCAAAACGCCAGACCACATTAATGGTAACGCATCAGTTGGAAGATCTCGCCGACTGGGACGCTATCTGGGTTATGCAAGATGGCGCGATTGTCGAACAAGGCAGTTATGCCGAACTCAGCGCCGCCAACGGCGCTTTTGCGACGTTATTGGCTCACCGTCAGGAGGATATTTAAATGCGCGCGCTACTCCCTTATCTGACGCTTTATAAACGCCACAAATGGATGCTAACGCTGGGAATTGCGCTGGCAATCCTGACCCTGCTTGCCAGTATCGGGCTGCTGACGCTTTCCGGCTGGTTCCTGTCCGCGTCCGCTATCGCAGGCTTCGCGGGAATTTACAGTTTTAACTATATGCTCCCGGCAGCCGGAGTGCGCGGCGCGGCCATTACCCGTACCGCCGGTCGTTATTTTGAACGTCTGGTAAGTCATGACGCCACGTTCCGCGTGCTGCAACATCTGCGTATTTACACCTTCAGCAAACTTCTACCGCTCTCCCCCGCGGGTCTGGCGCGATATCAGCAAGGTGAACTGCTGAATCGCATCGTTGCCGACGTCGACACGCTGGATCATCTCTATTTGCGCGTCATCTCCCCGCTGGTCGGCGCTTTTGTAGTGATTATGATTGTCACCCTGGGGCTTAGCGTTCTCGACGTGACGCTGGCGATCACGCTGGGCGGCATTATGCTGTTGACGCTGTTTATTATGCCGCCGGTGTTTTATCGCGCCGGCAAAAATACCGGCCAAAATCTGACGCATCTACGCGGTCAGTATCGCCAACAGCTCACGTCATGGTTACAGGGCCAGGCGGAACTCACCATTTTTGGCGCCAGCAAACGCTATCGGGCGCAAATGGAAGCCACCGAATTACAATGGCATGAGGCCCAACGCCGACAGTCTGAACTGACCGCCTTATCGCAGGCGTTAATGCTGCTGATTGGCGCGCTGGCGGTGATGTTAATGTTGTGGATGGCCTCCGGCGGCGTTGGCGGCAATACGCAGCCCGGCGCGCTCATCGCGCTGTTTGTCTTCTGCGCGCTGGCGGCTTTCGAGGCGCTTGCGCCCGTTACCGGCGCATTCCAGCATCTGGGGCAGGTTATCGCCTCTGCGCTTCGTATCACTGAATTAACGGAGCAAAAACCGGAGGTGACCTTTCCACAGGCAGAAACTCCCGCGCCGGAAAAGGTCACACTCACCCTGCGGGATGTTTCGTTTCGTTATCCCGACCAGCCGATTAATGCGCTCAATGCCCTCTCATTACAGGCTAATCCTGGCGAGCATGTCGCTATTCTGGGGCGTACCGGCTGCGGAAAATCAACGCTGTTGCAGCTACTCACCCGCGCCTGGGACCCGCAACAAGGCGAAATTCTGCTCAACGATCTTCCGCTATCCTCGTTGAGCGAATCCGCCTTACGCCGGACTATCAGCGTGGTGCCGCAGCGTGTCCACCTGTTCAGCGCCACGCTGCGTGATAATTTATTACTGGCGGCGCCCAATGCCAGCGACGAAGCCATTTCCGATATGCTGCGTCGCGTCGGCCTCGAAAATCTGCTCGAAGATAGTGGGCTTAATAGCTGGCTCGGCGAAGGCGGTCGCCTGCTATCCGGCGGCGAACTTCGTCGCCTGGCCATCGCCCGCGCGCTGTTGCACGATGCCCCGTTGATGCTGTTGGATGAGCCTACTGAGGGGCTGGATGCGACCACCGAGAGCGAAATGCTGGAATTACTTGCCGATGTGATGCGCGAGAAAACCGTCCTGATGGTGACTCACCGTTTGCGCGGCCTGGCCCGTTTTGATCAAATCATCGTAATGGACGACGGGCGCATCATTGAGCGAGGCACTCATGCAGAATTGTTAGCCGGACAAGGGCGCTATTATCAGTTTAAACAACGTCTGTAAGCTATTATTGAACGATCCGACTTGCGTACTGGAGTTTCGCCGTCATGCGTCTGGTTCAGCTTTCCCGACATTCTATCGCCTTCCCTTCGCCGGAAGGCGCTTTACGCGAGCCTAACGGTTTACTGGCGCTGGGCGGCGATCTCAGCCCTGCCCGGTTGTTAATGGCCTACCAGCACGGGATTTTCCCGTGGTTTTCGCCGGGCGACCCGATTCTGTGGTGGTCGCCCGATCCGCGCGCCGTGCTGTGGCCTGAAAAGTTTCACCTCAGTCGCAGCATGAAGCGCTTTCACAACGCATCCCCTTACCGCGTGACGCTCAATTACGCTTTCGATCGGGTCATTGATGGATGCGCCAATCACCGTGACGAAGGCACCTGGATAACGCGTGGTATTGAGGAAGCCTATCGCCGATTACATGAATTGGGCCACGCGCACTCCATTGAAGTGTGGCGCGATCGGGAACTGGTCGGCGGGATGTATGGCGTCTCGCAGGGGGCGCTGTTTTGCGGCGAATCGATGTTTAGCCGCCAGGAGAATGCCTCTAAAACCGCACTGCTGGTTTTTTGCGCTGAATTTACCCGCCACGGCGGTAAACTTATTGATTGTCAGGTACTTAATAGTCATACCGCCTCGCTCGGTGCCATTGAAATTCCACGTCGTGACTACCTCGATCACCTCGCGGCCTTACGCCAACAGCCGCTGGCCTCCCGTTTTTGGGTGCCGCGGACATTATTTTTGCCCCGGAAGTGAATGTTTTCGGCACATTTTTTATTGGGGTGTTATAATTGCTGCCGCAGAATTGGTTTAGCTCATTATCCCGCAGCCCGTTGTCAGGTAACGCCCATCGTTTATTTCACCGTTCCCTTATATGTTGCGCTTATGTCGATACATCAGGCGGTAGTATCAGGGAAAAGGTGTATAACGCGGCGTTGTCGTGTGTCGCGGAATCATGTGCTAAACCTGGTTTGCTGTGTTTTAAACGCACAAATCTTTACTTATCAAAAGAAGTTCGGCATTATCTTGCCGGTTCAAATTATGGTAGTGATACCCCAGAGGATTAGATGGCCAAAGAAGACAATATTGAAATGCAAGGTACCGTTCTCGAAACGTTACCTAATACCATGTTCCGCGTAGAGTTAGAAAACGGTCACGTGGTTACTGCACACATCTCCGGTAAAATGCGTAAGAACTACATCCGCATCCTGACGGGCGACAAAGTGACCGTTGAGCTGACCCCGTACGACCTGAGCAAAGGCCGCATTGTCTTCCGTAGTCGCTAATTGTCTCCTCACGCCCTGAAGGGCGGCTGGATAAAAGGTCGGTTTAACCGGCCTTTTTTGCGTCCATTAAGTCGATGAATGACGAGCAGGTTACTCTTCCACCATGCGCGCATACTCTTCCGTCAAAAAATCGACCAACGCGCGTACGGAAGGTAATAATCCTCGCCGGGATGGGAACACAGCATGAATAACCTCCCGCCGGGGCTCCCACTCTTCCAGCACCGCGACCAGTTCACCGGCGGCCAGTTGTTCTTTCACCATTAAGACAGGTAACTGCACAAGCCCCACGCCCGCCATCGCCGCCTCGCGTAGCGCCAACATGTCGGTGGTAATCATACGCGGGGTAAAATGGACTTCCGCACGTGCGCCCTGCGGGCCATAAAGTTCCCAGCGGTGAATATGCTTGCCGGATGCAAGACTTAGCCCTGGCCAATGGCTCAACTCCGCCGGCGCGGAAGGGATTCCCATCCGTGCGATGAGATCCGGGCTGGCAAACAGGCGATGCCCTCTGTCAGCCAGGACGCGCATCACCAGATCGCTATCCTCAAACGGGCGCGGCCTGACGCGAATCGCCACATCCACCCCCTCCCCTACGACGTCCACCCGACGATTGGTCGCTTCAAGCTGTAGCGAAACATCAGGATAACGCGCCATAAACTTCGCCAGCATTGGGCCGATGTGTACATGCAGCAACGTCACCGGGCAGGTTAGCTTCACGATACCGCGAGGTTCTACCTGCAATGCGGCAATGGCATCCTGCGCCGCCTGAGCTTCCACCAGCATCGCTTTACAGTGCTCATAGAATGTTTGTCCCACTTCGGTAACGTTAAACTGCCGGGTGGTTCGCTGAATCAATCGCACGCCCAACCGTTCCTCCAGTTGCGCAATACGCCGGCTCAGTTTTGATTTTGGTTCATCAAGCGCACGCCCCGCCGCGGCAAACCCACCCTCTTCGACCACATGCACAAACCACGCAAAATCATTGAGATCCGTTTTTATCATTACATTGTCCTATTAATGGAACGGTATGAGCCATTTTAGCCACTACCGAACCTTTTGTCATGAATATAAGCTTATTCACATCAAGACAACGCCACTGAGGAGAACACCATGAAACAGATTACAGGCGTCTATACCGCACCTCGCCCGCACTGGGTTGGCGATGGATTTCCGGTTCGTTCACTCTTTTCTTATCAGTCACATGCGCAGCAGTTGAGTCCATTCCTGCTGCTGGATTATGCCGGGCCGCACACATTTACGCCGGGTAATGAAAAACGCGGCGTTGGAGAGCATCCACACCGCGGTTTCGAGACCGTGACGATTGTTTATAGTGGCGAAGTCGAGCATCGGGACTCTACCGGTCGCGGCGGCGTTATCGGCCCGGGCGACGTTCAGTGGATGACCGCAGGCGCAGGCATTTTGCATGAAGAGTTCCATTCCGACGCGTTTACCCGTCGGGGCGGCGAACTGGAAATGGTGCAGTTGTGGGTTAACCTTCCAATGAAGGACAAAATGACCACCCCGGGTTATCAAAGCATTACCCACGATGTTATCCCGACCGTTACGTTGCCGGATGACGCCGGAGTCGTGCGGGTCATTGCAGGGCGTTATGAAGAGACAAAAGGCCCGGCGCACACTTTCTCGCCGCTCAATGTCTGGGATATGCGCCTGCAACGCAATCGCCAGCTTACATTGGCACAGCCGGAAGGATGGAGCACCGCGCTGGTGGTACTGAAAGGCAATATCACGGTGAACGGCACGACGCCGGTCAACGAAGCGCAACTGGTGGTGTTGAGCCAGCAAGGGAAAACGCTGCACCTTGAGGCCAGCAGCGACGCCAGCGTATTGCTGTTATCAGGCGAGCCGCTGAATGAACCGATTGTGGGTTACGGCCCATTTGTTATGAACACGAAACAAGAGATCGCAGAAGCAGTCCGCGATTTCAACTCCGGCCGTTTTGGCCAAATCTGAAAACATGAAGGAGAACACGATGTCAAGTCCTGCTAATTTTAATGGTTTGCGCCCGGTAATTGATGTTAACGATTCCGTGATGCTTTTAATCGATCATCAAAGCGGTCTTTTCCAGACCGTAGGCGATATGCCAATGCCGGAATTACGCGCTCGCGCCGCGGCGTTGGCGAAGATGGCGACGTTAGCGAAAATGCCGGTCATTACCACGGCATCCGTACCGCAAGGTCCGAACGGCCCGCTGATCCCAGAGATCCACGCTAATGCGCCACATGCGCAGTATATTGCACGCAAAGGTGAAATTAACGCCTGGGATAACGAAGATTTCGTGAACGCGGTAAAAGCGACGGGTCGTAAGACGCTGATCATTGCCGGGACGATTACCAGCGTGTGCATGGCATTCCCGGCCATTAGCGCGGTAGCGGAAGGTTATAAGGTATTTGCCGTGATCGACGCATCCGGCACCTACAGTAAGATGGCGCAGGAGATCACCCTGGCGCGTATCGTACAGGCTGGCGTCGTACCAATGGATACTGCCGCGGTCGCCTCTGAGCTGCAAGGCACCTGGAACCGTGAAGACGCCGCCGCGTGGGCCGACGTTTATACTCAGGTATTCCCGGCCTATCAACTGCTGATCGAAAGCTACAGCAAAGCGCAGGATGTGGTGAAAAACAACGAAATGTTGGATTCACAGCGCTAATTTGCCTCCCCGCGCCAGTTTGGGCGGGGATTATGTCTATTGCATGAGCAAACGACAGTGAATATGTAAATTCTGCTTGACCGTTTTAGCGCAACTCCCTATAGTAGCGCCCCGTTGCCCCCCAAGTGGTCAGGCAGAAATACAATATGGTGAGGTGTCCGAGTGGCTGAAGGAGCACGCCTGGAAAGTGTGTATACGGCAACGTATCGGGGGTTCGAATCCCCCCCTCACCGCCATATTTAAGTTGAGAGCCTGTACAGAAGTACGGGCTTTTTGCTTATATGTATCCCCCAAACCAAGGGGGGATGAGAACACCCGACCGGGGTTCGACAACTGGCGCAGCCAGTTGGACAGACGACGAGCCTGCGAGGAGACTGCCCGAAGGGCGAGCGCAGCGAGTCAATCCCCCCCTCACCGCCATATTTAAGTTGAGAGCCTGTACAGAAGTACGGGCTTTTTGCTTATATGTATCCCCCAAACCAAGGGGGGATGAGAACACCCGACCGGGGTTCGACAACTGGCGCAGCCAGTTGGACAGACGACGAGCCTGCGAGGAGACTGCCCGAAGGGCGAGCGCAGCGAGTCAATCCCCCCTCACCGCCATATTTAAGAAAGAGCTCGTACGAAAGTACGGGCTTTTTTTCGCATTAACCCCCCATCGATTACCGGATGATGGCGCAATTTACAAGCGCCTTATCCGCCTATCGCGAGCACAACGCCATCAGGCTAACTATTAGCCGGCGTAAAAAAACCGGGCGCTAAGGCCCGGTTTGTACGGCAGTGAAACGAAGATTAATGCGCGGCTTCCGGCTTGTGCTTTTGCGCACTCTGGAAGCCATACGTCAACGCATTTTTCTCTTTATCCAGCGCGACGGTGACCTGTCCGCCATCAACCAGCGATCCAAACAGCAACTCATTGGCCAGCGGTTTTTTCAGATTATCCTGAATCACACGCGCCATCGGTCGTGCGCCCATCGCCCGGTCATAGCCCTTTTCCGCCAGCCAGTCGCGCGCTTCCTGACTGACTTCCAGGGAGACGCCTTTCTGATCCAACTGGGCCTGCAACTCGACGATAAACTTATCGACAACCTGATGGATCACCTCGCCAGACAGATGATCGAACCAAATAATGTTGTCGAGACGGTTACGGAACTCCGGCGTAAACACTTTCTTGATCTCGCCCATCGCATCGGTACTGTTGTCCTGATGAATAAGACCAATAGATTTACGTTCGGTTTCTCGCACGCCGGCGTTGGTGGTCATCACCAGCACCACATTGCGGAAATCCGCCTTACGGCCGTTGTTATCGGTCAGCGTACCGTTATCCATCACCTGCAGCAGCAGGTTAAAGACATCCGGGTGCGCTTTTTCGATCTCATCCAGCAACAGCACCGCATGAGGATGCTTAATCACCGCATCCGTCAGCAGCCCGCCCTGGTCGAAACCGACGTATCCCGGAGGCGCGCCGATCAAACGGCTCACCGTATGACGCTCCATATATTCGGACATATCGAAGCGCAACAGCTCAATACCCAGCGCTTTTGAAAGCTGTACCGTAACTTCAGTTTTCCCTACGCCAGTTGGCCCGGCGAACAGGAAGGAGCCGACAGGTTTATGCTCATGGCCCAGACCGGCACGACTCATCTTAATAGCTTCGGTCAGCGCCTCAATCGCGTTATCCTGGCCGAAGACCAGCATTTTCAGACGATCGCCCAGGTTCTTCAGCGTATCGCGATCGCTCTGCGAGACGCTCTTTTCAGGAATTCGCGCAATTCGCGCCACTACGGACTCAATATCCGCCACGTTGACCGTTTTCTTACGTTTACTCATCGGCATCAGACGCGCCCGAGCGCCCGCTTCGTCAATCACGTCAATGGCTTTATCCGGCAGATGGCGGTCATTGATATATTTTACCGCCAGCTCGACCGCCGCACGCACCGCTTTCGCGGTATAACGCACGTCGTGGTGCGCTTCGTACTTAGGTTTCAAGCCGTTGATAATTTGCACCGTCTCTTCCACCGAAGGCTCGGTAATATCAATTTTCTGGAAACGGCGTGCTAATGCGCGGTCTTTCTCAAAAATATTGCTGAATTCCTGATAGGTCGTTGAGCCGATCACCCGGATCTTGCCGCTGGAAAGCAGCGGTTTAATCAGATTTGCCGCATCCACCTGTCCGCCCGACGCCGCGCCAGCGCCGATAATGGTATGGATTTCATCGATAAACAGGATGCTGTTGGTATCCTGCTCAAGCTGTTTCAGCAACGCCTTAAACCGTTTTTCAAAATCGCCGCGGTATTTGGTGCCTGCCAGCAGCGAACCGATATCCAGCGAGTAAATGGTGCAATCGGCCATCACTTCCGGCACATCGCCCTGCACGATACGCCAGGCCAGCCCTTCGGCAATCGCCGTTTTGCCAACGCCGGATTCCCCCACCAGCAACGGGTTATTTTTACGGCGACGACACAGAACCTGGATCGCGCGTTCCAGTTCTTTTTCACGACCAATCAGCGGATCGATGCCGCCCACGCGAGCAAGTTGGTTAAGATTCGTCGTGAAGTTTTCCATACGTTCCTCCCCGCCAGCTTGTTCGTCGCCAGTTGGCTGATTGCCGAGATCGGAAGATTGGCTCGGTTCGTCTTTTCGCGTCCCGTGAGAAATAAAGTTCACGATATCCAGACGGCTCACTTCATGCTTGCGCAGCAGATAAGCCGCCTGTGATTCCTGTTCGCTAAAGATAGCCACCAGCACATTCGCGCCAGTCACTTCACTACGCCCGGAAGACTGAACATGGAAGACGGCACGTTGCAGGACACGCTGGAAACTTAACGTCGGCTGCGTATCACGCTCTTCTTCACTGGCAGGCAGTACGGGTGTGGTTTGTTCAATGAAGGCTTCGAGTTCCTGACGGAGCGCCACCAGATCCACGGAGCATGCTTCCAGCGCTTCGCGAGCCGATGGGTTGCTGAGCAGCGCCAGCAACAGATGCTCGACGGTCATAAACTCATGACGGTGCTCGCGCGCTCTGGCGAAAGCCATGTTTAAACTGAGTTCCAGTTCTTGATTGAGCATAGGCACCTCCCCCAATTTTTATACCTGCATTCAGGCTTTTTCCAGCGTACACAGCAACGGATGCTCGTTCTCCCTTGCATACTTGTTCACCATCGCCACTTTGGTTTCCGCCACCTCGGCGGTGAACACGCCGCAGATGGCTTTGCCTTGATAGTGAACTGCAAGCATCAATTGCGTTGCACGTTCTACATCATAAGAAAAGAATTTTTGTAACACGTCAATAACAAACTCCATCGGAGTGTAGTCATCATTGACTAATATCACTTTATACATAGATGGCGGTTTTAGCGCGTCGCGCACGCTATCTTCCACCAGCTGGTCAAAATCCAGCCAATCGTTCGTCTTACCCATCGTCAGTCGTCATTATCGGTTACGGTTGTCGGCAGGAAAATCTGCCGCTGACCAAAGTCTATGCACATAATCAATCTACCTCAATTGATAGATAACTAACATCTATCAGTACCATCCGCGACATCTGTCACATTCCCGGCAATAGCGTTAACTGCTTCAAATTTTTGATTCATTTTTACCCGATCCCCCCTGCCTGATGCTTGACGCCTCGCCTGATTTCTCTAAATTGTAATGTCGAGAGTTGGTGAGGTTTTGAACAGCCCCCACTCCGTCACCGGTTCATTCCATCTTACTTATATAAGATTTACGAAGGATGTCGAAGCATGGAAACGGGTACTGTAAAGTGGTTCAACAATGCCAAAGGGTTTGGTTTCATCTGCCCTGAAGGCGGCGGCGAGGATATTTTCGCCCATTATTCCACCATTCAAATGGATGGTTACAGAACGCTTAAAGCCGGACAGTCTGTCCGGTTTGATGTACACCAGGGGCCAAAAGGCAATCACGCCAGCGTCATCGTGCCCATCGAAGCAGAGGCCGTTGCATAGCTCCTCTGTCTCATTGTGTACATCCAGGAGGCAAAATGCCAGCCCGATCGGCTGGCATTTTTATTTAACGCCAGTTCCTGATAGCGACACTGTTACATCTTATCAGGCCGACAAATGACGTCAGCAAGATTACTCCCTTGCCAGCGCATCCACCGGGTCCAGTCGCGCCGCGTTTCTCGCCGGTAGCCAACCAAACAGTATCCCAGTAAACGTCGAACATAAAAACGCGCTCGCCAGCGCAGTCAGTGAAAAACCGATCTCCCAGCCGGGCAGGAAAAGCTGTAGCATAAATGCGATGAACATCGACAAGCTAATCCCCAGCGCTCCTCCAACCAGACAAACCAGCACCGCTTCAATAAGAAACTGCTGTAGCACATCGCTGGCGCGCGCGCCTACCGCCATACGGATGCCGATTTCACGCGTTCGCTCGGTGACGGAAACCAGCATAATATTCATAACGCCGATGCCGCCGACAACCAGCGAAATGACGGCCACCAGCGTCAGAAATAACTGAAGAGTATAGGTGGTTTTTTCAGCCGTTTTCAGGACGCTGTCCATATTCCAGGTGAAGAAGTCTTTTTTACCGTGGCGTAAGGTGAGCAGGCGGGTAAGCTGCTGTTCAGCCTGATCGCTATCAACGCCATCTTTCACACGAACGGTGATCGAGTTAAGCCATGACTGACCCATTATGCGATCTGACATCGTGCTATAGGGCAACCAAACTTGCAACAGATTGCTATTGCCGTACATGGACGGTTTCTCTTCCGCCACGCCAATAACAATAACCGGCATATTACCCACCAGCACCACTTCCCCTACGACATTCGCTTTATTTGGAAATAGCTGGCGTCGCGTGTTGGCATCCAGCACCACCACCTGCGCGCGATCCTGTTGCTGTACAGCATTGAAGGTGTTCCCCTCCCTAAAAGACATGCCGTAAACGTTAAAATAATCGCCACTGACGCCATTAGCATTTACGGCAATATCAATATTGCCATAGCGAAGACGTAAGCTCTTTGAAACGCTGGGCGTCGCAGAGTTAACCCACGGCTGTTTCTGAATAGCGACCAGATCGTCATATTTCAGCGCCTGTCGATACTGCGGGTTGTCGTCGCCGAAATCTTTGCCTGGATGAATATCAATCGTGTTAGTGCCCATAGCGCGGATATCCGCCAGTACCATCTGTTTTGCGGCGTCGCCGACCACCACAATCGACACCACCGACGCAATACCGATAATAATTCCCAGCATGGTCAGTAAAGTACGCATTTTGTTAGCGGCCATCGCTAACCACGCCATCGACAGCGCTTCGCGAAAGCTGCTGGCAAATTGCCGCCAGCCGGGAGCCGTATTAACTACGACAGCGTCAACGCCCTGTTCGCGTTTCTTTTCCTGCGCGAGCGGATTATGGACAATCTTGCCATCGTGAATTTCAATAATCCGCTCCGCCTGGGCGGCAATCAGCGGATCGTGCGTCACAATGATCACCGTATGTCCGCGATCGCGCAGTTGGCGCAAAATCGCCATCACCTCTTCGCCGGAATGGCTATCCAGCGCGCCGGTCGGTTCATCCGCCAGAATCACCTGTCCGCCGTTCATCAGCGCGCGGGCAATACTGACACGCTGCTGCTGTCCGCCAGAAAGCTGTGAAGGTGGGTAATCGACGCGATCGCTTAATCCCAGCCGCAGAAGTAACTCTCTGGCGCGCGCCTGGCGTTTTTTGCGTTCAATGCCGGCGTAGACGGCGGGGATTTCAACATTTTGCGCTGCCGTTAAATGCGACAACAGATGGTAGCGCTGAAAGATAAAGCCAAAATGCTCACGCCGCAGCTGCGCCAGCGCGTCCGGGTCCAGCGTCGAGACGTCCCGCCCCGCCACCCGATAAGTGCCGCTGGTCGGTTTATCCAGGCACCCGAGGATATTCATCAGCGTTGATTTTCCAGAACCGGAAACGCCGACGATCGCCACCATCTCCCCGGCGTGGATTTGCAGGGAGATATCTTTCAACACCGCCACCTGCTCTTCTCCGGAGGGGTAGCTGCGACTCACATTGCGCAGTTCAAGCAATGCCGTCATGGCGTCGCTCCTGGCCTGCTTTCGCCGATGATCACCTCATCGCCCGCTTCCAGACCTTTAACCACTTCCACGTCTGTATCGTTACGCTCGCCAATGACCACTTCGCGCTCACGTTTTTCGCCGTTACGCAACAGCGCCACTTTATAACGATTGCCGCCCACCGGTTCGCCAAGCGCGGCGAGAGGAATAATCAGCACATTTTTGACATCCATGAGTTGAATATAAACCTGTGCGGTCATATCAAGACGCAAGATTCTTTTGGGATTCGGCACTTCAAACCGGGCGTAATAAAAAATAGCGTCGTTGACCTTTTCCGGCGTCGGCAGAATATCTTTTAAAACGCCTTCATAGCGCGTTTGCGGATCGCCTGCAATGGTGAACCATGCTTTCTGCCCCGCCCGAAGATGGATCACGTCCGCTTCCGAGACCTGCGCTTTTACCAGCATGGTGCTCATATCCGCCAGCGTCAGAATATTGGGCGCCTGCTGAGCTGCAATCACCGTTTGTCCTTGCAGGGTAGTGATTTGCGTCACTTCCCCCGCCATGGGGGCAACAATACGGGTATATTCCAGGTTGGTTTTCGCGGTGTCCAACGAGGCCCGATTACGTTTGATCTGGGCATCTATGGTGCCAATACGCGCCTGTTTAACCGCCATCTCCGTCGCCGCGGTATCCAGATCCTGTTGCGATACCGCCTGAGTCTTAGCTAACTGCTGCTGGCGCGCCAGCGTAACCCGCGCCAGCTTTAACTCAGCGGCTGCCTGCTGACGCTCCGCGTTCAGCTCCATCAGGGTGGCCTCGACCTCTTTTATCTGGTTCTCCGCCTGATCTGGGTCAATCACGCCGAGTAGCTGATCTTTTTTAACGTTATCTCCAATGGAGACCAGCAGCGTTTTCAACTGGCCGCTCACCTGCGCGCCGACATCCACTTTACGCAACGCGTCCAGTTTTCCAGTCGCCAGTACACTCTGTTCAAGATCGCCTGGCCGCACGATTAATGTCTGATAAGTTGGCAGCGGCGCATTTATCATTCGCCAGCTAACCATCCCCCCCACTAAAAGAATTAAAATAATGACCAGATAACGCTTTTTAAATTTCTTTCCCTTAGCACGCATAGAAACCCTGACGGCAAAATTTTAACCAGAAAGTAAACCGCATCTAAACAAACCTGACACAATAAAGATAGCGTCGGCTGTATTGACGATTGGTTAATGTTTCCTGTGGTTCAATCTCGACAATCTTATGTCGCGGATTACGATCATGACACAGCTTACAGATAATACCTGGTACACTTCAGATCACATCTCTCCTTTACAATTATTTATTCGTCTGACGCGCGGGCAATTACAGCCAGGAAAATTCTGGCGTAAAGCCAGCTTTCGTCGCAAGTTTTTAATCCGCTCATTAGTCATGCCGCGTGCGACCAGCCAATTACTGACCAATCTCACCCAATGGCCGGAGTTAAATACGTTACTTGCTCGTCAGCCGCGTTTGCCTATTCGGCTACATCGTCCTTATATGGCTGTAAATATTAAACGCGATTTCGCCTTAGATGCGCTGTGTTTTCATTATCAACAGATGCGCCAACTTTTATCGCGGGAACAACAGGTTAGCTATTTAAGTCAGTATGGCCTGAATCTTGCTAAATTTGAAACTAAAACCGGCGAGTTGTTTCAACTTGATTTAGTCAGTCTGGTCTCACTGGATAAAGAAGGTGAAAGCACTATTGTTGTTCGCGACGCACAGTTACGTATTCTGGCAGAGATCACATTTACCCTGTGTCGCTTTAACCAACAACGCACACTATTTATCGGCGGATTACAGGGCGCGGCAAACGACGTCCCTCACGAAATTATCCAGCAGGCGACCAAAGCCTGCCATGGTCTTTTTCCCAAACGCATCGTGATGGAGGCTCTCTGTCAGTTTGCGCAAGTCTTTCAGACGGAGCAGATTATAGCCGTGAGTAACGATGCGCACGTTTACCGTAGCTGGCGATACATGGATAAAAAGACGCAAATGCATGCCGACTATGACGCGTTTTGGGAATCGTTAGGCGGTGAAAGAATTAAAGGGAATTACTATACGCTACCGCTGGCGATCGCCCGAAAAAGCGAAGCGGAGATCGCCAGTAAAAAACGGGCCGAGTATCGCCGCCGCTATGCTTTACTCGATAGCGTTGTCGAACAGGTTCCGGCCACATTCAAACGCTAATCCGCCCGGCCCCGCGCCAGCCAAACCACGCGCGAGAACATCTTTCTGAACAGCGGCGGCACGGCGTCAATTCCCCGCCGCCCGGCTTCCATCGCGACTTCAATCGCCAAATCCGGCTTTGACGAGCGGTGGATAGCTTTAGTGATAATTTTCCGGGTATTCATCGGTACATTAGGCGGAAGCTGCGCAACCCGGTGAAAAACATCGGCAAAGCCCTGACGATACATAAAATGTTCCATATCCAGCGCAGGCAGCGCCGTGAGATGTTCGCGTTCTTCTTCCCGATCGTTATTAAGCAGGCTGCGGACCGTCGCGGCATATTTTTTCCCCGCTTCGTCGCCATCCACCAGGACATGCCACTCGATTCCCATACGGCGGGCGAACTTCACCAGCGGTTTCAGACCGGACTGAGCAAACTCAATGACTTTAATGCCCTCCGCATCAAAATGATGTCCACACTGACGCGCCAGCTCATTAATAACCCAGGTTTCCGTCTCGCCTTCCACCAGTAGCCAGCAACGCGCAAACAGCGACGACGCGCGATTAAAGCGGATATGAAAGGCGATGCGCCGTCCATCTTCCGCGCTTAACCCGCCCGGGCCCAAACGCCAGGCGGCGACGCGGGAAGATTCGCGCACCAGCCGTACGACATGCTCCACCGGCGTTAGCGAGAGCAATTCGCCTGAGTTAGTCGTCGCTATCCGCTGTAGCGGCAACAGATTGAGCAATTGCCAGGCGACTGAAAGCATAATGGGATGCAAACGGGTTTCCGGATCTTCCACCAGCAGTAATGGTCGCGCGTCTTTATGTAACCGCAGCGTCCCTTTCGCCTGTAACAGCGTGGAGAAAAGCCCCAGCAGGATCACCCGATGCGACCGGCTGCCCGGTTTGTCGATCATCCGATTAATAATATCCAGATAGCGCCAGCTACGTTGCTCATTTTGCGAACGCCGGCGCATGAGTCGGTGACGCGCCTGTCCTGCGCCCTGCTCCGAAAAATAGTGCTCAAGCAGTTGCACCATCGCGGACAGTCCCTGGCGAATCTGCCCGTCGGTTAAATTTTGCGGCCGGGTCGCCAGCTCACGCGCCAGAAAATCCAGCTGTCGGGCCGTGACTTCAACATCCGGCACATTGGGCACCGTACCGTTGCGAATACGTCGCATAAAGCGCGCATCGCGCAAACGTAGCACTGGCATCAGACGAACCAGGTGGCGCACCTGATCGTTAATATTTTCCACCGGCAATGGCTGCCCATCGCTATTAAGAAAACTGCGTAGCGTCATCACGCTGCCATCGGCGCCGCATTCTCCCTCTAGCCGATAAAAAATACGGTGAAAATCATCCTCGCAAGGCGACCAGCATGCTTCCAGCGCTCGATAACGACGTACCCGATGCCGCCCTGGCTGCGTTTCGCGAAAAGTCAGAATAATATGCAGGTGATGCTCGCGTCCTTTTATGTCGCCAGGCGGAAACCAGAAATCCTCACGGACAAAATGGTAGAGATCGAGCTCCGGCGACAATAACAGAGTCAGCGCATCCAGCAGGCTGGATTTGCCCCAGGCGTTTTCCCCAATCAGCACGTTGTTTTGTTCCAGCATCAACGACAGTCGGTTGATACCGCGAAATCCCACTATTTCAACGCGTTCGAGAATCATGCTTCCTCCAGAAAAGCGTCACCACTCCATTAAACTCACCGCAGTATAACGGCAAATGCTTCCACCTGGCGTGATATTCCCCCCTTTGCCTGAGGCAACTGTCTGATAAATGTACGGCTGACGGTGTCGCTTTACTGATAGTCTGGAATTCGGTAGTGTCATGTACGCTATTCAAACAATAAAAAAGGGCCCGGCTGTTCATGTTTTCAGGACTTTTAATCATTCTGGTTCCACTGATTGTGGGCTATCTCATTCCACTGCGACATAAAGCCGCATTACAACTTATTAACCGGCTACTGAGCTGGATCGTGTATCTTATTCTCTTTTTTATGGGAATAAGCCTGGCGTTTTTGGATAACCTCGCCAGTAATCTGGTGGCGATTTTTCATTATTCCGCCGTCAGTATTACGATTATTTTATTGTGTAATATCGCTACCTTACTGTGGCTGGAACGTATCCTCCCGTGGCGTCACCATCATCAGCAGGAAAAACTGCCTTCGCGTATTGCCATGGCGCTGGAGTCGCTGCAACTGTGCGGCGTAGTGGTATTGGGGTTTGTTATCGGCCTGAGCGGACTCTCTGTTTTACAGCACGCCACCGAAGCCAGTGAATATACGCTGATCTTTTTATTGTTCCTGGTGGGGATTCAGCTACGAAATAGCGGCATGACCTTAAAGCAAATTGTGCTTAACCGCCGGGGAATGATGGTCGCGGTCGTTGTCGTGGCAAGCTCATTACTGGGCGGCGTGATTAATGCGTTTATCCTGGACTTACCGCTAAAAACCGCCCTGGCGATGGCGTCAGGTTTCGGCTGGTACTCTCTTTCCGGTATTTTGTTGACGGAGTCGTTTGGACCGGTTATCGGCAGCGCGGCATTTTTTAACGATCTGGCCCGCGAACTTTTGGCCATTATGCTTATTCCCGGTCTGATTCGCCGCAGCCGTTCAACGGCGTTGGGCCTGTGCGGAGCGACCTCAATGGACTTTACGTTGCCGGTATTACAGCGCTCCGGCGGCGTAGAGATTGTTCCGGCGGCTATCGTACATGGCTTTATCCTCAGCCTGCTGGTCCCCCTCTTAATGGCGTTCTTCTCGGCCTGATACCTCTTTGGCGGTAGGCATCTGCCGCCAAAATTGCGCTAAATCAATCTCCTTGCACATTATGGCAGAAATCCCTTTTATCCCTTTGTTCACAGGCATAATCTTAAACATGTATATTAAATATAACTTTAAAAGGTGTGACCATGTTTTGTGTGCAATGTGAACAAACCATCCGTACACCAGCCGGAAACGGCTGCTCCTACGCGCAGGGAATGTGCGGTAAAACAGCTGAAACGTCCGATCTGCAGGATCTGCTGATTGCGGCTTTGCAAGGTTTGTCTGCCTGGGCGGTGAAGGCCCGTGAATATGGCATCATTAATCACGACGTTGATAACTTTGCGCCGCGCGCGTTTTTCTCCACGCTGACCAATGTTAACTTCGACTCTCCGCGTATCGTCGGCTACGCCCGTGAAGCGATTGCCTTGCGTGAAGCGTTGAAAGCGCAGTGCCTGAGCGTGGATGCCAATGCGCATTGCGACAATCCGATGGCCGATCTGCAACTGGTTAGCGACGATCTGGGCGAACTGCAACGTCAGGCGGCGGAATTTACCCCGAATAAAGACAAAGCCGCCATTGGCGAGAACATCCTCGGCCTGCGTCTGCTGTGCCTGTACGGTCTGAAAGGCGCGGCGGCGTATATGGAGCACGCGCACGTTCTCGGTCAATACGACAACGACATTTACGCGCAGTACCACAAAATCATGGCCTGGCTCGGCACCTGGCCTGCTGATATGAACGCGCTGCTGGAGTGCGCAATGGAAATCGGCCAGATGAACTTCAAAGTGATGAGCATTCTGGATGCCGGTGAAACCACCAAATACGGTCACCCAACGCCGACTCAGGTCAACGTCAAAGCGACTGAAGGCAAGTGCATTCTGATCTCCGGTCACGATCTGAAAGATCTCTACAACCTGCTGGAGCAGACCGAAGGCACCGGTGTTAACGTCTACACTCACGGTGAAATGCTGCCCGCACATGGCTATCCGGAACTGCGTAAATTCAAGCATCTGGTCGGTAACTACGGCAGCGGCTGGCAGAATCAGCAGGTCGAGTTCGCCCGCTTCCCTGGCCCAATCGTGATGACCTCTAACTGCATTATCGACCCGACCGTGGGCAGCTATGACGACCGTATCTGGACCCGTAGCATCGTCGGCTGGCCGGGCGTTAGCCATCTTGAAGGTGATGACTTCGGGCCGGTCATTGCCCAGGCGCAGCAGATGGCGGGCTTCCCGTATAGCGAAATTCCGCATCTCATCACCGTCGGTTTTGGCCGTCAGACCCTGCTCGGCGCTGCCGATACGCTCATCGATCTGGTCAGTCGTGAAAAACTGCGCCACATCTTCCTGGTCGGCGGCTGTGACGGCGCGCGCGGCGAGCGTAACTACTTTACCGATTTCGCCACCAGCGTACCGGATGACTGCCTGATCCTGACTCTGGCGTGCGGTAAATACCGTTTCAACAAACTGGAGTTCGGCGACATCGAAGGGCTGCCGCGTCTGGTCGATGCCGGTCAGTGTAACGATGCTTACTCCGCGATTATCCTGGCGGTGACGCTGGCGGAAAAACTGGGCTGCGGCGTCAACGATCTGCCGCTATCGCTGGTGCTCTCCTGGTTTGAGCAGAAAGCGATCGTGATTCTGCTGACGCTGCTGTCATTAGGCGTGAAAAATATTGTCACCGGGCCGACCGCGCCGGGCTTCTTCACGCCGGATCTGCTGGCTATCCTCAACGAGAAGTTCGGTCTGCGCTCCGTGACCACCGTTGAAGAAGACATGAAGCAATTGCTGAGCGCGTAAGGAGGCCAATGATGACGATGCCAACCTCACAATGTCCCTGGCGAATGCAGGTGCATCACATCCGTCAGGAGACGCCGGATGTATGGACAATTGCGCTATTATGCCATGACTACTACCCTTACCGCGCCGGGCAGTATGCGCTGGTGAGCGTGCGTAATTCAGCGGAAACGCTGCGCGCCTACACCCTTTCGTCTACGCCGGGCGTCAGTGAATATATCACGCTGACCGTTCGTCGGATTGAAGATGGCACGGGTTCACAGTGGTTGACCCATGACATCAAGCGCGGCGATTACATCTGGCTGTCTGATGCAATGGGCGATTTTACCTGTGACGATAAAACAGAAGATAAGTTTCTGCTGCTCGCCGCCGGTTGTGGCGTAACGCCAATCATGTCGATGCGTCGCTGGCTGGCGAAATACCGCCCGCAGGCCGATGTGCAGGTCATCTTTAACGTCCGTTCGCCGGATGATGTGATTTTTGCCGACGAGTGGCAACAGTATCCGGTCACGCTAGTGGCGGAAAATCATGCCACGGAAGGTTTTGTCGCGGGCCGTCTGACCACGGAATTATTACAGCGCGTACCGGATTTGGCATCGCGCACCATCATGACCTGCGGCCCGGCGCCCTATATGGATTTCGTCGAACAGGGCGTGAAAGCGCTTGGCGTAACGCGCTTCTTTAAAGAGAAGTTCTTCACGCCGGTGGCGGAAACGGCAACCAGCGGCCTGAAATTCACCAAACTACAGCCAGCGCAGGAATTTTATGCCCCGATCGGTACGACGCTGCTGGAGGCGCTGGAGAGTAATAAAGTACCGGTTGCCGCTGCCTGTCGGGCAGGTGTTTGCGGCTGCTGTAAAACCAAAGTCGTTTCCGGCGACTATACGGTGAGCAGCACCATGACGCTGAGCGAGGCGGAGATTGCCGAAGGTTACGTACTGGCCTGCTCCTGCTATCCGCAGGGCGATCTTGTTCTCGCATAATCGGTAAACGTTCCATCGTAGGCCCGGTAAGCGTTAGCGCCACCGGGCGATTTACCACTCGCTTCATCCTTTCGCCCCTCTCTTCGCCAAAGAAAAACGTCATCGTCATCTTCAACTAAACTTGTAACCGTTATCACATTTAAGGAGATGGAGAACCATGAAACAAACCGTTGCTGCTTTTATCGCCAAAACGCTGGAACAGGCTGGCGTAAAACGAATCTGGGGCGTCACTGGCGACTCCCTGAACGGCCTGAGCGATAGTCTTAATCGTATGGGAACCATTGAATGGATGCCAACCCGCCACGAAGAGGTCGCCGCTTTCGCCGCTGGCGCACAAGCGCAGCTTACCGGCGAGCTGGCAGTGTGCGCCGGTTCATGTGGACCGGGCAACCTGCATTTGATCAATGGCCTGTTTGATTGCCACCGTAACCACGTCCCTGTTCTGGCGATCGCCGCCCATATTCCGTCCAGTGAAATCGGCAGCGGTTATTTCCAGGAGACCCACCCGCAGGAGTTGTTCCGTGAATGCAGCCACTATTGCGAGTTGGTTTCCAGCCCGGAGCAGATCCCGCAGGTGCTCGCCATCGCCATGCGCAAAGCGGTGCTAAACCGCGGCGTCTCCGTGGTCGTACTGCCGGGTGACGTGGCGCTGAAACCCGCGCCTGAAAACGCCGTCACTCATTGGTACCATGCCCCGCACCCCGTCGTCACGCCGGCGGAGGAAGAGCTGAAAAAACTGGCGCAACTGCTGCGCTACTCCAGCAATATCGCATTGATGTGCGGTAGCGGCTGCGCGGGCGCGCATGAGGAGTTGGTCGCGTTGGCGGCAAAACTAAAAGCGCCAATCGTTCATGCCCTGCGCGGCAAAGAGCACGTTGAGTACGATAACCCTTATGATGTGGGAATGACCGGCCTGATTGGCTTTTCTTCTGGCTTCCACACCATGATGAACGCCGATACGCTGATCCTGCTCGGCACCCAGTTCCCCTACCGCGCCTTTTATCCGAGCGATGCCAAAATCATTCAGATTGACATCAACCCGGGCAGTATTGGCGCGCACAGCAAAGTCGACATGGCGCTGGTGGGCGATATTAAAGCCACGCTTCGCGCCCTGCTGCCGCTGGTGGAAGAAAAAAACAATCGTAAATTCCTCGATAAAGCTCTGGAGCACTATCGGGACGCCCGTAAGGGACTTGATGACTTAGCCAAACTCAGCGACAAAGCCATCCATCCACAATATCTGGCGCAACAAATTAGTCATTTCGCCGCTGACGACGCTATTTTTACCTGCGATGTCGGCACCCCGACCGTCTGGGCGGCCCGCTATCTAAAAATGAACGGCAAGCGCCGCCTGCTGGGCTCGTTTAACCACGGGTCAATGGCCAACGCCATGCCACAGGCGCTCGGCGCTCAGGCCACCGCGCCGGGTCGGCAGGTTATCGCGATGTGCGGTGATGGCGGCTTCAGTATGCTGATGGGCGATTTTCTCTCGGTGGTACAGATGAAGCTGCCGATAAAAATCGTCGTCTTTAATAACAGCGTGCTGGGCTTTGTGGCGATGGAAATGAAAGCCGGCGGCTACCTTACCGACGGTACCGAACTGCACGACACCAATTTCGCGCGTATCGCCGAAGCCTGCGGTATTACCGGTATTCGCGTGGAAAAAGCCGCAGACGTGGACGGAGCGCTACAGCGCGCGTTTTCCATTGACGGCCCGGTACTGGTTGACGTGGTCGTGGCAAAAGAAGAGCTGGCGATCCCGCCGCAGATCAAACTGGAACAAGCGAAAGGCTTTAGCCTGTACATGCTACGCGCCATTATTAGCGGCCGCGGCGATGAAGTGATCGAACTGGCGAAAACGAACTGGCTAAGGTAAAACAGTGCACATCACCTTTTAAAATCCAGGGATGTGCCATGATTGATTTACGCAGTGATACCGTTACCCGACCGGGCCGCGCCATGCTCGAGGCGATGATGACCGCCCCGGTCGGGGACGACGTATACGGCGATGACCCTACTGTTAACGCCCTTCAGCGCTACGCCGCCGACCTTTCCGGTAAAGAAGCGGCGCTTTTTTTACCCACCGGCACCCAGGCCAATCTGGTCGCGCTGCTTAGCCATTGTGAACGCGGCGAAGAGTATATCGTCGGTCAGGGCGCGCATAATTATCTCTATGAAGCTGGCGGCGCTGCGGTGCTCGGCAGCATTCAGCCGCAGCCTATCGACGCCGCCGCGGACGGTACGCTGCCGCTGGAGAACGTGGCGGCGAAGATTAAAGCGGATGACATCCACTTCGCGCGCACGCGCTTGCTCAGTCTGGAAAATACGCATAACGGGAAAGTGCTGCCGCGCGCGTATCTGAAAGACGCCTGGACATTTACCCGCGAACGTGGACTGGCGCTGCACGTTGACGGCGCCCGAATTTTTAACGCGGTGGTTGCCTACGGCTGTGAGTTAAAAGAGATTACGCAGTATTGCGACTCTTTTACCATCTGCCTGTCAAAAGGTCTCGGAACGCCGGTCGGTTCGCTGCTGGTCGGCAACCGCGATTACATTAAACGCGCGACGCGCTGGCGTAAAATGGTCGGCGGCGGAATGCGTCAGGCCGGGATTCTGGCAGCGGCCGGACTGTATGCGCTGAAGCATAACGTGGCGCGTCTGCAAGAGGATCATGATAATGCCGCCTGGCTGGCGCAGCAGCTTCGGGAAGCGGGCGCGGAGGTCATGCGCCACGAAACGAATATGCTGTTTGTTCGCGTTGGCGAAGCACAGGCCGCCGCGCTTGGCGACTATTTACGGGAACGGAATATCCTGATTAACGCCGCGCCGATTGTGCGTCTGGTGACGCATCTGGATGTTTCTCGCGAACAGCTTGCCGACGTCGTCGCCCACTGGCGCGCCTTTTTAGCCCGCTAAGGAGAGCAACGTGGCGCAACGTATTCTGGTTCTCGGTGCCAGCGGCTATATCGGCCAGCACCTGGTCTTTGCGCTAAGTCAGCAAGGGCATCAGGTACGGGCGGCGGCGCGGCGCGTGGAACGTCTGGAAAAACAGCGCCTCGCCAACGTCAGTTGTCATAAGGTCGATCTGCACTGGCCGGAAAATTTACCCGCGCTGCTTCGCGACATTGATACCGTTTACTATCTGGTACACGGCATGGGCGAAGGCGGCGATTTTATCGCCCATGAGCGTCAGGCGGCGCTCAACGTGCGCGACGCGCTGCGCCAGACGCCGGTTAAGCAACTTATTTTCCTCAGTTCACTGCAGGCACCGGCGCATGAGCAATCCGATCACCTGCGCGCCCGCCAGCTTACGGCTGACACGCTGCGCGACGCAGGCGTACCGGTGACGGAATTACGCGCCGGGATCATCGTCGGCGCAGGCTCCGCCGCCTTCGAAGTCATGCGTGACATGGTTTACAACCTGCCAATACTCACGCCGCCGCGCTGGGTGCGTTCGCGCACCACGCCCATCGCTCTGGAAAATTTACTCTACTACCTGGTCGGCTTGCTGGACCACCCTGCGCACGAGCATCGTATTCTGGAAGCCGCCGGGCCGCAGGTATTAAGCTATCAGCAGCAGTTTGAACGTTTTATGGCCGTCAGCGGTAAACGGCGTCCGCTGATCCCGGTGCCTTTTCCGACCCGCTGGATTTCGGTCTGGTTTTTAAACGTCATTACCTCTGTGCCGCCGACTACCGCAAAAGCCTTAATCCAGGGGTTAAGGCACGATTTGCTGGCCGATGACGCCGCGTTAAAAAAGTTGATCCCCCAAACGCTTATCACCTTTGATGACGCCGTTCGCCGCACGCTGAAAGAAGAAGAAAAACTGGTGAACTCCAGCGATTGGGGCTACGACGCGCTGGCCTTCGCCCGCTGGCGTCCCGAATACGGCTATTTTCCAAAGCAGGCGGGCTTTACCGCGCAGACCCCGGCCAGCCTATCGGCGCTCTGGCAGGTCGTAAATCGGCTGGGTGGCAAAGAGGGCTATTTTTTCGGCAATATTTTGTGGCAGACGCGCGCCGCGATGGACCGTCTGGTGGGGCATAAACTGGCGAAAGGCCGCCCGTCGCATACCTTGCTCAAGCCTGGCGATACGGTAGATAGCTGGAAAGTGATCATTGTCGAACCAGAAAAACAGCTCACGCTCTTGTTTGGCATGAAAGCGCCGGGTCTGGGGCGGCTTAGCTTCACGCTGCACGATAAAGGCCGCTACCGCGAAATTGACGTGCGCGCCTGGTGGCATCCACACGGAATGCCGGGCCTGATTTACTGGCTACTGATGATCCCGGCGCACCTGTTTATTTTCCGGGGAATGGCAAGGCGTATTGCCCGACTTGCAGAACAAATCACAGAAAAATGAGAAAAAGTTGCTGTATTCTTTCGTGTTTCCCATTGCATACCGACGTAATTCACGGAAGAATGCGCACGACGGTTTATTAAACACAGTGGATTGATATGAAGGTACTGGTTACCGGCGCCACCAGCGGCTTAGGTCGAAACGCGGTTGAATTTTTGCGCAATAAAGGCATCAGCGTCAGAGCGACGGGTCGCAATGAAGCGATGGGCAAGCTGCTTGAAAAAATGGGCGCGGAATTCGTCCATGCGGATTTAACCGAACTGGTCTCCTCGCAGGCTAAAGTGATGCTCGCCGGGATCGACACGTTGTGGCACTGCTCCAGCTTTACCTCGCCCTGGGGAACCCAACAAGCTTTCGATCTGGCGAATGTTCGCGCCACCCGCCGTCTGGGAGAATGGGCGGTCGCCTGGGGCGTGCGCAATTTTATTCATATCTCCTCTCCCTCGCTCTATTTTGATTACCACCATCACCGTGATATCAAAGAGGATTTCCGTCCGCATCGGTTTGCCAATGAGTTCGCCCGCAGTAAAGCCGCCGGTGAAGAGGTGATTAATCTGCTGGCGCAGGCTAATCCGCAAACACGTTTTACGGTATTGCGTCCGCAAAGCCTGTTTGGCCCGCACGATAAAGTATTTATCCCACGTCTGGCGCATATGATGCACCATTACGGTAGCGTCTTATTACCGCACGGGGGCAGCGCGCTGGTCGATATGACCTACTATGAAAATGCGATCCACGCCATGTGGCTGGCCAGCCAGCCGGGCTGCGATCATCTGCCTTCTGGCCGCGCTTATAACATCACTAACGGCGAAAACCGCACCTTACGCAGCATCGTACAAAAGTTAATTGATGAACTGACTATCGACTGCCGCATTCGCTCTGTGCCTTACCCGATGCTGGATATGATCGCCCGCAGTATGGAGCGCTTCGGCAAAAAATCCGCCAAAGAGCCCCCGCTAACGCATTACGGCGTGTCAAAACTGAATTTTGATTTTACGCTCGATACGACTCGCGCGCAGGAAGAGCTGGGCTACCAGCCCATCGTCACGCTGGACGAAGGCATTGAACGCACCGCCGCCTGGCTACGCGATCACGGAAATTTACCGCGTTAATCCTGGCCGTACTTCTCCAGTAATGCTTCGGCAATCGCCTGCGTTTCGGCATCTGCGATACCGTTCCATTGCGCCGGACGGAAGTGCATCTGGAACGCCATAATCACCCGCTGCTGCTCGCGTGCCGTCATATCGGCTTTGACTTCATAACCATAGCGCGAGAGTAACGCAAGCACCGTTGCGGTATCGACTGGCGTATACGGCGCGCGTCCAGCCAGATAAAACGCCACACGCTGGGCGTCAGGCCAGGCGCCAATCCCCTGTGCCGCCAGCTCGCGCCACGGGAAGCGCGGGCCGGGATCGTCTTTACGCTGCGGCGCGATATCCGCATGGGCCACCACATTCTGCGGTTTGATGTCATAGCGCGCGATAATGTCCTTCGCTAACGGAATCAATGCCTGAATTTGCGCGGATTCAAACGGCGCGAAAGATTTCACCCCGCCGGACATTCGCCAGCCGCGATTTTCCAGCTCAATGCCAATAGACGTATCATTGAGACGCGTGGCGCCTCGCCAGAAACTGACGCCCGCATGCCAGGCCTGATCCTGTTCCGGCACCAGTTGCCAGATGCGCGGTTTACCGCCATATAATGGCGGGGTTGCGGGAATCAGGTAATGCGAACTGACGTTGCGGCCCGTTAACGTCGCCAGCGAAACGTCAAAGTTTTCCGCCGTATAGTGAATCACCAGGACTTTAATGCGCGGATAGGCCGCCTGCGACCGATGTCGGGTATCAAGCTGATATCCCTCTTTATCGATAATTCCTTTTTCGCTCGCGCAGCCTGTTAACAGCAACGCGAGACCCACCAGCCACAGTAGCGCTCTCATCGGCGCGTTTTCACCGCCGTTCCGCTGACGCTGACCATCAGCATACTGCCATCCTTGCCGACAGTTTCGTAATCAATATCGATGCCTACCACCGCATCGGCGCCCAACGCTTTAGCCTGCTCACCAAGTTCCTGAAAAGCAATTTCACGCGCTTTACGCAGCTCTTTCTCATACGCGCCGGAACGTCCGCCGACGATATCCCGAATGCCGGCGAAAAAATCGCGGAAAATATTGGCGCCTAAAATGGCTTCGCCCGTCACCACACCGCAATACTCCACGATGCTTTGTCCTTCCAGCGTTGGGGTTGTTGAAAACTGCATAGTGAATCTCCCGGGTTAGCTAAGCACACGATCTCAAACGCATTATCAAGCTGATACGCTATCATTGAAAGGATATAATTGATTATCGTAGATCGGTTTTTGCTCGATCGCCTATAAGGAAATCATCATGCGCTATTCTAAACTCTCTTTGCTCATCCCGTGCGCGCTTCTGCTTAGCGCCTGTACGACTGTCACTCCCGCCTACAAAGATAATGGCCCGCGTATCGGCGCGTGTGTGGAAGGCGGCCCGGACAGCGTGGCTCAACAATTTTACGACTACCGTATTCAACACCACAGCAATGATATCGCCGCGCTTCGCCCCTACTTGAGTGATAACCTGGCGAAATTGTTGACCGACGCCAGCCGCGATACGGAGCACCGCCAGTTGATGAGCGGCGATCTGTTCTCCAGCCGCGCTACGCTGCCGGATAGCGCCAACGTCGCCAGCGCATCAACCATTCCGAACCGAGATGCGCGCAACATTCCTCTGCGGGTAGCGTTAAAACAGGGCGATCAAAGCTGGCAGGATGAAGTGCTTATGATTCACGAAGGCTCATGCTGGGTGATTGACGACGTTCGCTATCTGGGCGGAGATGTCCATGCCCCTGCCGGTACGCTGCGCCAGTCGATAGAAAACCGTTAACAGACAGTATTCCCCCGCTTTTGCACCCATAACCCCGTAAATTGTCTGGCATTCTGCCCGGGATGCCGACAATTCTTCTTACCTACTATTCCTCCTGCTATTTTGTGCTATGTTTAGGGAAGAATGTGGGATATATTTAACTTTTAACGCATAAATATTGCATAACTATTCTGCGAAAGGTACTATCTGCGGCTTCAATAGCTATCAGACTGCCTGTATACGAGTGTCAATGAGTATTCAATTAAACGGCATTAATTGCTTTTACGGCGCGCATCAGGCGCTGTTCGATATCACGCTGGATTGCCCCGAAGGCGAAACGCTGGTGTTGCTTGGCCCAAGCGGGGCGGGTAAAAGTTCGCTGCTGCGTGTACTCAATCTGCTTGAGATGCCGCGCTCCGGCACTCTGACTATCGCCGGGAACCATTTTGACTTTACGAAAACGCCGTCCGATAAGGCGATTCGTGAGCTACGTCAAAATGTCGGAATGGTCTTTCAGCAATATAATCTTTGGCCGCATCTCACCGTTGTGCAGAATCTGATTGAAGCGCCCTGCCGCGTACTGGGTCTGACAAAAGATCAGGCGCTGGCGCGCGCAGAAAAGCTGCTGGAGCGTTTACGTCTGAAGCCATATAGCGATCGTTATCCGTTGCACCTTTCCGGCGGTCAGCAGCAGCGCGTCGCGATTGCCCGCGCGCTGATGATGGAGCCGCAGGTGCTGCTGTTTGATGAACCGACCGCCGCGCTGGACCCGGAAATTACCGCTCAAATCGTCAGTATTATTCATGAGCTGGCGGAAACGAACATTACTCAGGTGATCGTTACGCATGAAGTCGAAGTGGCGCGTAAGACCGCCAGTCGTGTGATTTATATGGAAAATGGTCACATCGTCGAGCACGGTGATGCGGGTTGCTTTGCCCACCCTCAGACCGAAGCGTTCAAAAACTATCTCTCTCACTAAGATTCGGGACAATGACAATGAAAAAAGTTCTGATTGCCGCGCTAATTGCAGGCTTTAGCCTTTCCGCTACAGCAGCCCAGACCATTCGTTTTGCGACCGAAGCGTCCTATCCGCCGTTCGAATCGATGGATGCTAATAACAAGATTGTCGGCTTTGACGTCGACCTGGCCAACGCGCTATGTAAAGAGATCGACGCCTCCTGTACCTTTACCAATCAGGCGTTCGACAGCCTGATCCCCAGCCTGAAATTCCGCCGCTTCGACGCTGTAATGGCGGGAATGGATATCACGCCGGAACGTGAAAAGCAGGTGCTGTTTACCACGCCATATTACGACAACTCCGCGCTGTTCGTGGGTCAGCAGGGCAAATACACCAGCGTCGATCAACTGAAAGGCAAGAAAGTCGGCGTACAGAACGGTACGACGCACCAGAAATTCATCATGGATAAGCATCCGGAAATCACCACCGTACCGTATGACAGCTATCAGAACGCGAAGCTGGATCTACAAAATGGCCGTATCGACGCTGTTTTCGGCGACACGGCGGTCGTGACCGAATGGCTGAAAGCCAATCCTAAGCTGGCGCCGGTCGGCGATAAAGTCACCGATAAAGATTATTTCGGCACCGGTCTGGGTATCGCGGTACGTCAGGGCAACACCGAGCTGCAGCAGAAATTCAATACTGCGCTGGAAAAAGTGAAGAAAGATGGGACTTACGAGACCATCTATAACAAATGGTTCCAGAAGTAATCTTTGATGAACGAATTTTTTCCTTTAGCAAGCGCCGCCGGGATGACCGTCGGCCTTGCCGTCTGCGCGCTGATCATTGGCCTCGCGTTAGCCATGTTCTTTGCCGTCTGGGAGTCCGTAAAATGGCGCCCGATTGCCTGGATAGGCTCCGCGCTGGTCACTATTTTGCGCGGCCTGCCGGAAATTCTGGTGGTGCTGTTTATCTATTTCGGCTCCTCGCAACTCCTGCTTACGCTGTCTGACGGGTTTACCCTCCATCTCGGCTTTACGCAGATCCCGGTGCAAATGGAGATTGAGAACTTTGACGTCAGTCCGTTCCTGTGCGGCGTGATTGCGTTGTCCCTGCTGTATGCGGCCTATGCGTCGCAGACGCTACGCGGCGCGCTGAAAGCCGTTCCGTCTGGTCAGTGGGAGTCGGGTCAGGCACTGGGATTATCAAAGACGGCGATTTTTTTCCGTCTGGTGATGCCGCAGATGTGGCGTCACGCCCTGCCAGGGCTGGGTAATCAGTGGCTGGTGTTGCTAAAAGATACGGCTCTGGTCAGCCTTATCAGCGTTAACGATCTAATGTTGCAGACCAAAAGTATTGCCACACGCACCCAGGAACCGTTTAACTGGTACATTATTGCGGCGGCTATTTACCTGGTCATTACGCTGATCAGTCAGTACATTCTCAAACGCATAGACCTGCGCGCGACACGTTTTGAGCGGAGGCCGGACTAATGCTTGAGTATTTACCTGAACTGCTAAAAGGGCTACACACCAGCCTGACGCTGACCGTGGCTTCTATTGCCGTCGCTTTGGTGCTGGCGTTAGTTTTTACCATTATCCTGACGCTAAAAACGCCGTTCGTGGTGTGGCTGGTGCGCGGCTATATCACGTTGTTTACCGGTACGCCGTTGTTGGTGCAAATTTTCCTGATCTACTACGGACCCGGTCAATTCCCGACATTGCAAGAGTATCCGCTACTCTGGCATCTACTGTCTGAACCGTGGCTGTGCGCACTGATCGCGTTGTCGCTAAACAGCGCCGCTTATACCACGCAGCTATTTTATGGCGCGATTCGCGCGATTCCGGAAGGTCAGTGGCAGTCCTGCGGCGCGCTGGGGATGAGTAAGAAAGATACGCTGGCGATTTTGTTGCCCTATGCGTTTAAACGCGCCCTCTCCTCCTATTCTAATGAGGTGGTACTGGTCTTCAAAAGTACCTCGCTGGCCTATACCATCACCTTGATGGAGGTCATGGGGTACAGTCAGTTGCTCTATGGTCGTACCTACGATGTGGTGGTATTTGGCGCGGCAGGCGTAATTTACCTGGTCGTCAACGGTCTATTGACGCTGATGATGCGTTTGATTGAGCGTAAAGCCCTGGCGTTTGAGCGGCGCAATTAACCAGGCAGGATAAGGCATTCTCGCCGCCGTTCGACAATGGTCAGATGGCGCTGCGCTTATCAAGCCTACGATGCATAATATTGAATAAACCCGACGGACAAGTGGTTAACTTGTCCGTCTTTTTTTATCCATTTAAAAATATTTAATCATTTTTATTGCATATAAATTCAATTGATGGCATTGTAAATCTATGCCGCAGACACGGCGCATAATCATAAGATTACGGGAGTGACATCATGAAAAAGTTAGTTCTGGCCGCATTACTCGCCTCTTTCGCCACTGGCAGCATCGCCGCTGAAAAAATCAATTTCGGGGTTTCCGCCACCTATCCCCCGTTTGAATCCCTGGATGCGAGTAATAAAATTGTGGGCTTCGATATCGATCTGGCAACCGCATTATGCAAGCAAATGCAGGCAGAATGTACTTTTACCAATCATGCTTTCGATAGTCTTATCCCGGCGCTGAAATTCAGAAAATATGATGCCGTCATTTCCGGAATGGACATTACCCCGGAGCGCAGTAAGCAGGTCGCCTTTAGCAATCCCTATTATGCGAATTCCGCGCTGGTGATTGCCAAAAAAGACACCTATAAAACCTTTGCCGATCTAAAAGGTAAGCGTATCGGTATGGAAAATGGCACCACGCATCAAAAATATCTCCAGGATAAACATCCGGAGGTCAAAACCGTGGCCTACGACAGCTACCAGAATGCGATTATCGACCTGAAAAATGGCCGTATTGACGGTGTCTTTGGCGATACCGCAGTGGTCAATGAGTGGCTGAAAACGAATCCGCAACTGGGTCCGGCAACAGAGAAAGTGACCGATCCGCAATACTTCGGTACCGGACTTGGCATCGCGGTGCGCCCGGACAATAAGGCGTTGCTGGAAAAACTGAATAATGCGCTGGCCGCCATTAAAGCGGACGGCACTTATCAGAAAATCAGCGATCAGTGGTTCCCGCAGTAAGACGTATGTGATTAGCCCACCGTGTTGCGAAATGGCAGTATAAATACCTTATTCAGACCACGAAATCATCCTGGCCTGATAAGCGCAGCGCCATTGAGCATTCTACAGTTTGTCATCAGTCTCAAACGCCTGCATCAACAGGCGATTCGGACTAATACTTGCCGGGTGACGCTAACGCGTACCCGGCTTACAACATTGTTACGTTTTTAGATAACATCCAGACCCAGACGGCGATACTGCTCCGCCGGAGCATCATTTTCTTTCATCAAACGGATAAGTAAGTTGATCATCCTTGCTTCGATGGCCTCATCATGAATAGGATGTTGCTGCTGCGGATCATCTCTGAGATCAAACAAGAGATGACCAAAGCTATTCACACCTTTATATTTTTCCCTGGCCGGAATACGTAATACCTGAAGCCCTTTAGTAAAGTTAAACGGAGGTGCCAGAGATAATTTTCCCAGTTCATCCACATCATAACGCGCATTCATCTTGATCGGCATTAACGTGTAGTTCGCAATGTCATGCTCACGCCCCGGCTGCGCGGCCCGCATATAAACATAGCGTCCGTCGGTAACATTAACATGTCCGCTAAACACGCCAAACAGAGCGCCTTCCCTGACGGGTTCATCACTGGCAATGACTTTCGCCAGCGGTTGGCCCTGCATATCTGCGGGAATAGGTTGTTGAAAATAATCCAGTAGCATTGGCGCCCAGTCAATCATCTGCACCAGCGACTGCCGTCGCGCTCCGCATACCGCGCTGCGCGGGTCCCAGATAAACAGCGGGTTATTCGCCACCTCGTTATAATAGGGCATTTGATTTTTAGCCCACCAACCGTGCTCCCCCAGCAAGAAGCCGTGATCGGTACCGACAATCAGCATCGTATCGCGCCAGAGATCGTGTTCATCCATCAGATCAAGGATACGTCCCAGATTGCGGTCGCACATGGAAACCAGGGCCCGATAACGACAGCGAATATGCGCTATCGCCTCCTCGCTTTCACTGACTTTGCCGCGCGGCCAGTCATAATGCGGGCCTTGCCACTCATCGTCATAGAGCGATAAATATTCCTCGGTGGTATAAAACGGCTCATGCGGATCGAACGTCTCAACCTGCAATAACCAGTTATCTTCGGCATGATTTTTATGGATAAAATCGCACCCGGCGTCAAAAACTTTCGTCTGGGGAAAATCGGCTTCCTGCTGGATGTATTCGCGGTTCGCCCAGTCATGACGCCATAGCCCGGAAACGCCGCCTCCGGTTTGTTTTTGTGGAACGCGCAGTACTTCCGGAATGGGCGGCTCGCCAACGCTCGCCTTCCAGTGATCGCCCTCCTGACCGCGTACTACGTCCCAGGAGCTATAGCGGTTATGGTAATTACCGCCGCCGTCTTCCCAGTAATGCAGATGATCGCTGATAAGATGGGTGTAGATCCCCGCTTTTTTCAATAATTCCGGCATGGAATCATCAAAGGGTTCCAGCGGGCCCCACTCACGATGCAGGAAATTATAGCGCCCGGTGTGCAGTTCCCGACGGGCTGGCATACAGGGCATACTGCCGACATAACTATTGTCAAAGGTGGCGGCATGTGCCGCCAGGCGTTGAAAGTTAGGCGCTTTCGTTAGCAAATCACCATAGGGCGGCAAATAGTTTTTATTCAGGCTGTCAAACAGCAGAATAATCGCTTTCATGACTCAGCCTCATTTGTTGAGCAGGTGCGGAAAATTTTTCTCTACCACATCGTAAATCTGTTTACCTATTGATTCGCCATCCATGATATTTTCAATGGGAATGAGATATTGTCCGTGTTTAGGATCGAGGCTAACGACATCAAGCAATTTTTTTGAAATCGCATAAATATCTGCCCAGTCGGTAAATCCACCGACCTCTCCCGCTGCCGTATGCTCCATATCAAAAGAGAAGTCATATTTTGCTAACGCTTTTTTAACCACAGTCTGTAACATTACGCTACTGCCTACACCATAACCGCATACGAATAAAATATTTACAGAATCTTTCATAATAAAATCCTTTATATAAACCGAATCAATTAAATGGAATAAGGACCAAGATGGAACGTTGAAGCAATAAATTTCAGTAATTCACAAATCGCAGGCCACAGAGTCGCCCAGTCAAATATTCCCGTCCAGCCCACACCTTCTTTTGCCAGCCCGGTTAAAGGAATGGCCCATACCGTACCGAAAGTCTGAATAATCCCTAACAGGAAAGTACAAATAATAACGGAACGATATCCCCCCATTCGGTTGGCTAATACGCCGATGGGACCGCCGGAAAAGAAGAGCGGAACAAAACCAGGCAATACCATAATAGGGCTATGGATGAGCAGCAGAATGCCCATGGAAAAAATCGTGCCGAAGGTACAAAAGACGAATCCCAGCGTGGCCGCGTTCGGCGAAAAAGGTAATAAAGCAGCAACATCCACAGCCGGTATAGCGTTAGGAATAAAGCGATCCTGCCATCCTTTAAACGAACCGTTAATTTCGCCTACCATCATCCGCACGCCCTGCAGCAAGATGACCATATACATAGAGAATTGCAGGCCCAGATTGATGATATAGATATACCAGGGTTTGCCTTTCGCCATTAACTGTACGTTATCGATCCCTGTCGCCAATAGAAAACCGCCAACGAAGAGCGTCATCACAATGGCGATTGCCGTCACGTTGTGGTTAAAAATGGCTAACCAACCGGGAAGTTTCAGGTTTTCGGCGTCATGCTTTTCCGGATCGCCGAATTTATGCGCGAATTTCGAGAAAAACCACAGTCCCAGCATCTGGTTATGCGCAATGGTAAAACCGGCGTTATTGGTCACTTTGGCGATGGGTTTAACAATAAGCGTAGTTGAAAACGCCCAAAAGACCCCGGTCAATACCCCGGCAATCACAATGGATTGTACCCAACCGAACCCCAGCCAGAAGACGATTAACCACAGTACTGCCTGTGAATGAGAGACCCCGGTATTACCGGTAAGAAATATACCTTTTGCGCCGGTATAACGGCCAAATAAAACTAATAACAGGTTAGTAAAAAACGCCAGTACAAAAACGTATCCTACATAGCCGAAATTATCGCCCAGCGCTATTTGCGTCGCGGCTTTCATGGCATATGAATCCATTAAGTATCCATGCACGCCATAAGCCTTGCTGACTGCCTCTGCAACCGGTTTAAAAGTGGCTGAAAATTGAAAGCCGCCAAATAACACCATCATCAAACCGACCATCGCGCTGATCATACCGGTGATAATTTTTATAGGCGTCTTTTTATCCAGCGCATAGCCAACACCGACTAATATCCCAATTAATATTGCCGGTTCAGTTAAAAACGTTTGAATAACATCTATAAATTTGGCAAACATCGTCTGAACGCCCTCCATAAGCGTGCCTATTCGTTGTCATGATTGACCCCTTTACTGACGTTACGTATTGCTTCGCTGATGCTATTGAAATTTACCCGATAAACCACCTTGTCTAATTTTGCCTTACACGCACTGTAATAATCAAAATTAGTCATTAAAAGATTTAAGTGATTATTTGTGATTTGATTTGCAAAAATAGGTTAATATATAACCATGATCGATCGGAGTTTTTTATCGATCGATCATGGTTATTATTATTTATGGATAATTAGATAGTTAATATAGATATTTTGTATGTCTGGCTTTTGGCGCTACAGCCTGCAAAGCAATGTTAACACTTCATAATGCGCGGTATGCGGGAACATATCGAAAAGCTGAACACGTTGAATACGGTAGTTCGGCAGATGACGAATATCCTGCGCCATCGTCTGCGCGTTACAGCTCGAATAAATGATAAAACGCGGCGCCATTTGTGCAAGGTAATCGCACAACGGCTTGCCAATGCCGCGGCGGGGAGGATTCACCAATACCAGGTCGGGCGTTTCGCCTTGTGCGGTGGCGAATTGGGTGGAATCCAGCGCCTGGAAATGAAGGCGGGTCAATCCTAGCTCGGCAGCGGATTGCTTCGCGCAGGCAATCGCCTCCGGCGCGATCTCAATACCGGTTAATTGCATCTGCGGCGTCGCGCAGTGCAGGCCGAATCCGCCCACTCCGCAAAAAAGATCCCACATATGGCGTACCGGCAGTTGCCCTACCCAGTCGCGCGCCGTTGCATATAATCGGCTGGCGACCGTAGGGTTGGTCTGAAAGAAACTTTGCGGACGAATCCACAGCGGCACATCGTTAAAACGTTCCGCCAGCGCCTGCTGATCCGTCAGATAGATTTCCGTCTCCCCTTCCATAATCGCCATATGTACCGGCTGAATATTTGCGGTGATCACCCTGAGCTGCGGCAGTTGCGCACGCAGCCACGGTAACGCTGCGCGAAGTTGCGTAAGTTTGGTTTCTGAACGCAACACGAAGCGTAGCATCATGCCGCCATCGAACTGACTTTCCGTCAGCAACAGGTATTTCAGTTCGCCACGTTTTCGCGCCACGTTATAAGGCGTGAGTCCGGCACGGGCAATAAAAGGTTTTAGCGCGCTGAATACGGGGGCAAAGGAGGCGGGATACAGCGGGCAGCCGCAAAGATCGACTGGCGTACCGTCGCGATGCAGCATCCCGAAGAGCGGTTTTTCTACACTACCGCTCACGACCATTTTCGCTTTGTTGCGGAAATGCTGTTCCGGGCCGCCAATCGGCGCGCACCACTGTTCAACAGGCAGCCCGGTCAGCAAACGATGTAAATCGGCTGTTTTTGCGGAAAGTTGTTCGTTAACCGACTGCGTAATCCATTGACAGGAACGGCAGCGACCCGCGTCATAGAGTGCGCACTGCATACCAAAAAACCTTCATATTATCCGGGGCGACGATTATACACATTATTGCAGCCGGAAGAACCGACGGCTGGGAGCGGGAATAAACAGCAGAAACAGAATTAAAAGATCGGGGAGTTTTTGCATGACCAGGGAATGCAGGATATCACGCTTCGATTCTCCCGCGATGCTAAACAACTCCGGATACCCGTAGCCTAACGACGCCGCCCACAGATACCCACTCACAATAATTTGTGTCGCCAGGTACACCCAGCGCGCCCAGCTACGGCCTTTCACCAGCGAAAACGCACAATAAATTTCAACAAAGACCAGCACTAAGCTTGCCAGAAAGACCAGGGTTAAGCTCCACGTCTGCACACTGCGATGAATAAACTCGCCCATCCCACGTATGCCGAGGGTATTCATAATCATCAGCACATCGAGACCGCGAATCAAAATAATCGCCATAGCCGCAACCTGCACCAGCGTAGGCACATTTAAACGGGCATGTGATGAGGTTGATTGCTTTATAAATCCCAATGAATGTCTTCCCTGAAAATGATGCCGCGACCCGCGCGGCAACGCATTGCCATAGTGGAAGATTTTAGTGGCTTCAGCCGCGTCTTGCACGCTGGATATCGCGAATCCGCTGTTTTTCCGCTCGCGCCATCAGGTACCAGGCAATAAATCCGACGATTCCTACCACACCGAGGATTAACGTCGCCAGCGCGTTGATTTCCGGGTTCACGCCCATGCGCACACTGGAGAAAACCAGCATCGGTAGCGTGGTGGCGCCGGGACCGGAAACGAAGCTGGCAATCACCAGATCGTCAAGGGAGAGCGTAAAGGCCAACAGCCAGCCCGAGATCACCGCTGGCATGATCATCGGTAACGTAATGACAAAAAAGACCTTCAACGGCGCCGCGCCAAGATCCATCGCCGCCTCTTCAATCGAACGATCCAGTTCGCGTAATCGCGAAGCGATCACCACTGCCACATAGGCGGTACAGAAAGTGACGTGCGCCAACCAGATGGTCAGCATTCCGCGATCGGAGGGCCAGCCGATAGCATGACCGAGCGCGACAAACAGTAGCAGCAGCGACAGCCCGGTAATCACATCCGGCATCACCAGCGGCGCGGTGATCATAAACGCAAAGCCGTTTGCGCCGCGAAATCGTCCAAATCGCACCATCACCACCGCAGCGATAGTACCGAGCACCACCGCCATCGTCGCCGCGCAGGCGGCAATTGTCAGGCTTAGTCCCACTGCGCTCATCATGGCGGAATCCCGAAAGAGCTCGCCATACCAGCGCGTCGACCATCCCGCCCACACCGTCACCAGCTTCGAACTGTTAAACGAGTAAATCACCAACATTAACATCGGCGCATAGAGAAAAGTAAACCCCAGCACCAGAATCAGAATGCGCCAGGGCGAGCGAACGACCGGTAAGTTATTCATCCGTGCTCCCCCACACTTTTTTGCTGATGTTTATGGAACCACATGATCGGTACTATCAGCAGCAGCAACATAATAATGGCGACCGCAGAAGCCACCGGCCAGTCGCGGTTATTGAAAAACTCCTGCCACAGGACGCGACCAATCATGATACTGTCCGGCCCGCCAAGCAGTTCCGGGATCACGAATTCGCCCACCGCCGGGATAAAAACCAGCATCGAGCCAGCGATGATTCCGCCTTTGGTGAGCGGGACAATGATGCTAAAAAACGTTTTCAGCGGTCGGGCGCCGAGATCCAACGACGCTTCCACCAGCGAATAATCAATGCGCGTCAACGCGGTATAAATGGGCAGAACCATAAACGGCAGATACGCATAAACAATGCCGATATAGACGGCCAGGTTAGTGTGCAGGATCGTCAGCGGCTGATCGATAATCCCTAGCCACAGCAACACATTGTTCAGCACACCGTTGTTTTTCAAAATGCCCATCCAGGCATAGACGCGTATTAAAAAAGACGTCCACGAGGGCAGGATCACCAACAGCAGCAGGATATTGCGCGTGGAGGGCTTGCTGTGCGCCACCGCCCACGCCAGCGGGTAGCCCAGCAGCAGGCAGCAGATTGTGGAAATGCCGGCAATTTGTAACGATTGCAGATAGGCTTCGAAATAGAGCGGATCGTCGGTCAGTTGCAAAAAATTACCGAGATTGAGCGTAATCGACAACTGACCGTCAGCCCATTCCAGCAGATCGGTATACGGCGGGATCGCCCGCGCCATTTCCGCCAGACTTATCTTAAAGACGATAAGAAACGGCAGTAAAAACAGTAGAATGAGCCAGATATAAGGCAAAGCAATAACCAGCTTACGCCCATATTTCATTTGCATTCGCGCCAACCATAGCGCCGCGCCGCCAGGTTTACTGATGCGTGCCGGAGGTTCAAGTGTGCTCATGTTTCCCCCTTATACCGTCAGGACCACGCAGCTATCCGCTTCCCAGCACAAACGCACTTCATCGCCCCAGGTCGGTAACCCTTTCCGGTAACGGTGCGCATTCTGCAGTTGAGCGCTGATCATCTGCCCGCTTTTTAGCCGCACATGATAAATAGACAGATCGCCGAGATACGCAATATGCGCCACTTCGCCGACGGCGAAATTATAGCCATCGGCAGGCGGCGACTCACACAGCATGATTTTTTCCGGACGTAGCGCCACATATACCGGCACATTATCAACGACAGAGGCATCTGCATCGACTTTTAACGGATGAACCAAACCAGGTGCGTCAATGACCAGACCATCCTCTTCACGCGCTTTCAGTAAGCCCTCAAAAACATTTACCGATCCGATAAATTCGGCGCTGTAGCGGGTCGTCGGATGCTCGTAAATCTCCTCCGGTTCGCCAATTTGCACAAATTTTCCACGGTTCATGATGGCAATGCGCCCCGCCATCGTCATCGCTTCTTCCTGATCGTGCGTCACCATGACGCAGGTCACGCCGACGCGCTCAAGGATATCCACCACTTCAAGCTGCATCCGGTCGCGTAATTTTTTATCCAGCGCGCCCATCGGTTCATCCAACAAGAGCAGCTTAGGACGTTTCGCCAGACTGCGCGCCAGGGCCACGCGCTGACGCTGACCGCCGGAAAGCTGATGCGGCTTACGTTTCGCAAACTCCTGCATGTGCACCAGACCCAGCATTTCATTGACGCGGCTGGTAATCTCCGCCTTCGGCAGTTTGTCCTGCTTCAGACCAAAAGCGATGTTCTGCTCTACCGTCATATGCGGAAACAACGCATAGGACTGAAACATCATATTAATCGGACGCTGATACGGCGGAACATGCGCCAGATCGACGCCGTCGAGCATAATTTGCCCGCTGCTCGGCGGTTCAAAACCTGCCAGCATCCGTAGCAGAGTCGATTTTCCACAACCTGACGCGCCCAGCAGGGCAAAAATCTCGCCTTTATAGATAGTCAGACTGACATCATCGACAGCATGTTGCCCGTCGAATGACTTCGTCAGGTTGCGAATTTCCAGAAGCGGCGTCAGCGCTTTACGGGTTTTCACCTGCGGGCGGTGGGGGACATCATTCACAAGGCGCTCTCCGGCATAACACAATCAAACGATACAAACGGTGGAATGCCCGATAGCGCACGCTTATCAGGCCATACCGTTAATAAATTACTTACCGCTTTTCACCTTCGTCCATGCGCGGGTGCGGACGCGATCAATCTTCGGCTCCTGCACTTTCAAGGTAAACAACTTGGCCCGCACATCCGCCGGCGGATAAATTCCCGGGTTATCGCGCACCTGCTGGCTGACCAGCGCCGTCGCCTCTTTATTCGCATTGGCGTAGAAAACGTGATCGGAAATATGAGCAATCACATCAGGGCGCAGCAGATAATTAAGGAACTGGTAGGCCTCGTCTTTATTTTTGGCGTCAGCCGGCATGGCAAACACATCAAAAAACGCCATTGCCCCCTCTTTGGGGATCGAGAAAGAGATATTGACGCCATTTTTCGCCTCTTTCGCCCGGTTAGCGGCCTGCCAGACATCGCCCGCCCAGCCGATGGCCACACAGGTATCGCCATTAGCCAGATCGTTAATGTATTGCGAGGAGTGGAAATAGCGAATGTTTGGCCGTAGCTTCAACAACAGATCGGTTGCCGGGCCGGTGTAGTCATCCGCTTTGCTGCTATTCGGATCTTTACCCAGATAATTCAGCACGGTGGCAAAAATTTCTTCAGGCGCATCAAGGAAAGAGACGCCGCAGCTTTTTAGCTTCTCCAGATTTTCCGGCTTGAGGACTAAATCCCAGCTATTCACTGGCGCATCATCCCCCAGCACCGCTTTCACTTTATCAACGTTATAGCCAATGCCCGTCGTGGCCCACATATAGGGCATGGCGTATTTGTTGTCAGGATCGTGCTTCGCTACCAGTTTCAGCAGTTCAGGATCGAGGTTTTTCCAGCCGGGAAGTTTGCTTTTATCCAGCGGCTGAAAAACGCCCGCGGTGAGCTGGCGCTCAAGAAAACTGGCCGATGGCACCACCAGATCGAACCCGGTGCTGCCTGCCATTAACTTGCCTTCCAGCACTTCGTTAGAGTCAAAGACATCATAGATAACGTTAATCCCGGTCTCTTTTTCAAAGTTCGCCACCGTGTCCGGCGCGATATAATCTGACCAGTTATAAATGTGCAGCGTTTTTTGTTCGGCAGCGAGCGTGCCGACAGAGACGACCATCAGAGCACCCGCAACCAGACCCGATAGCCATTTTTTCTTTAAGGCGGTCATCATCGCTTTCCTTCTGAAATCCGTTAACAAATGAACCCATTAGGCGTGGTCTAAAACATGCCTGAAATGTGCATACCTTTTCATTTGATACAAATGAAGAAGAGAGGTCGCCCTCCCTGCCATCAAGCTCGCTATAGAAGCTTCGCAAGAATAACTTTAGCTAAGGTTTGAGGCTATAGCCCAGATTAAAAAACGCCTTTTATCAATTTTTTATGCAGGTTTTGTCTATGTGATAAAGCGAAATGGTCAGAAAGGAGGTGAATAATTCTTTAAATAAAGGTTAACGGCAGCATAAAAAAACGTAAACAGCAGCCGCGCTGGCAGCGACTGCCTGATTATCGGGAGGGATCAGTGAAGAAAATGGTCAACCGCGCTGGTTTTTTGCGCGTCTTCTTCCGCGTTAAACAGAAGCTGATGCGCCCCGGCCTCAAGGATCACCATAGAAATCTGCTCTTCACTTTGGCGAACAAACCATTCGAACTGTTCGTAGGTGACGCCTTGCATAACGGATAAAGACTGGCACACAACCAGTTTTGGCAGATTATCATCCTGCATATCGAGAAAAGCTTTTACCGTCAACGAACTGGCGTTAATAGCAGAGAGATCGGCCGCCAGCGGCAGCAACGCGGAAGGCCTGACCTCCGCCATCGCGGAAAAAAGAACGGTGTTGTCCACCAAATCGATTTTAGCATCGTAGACGCCGTCAAAATTCTGCATATGCGGCAAATGCAGCGCCTGGCAGGTATCACATTCGAAGAAATTCATGCCCAGGTCGTCGAGCCATTGACGCAACGTATCCAGAGTGGGAACGACCAGTGATATCATAATAATGTGCTACCTCTTACGATGACGATGAAAAAATTACCGGCACAGCTTACGCAAAAAGCGTGCTTCGTACTACGGCGGAATCCATGATTGCGATTAGCCGCCGATTTTAAGGCAAAATTCAGGCGTAGCGTGACGTTCTATCCACTGAATCATTCGCCCCGCGATATCCACGCCCGTGGTCTTTTCGATACCTTCCAGTCCCGGCGAGGCATTCACCTCCATCACCAGCGGCCCGCGCGCGGCGCGTAAAATATCGACGCCCGCCACATCCAGCCCCAGCGTCTGTGCGGCTTTGATGGCGATATCCCGTTCACGGGGCGTGATCGTCGCGATGCTGGCCACCCCGCCGCGATGAAGATTGGAGCGAAAATCACCGGCTTTCGCGCACCGCTCAATCGCCGCCACAACCTCATTGCCGACGACCAGACAACGAATATCGCATCCTTTAGCTTCGGCAATGTATTCCTGAACCAAAATATGGGCATTCAGCCCCCGAAACGCATCAATAACGCTTTCAGCAGCCTGACGCGTCTCCGCCAATACCACGCCGATCCCTTGCGTGCCTTCTACCAGCTTCACGACCAGCGGCGCCCCGCCAACCATCTTAATAAGATCGCTGGTATCATCCGGCGAATGGGCGATCCCGGTAATGGGGAGATCGATCCCCTGGCGCGCCAGAAGTTGTAGCGATCGCAGCTTATCGCGCGCGCGGGTAATGGCGACGGATTCATTCAGCGGATAGCTACCCAGTAGCTCAAACTGACGTAGCGCAGCGGTACCATAAAAGGTAATGGCCGAACCAATACGGGGAATAACAGCGTCAAAATGGGGCAGACGACGCCCCTTGTAATGGATCGACGACGCTGCCGGATTAATATTCATATAGCAGGAAAGAGGATCGAGTATCTCGACCAGATGGCCGCGCCGCATCGCCGCTTCGCGCAGACGTTTGCAAGAATAGAGCGTTCCATCCCTGGACAATATGGCAATTTTCACCCTGCACCTCGCTGAAAACCCTGAAAAGCCCGCGTATCATACACTGGCCCGCAGGTTTTAGCGCGTCGCCCAGCCCTGTTTATGCAAATATTCAAGGATAAATGGGCGATTTTCTTTAATCAGGGTGCGACGGATATGATCGCTCCAGGTATCGCGTCGCGTATTACTGCCGCGGGTCAGATAATACTCAGCCAACTGCTCGTCATAGCGCGCCAGCAGCTTTTCATCAAGCGGTTGATACTGGTTCTCATGAACCACAAGCTCGGCAGGCAGGCGCGGTTTCAGATCCGGATTATCCGCAGGCCATCCCAAACACAGGCCAAAGAGCGGCAATACATGCTTCGGCAATTTTAATAGTTCGGTAACAGACTCAATATTGTTACGGATGCCGCCGATATACACGCCGCCTAACCCCAGTGATTCCGCCGCCGTCAGCGCATTTTGCCCCATCATCGCCGTATCGACGACACCGAGCAGCAGTTGTTCGGCAAGCCCCAACTGCGCGTCAGGACAGATCTGCAAATGACGATTAAAATCGGCGCAAAATACCCAGAACTCAGCGGCCTGCGCCACATGCTTTTGCCCGCCCGTCAGGGGTACTAACGCCTCGCGCAGCGCCCGATCGGTAATACGGATAATAGAGCTGCACTGTAAAAAACTGGAACTGGACGTGCTGCGCGCGGCGGCAATAATGGCCTCTCGCTGCGCGTCAGTCACGGGTTCATCGGTAAAATGGCGAATAGAACGATGGCCACAAAGAAGTTCAATGGTCGGACTCATTATGCTTTTCTCTATCTGAACGGGAAGAAATGTCGGGTGGACGTTTCATCAACTGCGGCGCCAGTAACTGCGCAATACGCCACATCATCGCCACCGCGGCGGGGAGGATCAACACGACGCCCAGGAAAACCATCAATACGCCAGCCAGCGGCGTATTGAACGGCGCGGGCAGCGTAAGGTAATGATTAAGCGATAGCAGAGCAAGCGCCAGCAAAATCATACCGAGGTATTCCAGTATCAGTACGCTTTTGGGTAACACGCCAATCGTGCGCATATCAAGCCTCCCGGTTAACTGACGCACAGTGTAGAACGTTCTGGTCCGGCGTGCTTAACAGATATAGCCCTGGGTTATCAAAGGAACAGGCGTAACCTGCTTTTCATCTGCCGTAAATCGCGGCATGATAACACCTGTTCGCCGTCTGGCTTTATGTTCGAGGAGAGATATGTTTACTGTTATTTTTGGCCGCCCAGGGTGCCCTTATTGCGTGCGTGCAAAAGAGTTGGCGGAAAAACTGAGCAAAGAACGCGACGATTTCAACTACCGCTATATTGATATCCATGCCGAAGGCATTACTAAAGCGGATTTGGAAAAAACCGTAGGTAAACCTGTAGAAACCGTACCGCAGATTTTTGTCGATCAAAAACATATCGGCGGCTGTACGGATTTTGAAGCATGGGCAAAAGAAAATCTGAATCTTTTCGCCTGATTGCTCTGGCAACGCCCTCTACCGGAGGGCGCTATCGGCGTTTTTTTCGCCGGTGGCTAAACAGGCTGCTAATAAACAAATAGCAGAGCGCGCCTAACGCACACCAGAATACGGCGCTAAATAACCACGCCAGTTCTTGCCAAAACGATCGGGTAGGCATAAATACCACGCGCATTAACACCAGGCAAAACGGTGCCGCCAGCATCGCCCCGATCAGCGGTCGGATCACCTCGCGTCGGTGAGAACAAAAACTGGCCACCGCGCCAGGTAACGTAAAAAATAACAGTCCAATCTCAGGATGCCCTGCCGCGCGAAAAGCGCCTTGTACATGCATAGTTAATGAAAGACACACCACAATAAAGAGTACAAAGCAGCAGACAACGCTTGCCCACCCGTGTTTATGTTTCAATCGTTCCTCCTGACACTCTCTATCGAACACGCTTTCCGCCGTGAGGCATCCAGTCAGATAAAGTCATGTGGCATTCCATGCCAAAAACACACCTGCACGATTCTTATAGCCGTTAGTACGCAATAAGATTAAACTAGCAGGATATATTGTTGTGTTGTTTTTATTTGGATGCTGTATGCAATACGATTGCACCCTTAATTCATGATAAAAACAGTAGCGTAAATTACCATTTCTTTCAACAGCTTACTCGTAAACAAGAAGTTAGTCTCCGTGAATATAAACGTCGCAGATTTGTTAAATGGGAATTACATCCTGTTATTATTTGTGGTCCTGGCTCTTGGCCTGTGTCTTGGCAAGTTACGTCTGGGTTCAGTCCAACTTGGTAATTCCATTGGCGTTTTAGTGGTCTCTCTATTATTAGGGCAGCAACACTTTAGTATTAACACCGACGCGCTAAATCTGGGATTTATGCTGTTTATTTTTTGTGTCGGCGTCGAGGCTGGCCCCAACTTTTTTTCGATTTTTTTTCGCGACGGTAAAAATTATCTGATGCTTGCCCTGGTCATGGTCGGTAGCGCTCTGCTAATCGCCTTAGGCCTTGGTAAGCTTTTCGGCTGGGATATCGGCCTGACGGCCGGTATGCTGGCCGGCTCAATGACATCCACGCCCGTGCTGGTTGGCGCAGGCGATACCCTGCGACATTCCGGTATCGCCAGCACGCAACTCTCCTCCGCTCTTGATAATCTGAGCCTGGGCTATGCCCTGACCTATCTGATTGGGTTGGTCAGTCTGATCGTGGGCGCGCGCTACTTGCCTAAACTGCAGCATCAGGATTTGCAAACCAGCGCCCAGCAAATTGCTCGCGAGCGCGGTCTGGATACCGATGCTAATCGCAAGGTTTATTTGCCGGTTATCCGCGCCTATCGGGTTGGCCCGGAGCTGGTGGCCTGGACTGACGGCAAAAACCTGCGCGAGCTGGGTATTTACCGTCAGACAGGCTGCTATATCGAACGTATTCGCCGTAACGGTATTCTGGCGAACCCGGATGGCGATGCGGTGCTGCAAATGGGCGATGAGATTGCGCTGGTCGGCTATCCGGACGCGCACGCCAGGCTCGATCCCAGCTTCCGTAATGGTAAGGAAGTGTTTGATCGCGATCTGCTTGATATGCGCATCGTGACGGAAGAAATTGTGGTGAAAAACCACAATGCGGTCGGTCGCCGCCTCGCTCAGCTCAAGCTGACCGATCATGGCTGCTTCCTTAACCGCGTCATCCGCAGCCAGATCGAAATGCCTATCGACGATAACGTCGTGCTGAATAAAGGCGACGTGTTACAGGTGAGCGGCGACGCCAGACGCGTAAAAACCATCGCCGATCGCATTGGTTTTATTTCGATCCATAGCCAGGTGACGGACCTGCTCGCCTTCTGCGCTTTTTTTATCATCGGGTTAATGATCGGGATGATTACCTTCCAGTTCAGCAATTTTAGTTTCGGCATCGGCAACGCGGCTGGATTGCTGTTCGCCGGGATCATGCTCGGTTTCCTGCGCGCTAACCATCCTACCTTTGGTTATATTCCGCAGGGCGCGCTTAACATGGTGAAAGAATTCGGCTTGATGGTATTTATGGCAGGCGTTGGTTTAAGCGCTGGCAGCGGTATCAGCAACGGTCTGGGCGCGGTCGGCGGACAAATGCTGATCGCCGGGCTTGTCGTCAGCCTGGTACCGGTGGTGATCTGCTTCTTGTTTGGCGCTTATGTGCTGCGCATGAACCGGGCGCTGCTGTTCGGCGCCATGATGGGCGCGCGTACCTGCGCCCCGGCGATGGAAATCATTAGCGATACGGCGCGCAGCAATATTCCAGCGCTGGGTTATGCGGGGACTTACGCTATCGCCAACGTTCTGCTAACGCTGGCGGGGACGCTTATTGTCATCATCTGGCCGGGGTTAGGATAAAACTGAAGTTTGCCTTTAAGTGAAAAAATTTTGCCAATAGGTCGAACTTTTCGTTAAAGCATCAGTCATACCTATTGCCACTGCTTTTCTTTGATGTCCCCATTTTGTGGAGCCCATCAACCCCGCCATTTCGGTTCAAGGTTGGTGGGTTTTTTGTTGCCCGACGCAGAGTGACACGACATTGACGCTCCGGCGATTCGCTTTACCATCTGTAAAATCGCTTCACGCGCCAGCGGCGTTCGATCCGTTACAAAATGCAGCGTCATCCCCTCGATAAACGCATCCAGCGCGCGGGCGGTCTGCGCGTCAAACCACTGCGCCAGCGTATTCTGGCTACGCTGCATCCAGTTTTGCATGACTATTTTTAACGCTGGCTTATCGCTGGCATAGGCATATAACTGATACATTAACGCCATATTATCCGGCGTCGTAACCTGCGAGCCGTAAATCATTTCCGTTATCGCCTGGCACGCCCCCTCCGCATCCGTCACCTGCGCAAAAAAGTCCTGGTATTGACGAGACATGTTCTCGGTGAAAAGTGTAAAAGCTTCACTCAATAACGCATCCATACCGGCAAAATAGTAGGTCATCGAGCCAAGCGGCACCTGAGCGATAGCGGCGATTTTCCGGTGCGTCACGGCATGAACGCCATAGGTCTTTACCGCTTCCAGTGTGGCCTGAATTATTTTTTCCCGTCGCTTAGGATCATTGGCGCGTCTTACGGCATTTTCTTTCATGATGAGTTCCACATCTCATTCAGGATGCAGGCTATAGTAGCCTGCCGCTTACGCTGAAAAAACAGACAGTAAAAACTGTCTGCACAACGAAGTATGACGACGATATGTACAAATGTACACAAGCTTGCTAATGTTTACCTCTCGCTTCTATTTTCTGGCCTGACGCTATGACCGTCCTCTCCTCACGTAACGCCTTAAAACGCCGTACCTGGGCGCTGTTTATGTTCTTCTTTTTACCCGGACTGCTGATGGCCTCCTGGGCAACCCGAACGCCTGCTATTCGGGATATTCTTTCCGTCTCTACCGCGGAAATGGGGGCGGTCTTATTCGGGCTTTCTATCGGTTCAATGAGCGGTATTCTTTGTTCCGCCTGGCTGGTGAAACGATTTGGCACCCGAAAGGTTATTCGCACGACGATGACCTGCGCAGTAACCGGGATGGTTATTCTTAGCGTCGCGCTGTGGTGCGCCTCGCCGCTGATTTTTGCCCTTGGATTAGCTGTTTTCGGCGCCAGTTTTGGCGCCGCCGAAGTGGCGATTAATGTCGAAGGCGCGGCGGTCGAACGCGAGCTGAATAAAACCGTTCTGCCGATGATGCATGGTTTCTACAGTTTCGGCACGCTGGCGGGCGCTGGTGTCGGCATGGCGTTAACCGCATTAAGCGTCCCAGCTAACATCCATATCATCCTCGCGGCTGCCGTGGCGATCGCGCCCATTTTTATCGCCATTCGGGCGATCCCTGACGGTACGGGTAAAAACGCATCGGAAGATTCTCACCTTCAGGAAAAAGGATTACCTTTTTATCGGGACATCCAGCTTTTGCTTATTGGCGTGGTGGTGCTGGCAATGGCATTCGCCGAAGGCTCTGCGAATGACTGGCTGCCGCTACTGATGGTAGACGGACACGGTTTTAGCCCAACCTCCGGCTCTCTGATCTACGCCGGTTTCACGCTAGGTATGACCGTTGGCCGCTTTACCGGCGGCTGGTTTATTGACCGCTATAGCCGGGTGACGGTTGTTCGCGCCAGCGCGTTGATGGGAGCGCTGGGCATTGGCCTGATTATTTTTGTCGATAGCGACTGGGTCGCCGGCGTCTCGGTCATTCTTTGGGGCTTGGGCGCTTCGCTCGGCTTCCCGCTGACCATTTCCGCCGCCAGCGATACCGGTCCCGACGCGCCGACGCGCGTGAGCGTTGTCGCCACGACCGGCTATCTGGCGTTTTTGGTCGGGCCGCCGCTGTTGGGCTATCTGGGAGAGCACTATGGATTACGCAGCGCCATGATGGTTGTGCTGGCGCTGGTTATTCTGGCGGCGCTGGTGGCGAAGGCCGTCGCCAAACCTGTATCGACTCCGCAACCGGTGATGGAGCATAACGCATGAGTATTAAATTAATCGCCGTCGACATGGACGGCACGTTTCTGAGCGATCAAAAAACCTATAACCGTGACCGGTTTATGGCGCAATACCAACAAATGAAGCGGCAAGGCATTCGCTTTGTCGTGGCCAGCGGCAACCAGTATTACCAGTTAATCTCGTTCTTTCCGGACATTGCGCACGAAATCGCTTTTGTCGCGGAAAACGGCGGCTGGGTGGTCAGCGAAGGCGAGGATATTTTTAACGGCGAGCTGACAAAAGCCGACTTCCAGGCGGTTGTCGAACACCTGCTCACACGCGCCGATGTGGAGATCATCGCCTGTGGAAAAAACAGCGCCTACACGCTGAAACGCTACGACGATGCGTTAAAAGCCGTTGCGGCAATGTATTATCATCGTCTGGAGTTTGTGGATAATTTTAATAACATCAACGATGTCTTTTTCAAATTCGGCCTTAATATTACCGATGAACGGATACCGGAAGTACAGGCGGCGCTGCACGACGCCATTGGCGATATCATGGTCCCCGTTCATACCGGCTATGGCAGTATTGATTTAATAATTCCCGGCGTGCATAAAGCCAACGGCCTGCGTCTGTTACAGCAGCGCTGGGGCATTCATGATAGTGAAGTGGTGGTATTCGGCGACGGCGGCAACGATATTGAGATGCTGCGTCAGGCCGGGTTTAGTTTTGCCATGTCGCACGCCAGCGAAGCGGTCGCGGCGGCGGCGAAATACTGCGCCGGATCGAACAACCAGGAAGGCGTGCTGGATATCATCGACAGCGTATTAAACAACGAGCCGCCGTTCAACGTCTAGCGGATGCCTCTCTATGCCTGATAACAGAAAGCTTATCAGGCGTAGCCGCTCTCTCAGACTGTTTGCAAATTCCCCGTCCGCTTATCTTTTAAGAAGACCAGCATCAGCAGTAGCCAAAGAATACCGTTTGCCAGATTAAACAGGCTAAATAGCCCATTGCCGCCGCTTAACCAGGCGTGTTTACTGACTTCAATGCCAACGGTAAAAATCAGCATTTGTAGCATTCCCATCGCCGCCGAGACCGTTCCTTTACTCATATCGCTGGAAAAGAGCGTCAGACGCACCAGTCCGGCATTCGCCAGCCCAATGCCAAAAGCGTATACGCTTAATCCCGCCGTCATCCATAAATAAGCATGGGATGAAACCACCGTCGCCGCCGCGGCGATGATCAGCCCCGCGACGATAGGCCAGCCGCCCATCACGATCAGCGAGCGAACCGTACGTCGGGAGGTTAAACGCGCTAACACCAGATTACCGGCAATGAGCGCGCCAAAAACGGGCACCTGCAGCAGACCATATTCATAGCTGCTGAGCTGTTCGCCGCTAATGATGATAATCGGCGACTGCGCAATCCAGGCCAACAGCGGCAGGCTGACAAATCCCAGCGCTAACGCCCCTGCGACGAATCGCCGGTTTTTTATCACCAGCCGATAATCCCGGCCCAGCGCCTTAAATGACAGCGTTTCGCCCCGCCGCGTGGCGGTCTCCGGCATTGCGCGCTGTAGCCCGAAAAAGGCGATAGCGGCCAGTGCGGCAAATAAAATAAACATCCCCTCCCACGGCAGAACATGCACCCATGCCGCCCCAACCAGTGGTCCCAGTAGCGGCGCGATTAACGCCACGTTCGCCATCAGCGCGGTAATTTTTATACACACCGCTTCCTCAAAGGATTCCTGAATCGCGGCATACCCTACAGCGCCGATAAAACACAGGCTAATCCCTTGCAAAAAACGCAGGAATGTAAATTGTTCGATGTTTTTCGCCAGTAACGTCGCCAGGCAGGTGACAATAAACCACACGACGCCCGCCAGCATCACGGGACGACGGCCAATCCGGTCAGACAACGGGCCAAGCAGCCACTGTAAGAACATACCGCCCGCCAGATAAGCGGTCATGGACGTCGGAACCCAGTCCAGGCCCGCCTGATACTGCTCAACCACCGCCAGCATACCCGGCTGGATCATGTCGTTGCCAATATAAGTAGAAAACTCGTACAGCACCAGACAGAGAGGAAAAAGCAGCGCCTGACGTCCCAGCCTGCCGCCTGATTGTAAACGATTCTGCATACCATCTCTTCGCCAATAAAAACCGCGCAGAGTGTAATGAAAGTCGGGGAACTGAGATAGCGAATTATGAGGCTGCAAGGGAAATAGCGCACATTTTTACAGAAAGCCGCTTAGCGCTTGCATACTTTAAGGTTAATTTAAGTTTGCGCCGTTATCATCAACGTTATTTTATGCCATTGTCTTAAATCTCTTCATGTTGCCGCCAAATAAGACAATACTGCTTTTCCTCTCTGTTACGCTGCATTTATGCTCAGTTTGCACGGGGATGAGCTGGCTATCCCTTTTGATTTCATTGTTCCGAGCCTGGATGTTATGCTGGAAAACCTTAACAACTCGCTGTTTTATTTTATTAACGCCACGCCTGATTCCGCGCAGTGGACGATTTCGCTCGCTATCTTTATCGCCAAAGATGTCATCAACATCGTCCCGCTCTTAGCCGTTGTACTCTGGCTGTGGGGTCCCCGCGATCGGGTCTGCGCCCAGCGTCAGCTGATCGTTAAAATCGGCATCGCGCTGATTATCAGTCTGGCGGTCTCCTGGACAATGGGACACCTTTTCCCGCACGACCGTCCGTTTGTCGATCATATCGGCTATAACTTCCTGCATCATGCCGCCGATGACTCTTTCCCCAGCGATCACGGTACGGTGATTTTTACCTTTGCGCTGGCGTTTTTGTTCTGGCACCGCCTCTGGTCAGGCATCGTGATGATGGCGATAGCTATTACCATCGCCTGGTCGCGCGTCTATCTCGGCGTACACTGGCCGTTAGATATGATTGGCGCGCTGCTGGTAGCGATGCTTGGCTGCCTGAGCGCGCAATTGATCTGGCAATGGTACGGCGTGCCGCTCTACCAGGCACTGCAACGTTGTTACCGTTTCTGTTTCGCGTTGCCCATTCGAAAAGGCTGGGTACGTGACTAAACAGCGAAAAAAAGAGTAATATTAAGCGCTCTGTATGGTGCGGAGCGCTTATTTAACTCTCCAGGGGAACTATGGAAACGCGACGCGACGAGCGTATTGGTCAATTGCTGCAGGCCTTAAAACGCAGCGATAAACTTCATCTTAAAGAAGCCGCGACCCTGTTGGGCGTCTCTGAAATGACCATTCGTCGCGACCTGAACCATAAAAGCGCGCCTGTCGTGTTGCTGGGCGGCTATATCGTACTGGAGCCCCGCAGCGCCAGTCATTATCTGTTAAGCGATCAAAAATCTCGTCTGGTGGAAGAAAAACGCCGAGCCGCTCAGTTGGCTGCGGGCCTGGTACAAGCGCATCAGACGGTATTTATTGACTGTGGCACCACCACGCCGTGGATCATTGAAGCCATTGATAATGACCTTCCCTTTACGGCGGTGTGCTATTCACTTAATACCTTTCTGGCGCTGCAGGACAAACCACATTGCCGCGCCATTCTCAGCGGCGGGGAGTTTCACGCCAGCAACGCCATTTTCAAACCGCTTGATTTCCATGAAACCTTAAACAATATTTGTCCGGATATCGCGTTTTATTCCGCCGCCGGCGTTCATACCAGTAAAGGCGCTACCTGCTTTAATCTGGAAGAGCTGCCGGTAAAACATTGGGCCATGACGATGGCACAGTGCCATGTACTGGTGGTGGATCACAGTAAATTCGGCAAGGTACGTCCGGCGCGGATGGGGGAATTATCACGCTTTGATACGATTATCAGCGACCGCCGTCCCGATGAGGCCTTTGTGGCCTACGCTAAAGCGCAACAAATTACTCTGATGTATTAACCGCAGGTTGCCGGATGCGACGCGCACCCGGCAACGGAGTTATTTTACGAGAACCAACTGCCAAACCACTGATGGAGTTTCATCAGCACAAAATCCCACATCCGGCTGAAAAATCCCCCCTCCTCGACGTTTTCCATCACCATTAACGGGCGTTGCTCAATGGATTTTCCGTTAAGCTGGAAATCGATGGTGCCGACAACCTGCCCTTTCTTCAACGGCGCCGTGAGCTGTGGTTCGTTCAACGTAAAGCTGGCCTTCAGGTTTTTAAGCTGCCCACGCGGAATCGTCACAGACCCCGCATCGCCCGCCCCCAAATTGACCTCACGCTTATCGCCAAACCAGACCCGTTGCGTCACGAATGTCGCGTCAGGTTTAATCGGTGTGACCGTTTCAAAGAAGCGGAAACCCCAGGTCAGCAGTTTTTCTGACTCATTAAAACGAATACGGTCCGTTTTCGCCCCCAGCACGACAGAGATCAGGCGCATATCGCCCTGGGTGGCGGAGGCGACAAGGTTATATCCAGCCCCTGCCGTTGTCCCCGTTTTCATGCCGTCGACATGCAGATTGGTGCTCCACAACAGGCGGTTGCGGTTCGGTTGACGAATATTATTAAAAGTAAATTCTTTCTCTTTATGAATGGCGTATTCGTCAGGCACATCGTGAATCAAGGCCTTGCCGAGCAACGCCATATCGCGAGCGGTACTGAACTGCCCTGGCGCATCAAGACCGTGTACCGTCTGGAAGGTTGTATTGGTTAACCCCAGTCGTTTCGCATAGGCGTTCATCAGGCCGATAAAGGACTCCTGGCTTCCGGCGACGTAGTCGGCAAGCGCGATACAGGCATCATTACCTGACTGAATGATGATGCCTTTATTAAGATCCGCAACCGACACCTGATCGCCTGGCTTCAGAAACATCACCGACGACCCACGTAGCGCCGGGTTCCCCGTCGCCCAGGCATCTTTGCCCACCGTCACCATATCGGTCAGCTTGATTTTCCCTGCCTTCAGCGCCTGGCCCACCACGTAGCTGGTCATAATTTTTGTCAAACTGGCAGGGTCGAGTTTCTCATCGGCGTTGCCTTCCGCCAGTACTTTACCGCTGGCGTAATCCATTAAGATCCAGGCTCGCGCATCAACGCCCGGCGGCGCGATCGTTTGTTCCTCTGCCTTTACAGGCGAAGCGAAAAGGAATAAGAGAACCGAACCTGCCGCGAGGCTACGAAGGGAAGAAGCGTATTGCGTCATAGTACCACCCGAGTATCCATTCCAAAAACACACGTCACACCACCGTGTAATAAGTGCGGTGAGTAATAACGCACTCACGACGTTAAAGAAACCGTAACTTGGTAAAGTTTTTAAAGTTTATGCAATAACATCCCGTTACGCTTCCTTCATAACGATTTTTTTACAGACCATTGTGTAAATGTTAGGTTTATCTCACGGTAGGCCGATTACTGTCATCATCCTGATAAAACGGAAGGGGTTAATATGATTACGCTGTGGGGCCGGAACAACTCGACTAATGTTAAAAAAGTGTTGTGGACGCTTGAAGAGCTGGAACTGCCATACGATCAAATTCTGGCAGGCGGAAAATTCGGCGTTAACCAGGATGCCGACTATCTGGCGATGAATCCTAATGGGCTGGTGCCGCTGCTTAAAGATGATGAAACCGACCTGTTATTGTGGGAATCCAATGCCATTGTCCGCTATCTGGCGGCGCAATACGGCCAGAACCGGCTATGGGTTGATAATCCGGCGCGGCGTGCGGAGGGCGAAAAATGGATGGACTGGGCGAATCAGACGTTAAGCCCGGCGCACCGCGTGATCCTGATGGGACTGGTCAGAACCCCGCCGGAAAAACGCGATCGGGCGGCAATTGAAGCCGGTATCGAAAAGTGTGACAGCCTGTTTGCGCTGCTTGATGATGCGCTGGCCCACCAGCCGTGGTTCTCCGGGGATAACTTTGGCACCGGCGATATCGCTATTGCGCCTTTCGTCTATAACCTGCTGAACGTGGGTCTGAAATGGACGCCGCGCCCGAATCTGGAACGCTGGTATCAACAGCTTACCGAGCGCCCTGCTTTTCGCAAAGTGGTGATGATCCCGGTGACCTAACGCGTGGCTGCAGGACTTACCTTGAGTAACTGCCCGTCGGACTCATCGGTTAACACATATAAGTAGCCGTCAGGTCCGACACGCACATCCCGAATACGCTGCTTTCTGTCACCCAGAATACGGCCTTCTTCCGTCACCGTATTGCCATCGACGCGCATCACAATGACCTCTTTATCTTTTAGCGCGCCGATAAACAGTTTGTGCCGCCACGGCGCAAAAACGTCGCTGGCATAAAAAGCCATCCCGCTGATCGCCGGAGAATCCTTCCAGTAGTAAACCGGTTGCTCCGTTCCCTCGACAATTTCACCTTTGGCTTCCGGCACTTTCAGACCACTATAGTTGACGCCCCATGTGGCCAGCGGCCAGCCATAATTTTTGCCTTTTTCCGGGATGTTAATTTCATCGCCGCCGCGCGGACCGTGTTCATGCAGCCATAGCGCGCCGCTCCAGGGATTGATGGCCAGCCCCTGCGGATTACGAATACCGTAAGACCAGATTTCCGGACGCGCGCCCGCCTGATGCACAAACGGATTATCCGGCGGAATTTCGCCCTGCCCGGTCAGGCGCACCAGCTTACCCTGTAATTTATCCAAATCCTGCGCGGTAGCGCGCTGGTTATTTTCACCCAGGGCAATAAAAAGAGATCCTTGCGCATCGAATACCATACGTCCGCCGAAATGGTTGCCGGTAGACAGCTTAGGCATCTGGCGAAACACGGTACGAAAATGCTCCAGACGCTGAAGATCGTCGCTCAGCCGTCCAAAACCGACTGCCGTACCGGCGTTTCCTTCGCGGTCAGCTTCAGCATAGCTCAGCCAGACGCGGCGCGACTGGGCAAAGTCAGGCGCCAGCACGACGTCCAGCAAACCTCCCTGCCCGTTTGCCCACACTTTCGGTACGCCAGCCAGCGGTTCGGAAAGTCCCCGTCCCACCTGCCAGTGGCGCAGTTGTCCCCCTTTCAGGGTAATGAGCATCCCACGGTTATCCGGCAAAAAAGCCAGCGACCACGGGTGATCGAGTCGGGTTTGCAGCACCTCAACGTTCACCGGCGCAAGATTGGCGTTCGCCCATGAAGAGAAAAGAGAGAATGAAACTATCGCGAGAAGTATTCGACGCATACCGCCTCCTTCAGGGCTCTGCGTTAAAGCGTAGTCAGCATCGCAAGAGGTCGGGTTTATTTTTACAAAACATTAAGCGGCGCGGTCCGGTAAAAAGGGGGAGTCGCCTCCCCCTTATTCAGACCTGTGTAAGTGGTGAATGTGCTTTCAGACTCTGAATACTCAGAGTCAAAGTTGTCAGACAGTTTTCAAGTTTATCTGCGTTGACGGCAATAAAGGTCGGACAATCATGGTGTCCGCTCATTAAACAAACGGCGGCGGCTGCAAGCGCGCCTTCGGCACGACGCAGCGCGTTCCACTCTTCCTGATCGAGATGCAGTCCCTGCCGTAAAGCGTGATCGTGGAGCTCGCGATTCAGTTCAAAAAAATTGTCACGCAGAGTGTCACTTTCGCTGACTGACATATACCCCTTCGCTTTTCGCAATTGCAGATAAGCGGCAAGATCGATACGCGCGTTTATCAGCTTGTTGAGAAGATCGGTTCTCAGTCTGTCAACGACCATACCTTTTTTCCTCCTCTTTTCTACCAGGGTTCAACTTAATAGTATGGTCGTTTTTTAGACAAAGGGGTGTCAGAGATCAAGAATTTTCTTAGAATTGCCCTTTTTCACCTTTTGCTGATAACCACAACGGTTGATGCCGCCGCTCCCGATGAGATTGCGATACAATTTTTGTTCGGATATCTGTAGAATCCCTGCCCTGACCACTCCAATAAATGAACATTTTTTAAGCTATGAGTAATGTAACCCACCAGCCAAAGATCGGCTTCGTTTCCCTGGGCTGTCCGAAAAACCTCGTTGATTCGGAACGCATCCTGACTGAGCTGCGTACCGAAGGCTATGACGTTGTGCCACGCTATGACGATGCGGATATGGTTATCGTTAATACCTGTGGCTTTATTGACAGCGCGGTACAAGAGTCGCTGGAAGCCATTGGCGAAGCGCTGAACGAAAACGGTAAGGTAATCGTCACCGGCTGCCTGGGCGCAAAAGAAGATCAGATCCGCGAAGTGCATCCGAAAGTACTGGAAATCACCGGGCCGCATAGCTATGAGCAAGTTCTGCAGCACGTACATCATTACGTACCGAAGCCGAAGCACAATCCATTTTTAAGCCTCGTACCGGAACAGGGTGTAAAACTGACGCCGCGCCATTATGCGTATCTGAAAATTTCTGAAGGCTGTAATCACCGCTGCACGTTCTGCATCATTCCGTCGATGCGCGGGGATCTGGTCAGCCGTCCGATTGGCGACGTATTAAGCGAAGCGAAACGTCTGGTTGATGCCGGGGTCAAAGAGATTCTGGTGATTTCGCAAGATACCTCCGCCTACGGCGTAGATGTGAAGCACCGCACCGGATTCCATAATGGCGAACCGGTGAAAACCAGTATGGTGAGCCTGTGCGAGCAGTTATCAAAACTGGGCGTCTGGACACGTCTGCACTACGTCTACCCCTACCCACACGTTGATGATGTGATTCCGCTAATGGCGGAAGGCAAAATCCTGCCTTATCTGGACATTCCGCTGCAACATGCCAGCCCGCGGATTCTTAAACTGATGAAACGTCCCGGTTCCGTTGACCGCCAGCTGGCGCGCATTAAGCAGTGGCGCGAAATCTGCCCGGAACTGACCTTACGCTCCACCTTTATTGTCGGCTTCCCCGGCGAAACGGAAGAAGACTTCCAGATGCTGCTCGACTTCCTGAAAGAGGCGCGCCTCGATCGTGTAGGCTGCTTCAAGTACAGCCCGGTGGAAGGCGCAGGCGCGAATGAGCTGCCGGATCAGGTGCCGGAAGAGGTGAAAGAAGAGCGCTGGAACCGCTTTATGCAACTGCAACAGCAAATCTCCGCTGAGCGCTTGCAGGAAAAAGTGGGCCGCGAAATTCTGGTGATCGTCGATGAGGTTGACGAAGAAGGCGCTATCGGACGTAGCATGGCGGATGCGCCGGAAATTGACGGCGCGGTCTATTTGAACGGCGAAACCAACGTCAAGCCGGGCGATATCGTGCGCGTGAAAGTGGAAAACGCCGACGAATATGATTTGTGGGGCAGTCGGGTTTAACGCCACCTCCCCCGGCGCGGGTGCCGGATGTGTTACCCCACCTGGCGAGCCCGTTCCAGGCCCGCCAGGCGTCAACGCCACCGGGCTGGCTTACCCCTTAATCTTCGGGTCCAGCGCATCGCGCAACCCGTCGCCTAACAGGTTAAACGCCAGCACAGTCAGGAAAATCGCCACCGTCGGGAAGAGCGCTACGTGCGGCGCGATGACCATATCCGCCCGCGCTTCATTGAGCATCGCTCCCCACTCCGGCGTTGGCGGCTGCGCGCCTAATCCGAGAAATGACAGGCTTGCCGCGGAAATAATTGACGTACCGATACGCATCGTAAAGAAAACCACAATTGACGAGACCGTTCCCGGCAAGATATGGCTAAACAAAATCGTCGTGTCGCTGGCGCCGATACTGCGGGCAGACTCAATAAACGTCTGCTGTTTTAAGACCAGGGTATTTCCGCGCACCAGACGTGCAAACGCCGGAATAGAGAAAATCGCCACCGCAACAATCACGTTAGCAATACCGCTGCCTAACACCGCCACAACGGCAATCGCCAGCAAAATGCCGGGGAAGGCGAACAGCACATCGCAAATGCGCATAATGAAACGATCCCACCAGCCTTCATAATATCCCGCCAGCAATCCCAACACCGTGCCGATTATCGCGCCGATAAATACCGCGAACACGCCCGCCGCCAGTGAGATCTGCGCCCCAACGAGAACCCGGCTAAAGATGTCTCTTCCCAGCGAGTCAACGCCAAACCAGTGCTGCAAAGAGGGGCCATTGTTCAGGCTATCGTAGTCAAAATAGTTTTCCGCATCGTAGGGCGTCAGCCAACGGGCAAAAATCGCCACCAGAATTAACGCCAGTACGAATCCCCCGGCGACCAACGCGACATGCTGGCGGCGAAAACGACGCCAGAACTCCCGCCACGGCGTGCGTATCTGGTCGGGTTTTACCACCGGCATAGCATGTAAAATCGCCTGACGGCGCCAGTTAAATAATCGCATCCTTACTTATACCTGATAGCCGGATTAATGGCGGCATAGAGGACATCCACCACTAAGTTGATAAGAATAAATTCCAGAGAAAACAGCAGCACTTCCGCCTGAATCACGGGGTAGTCGCGCATGTCGACGGAGTCGACCAGTAATCGCCCAAGCCCCGGCCAGTTAAACACTTTTTCGACGACGATCGATCCGCCAAGCAGAAAGCCAAATTGCAGTCCCATCATGGTGACGACCGGGATCATTGCATTGCGCAGGCCATGTTTTAACACCACCCACGTTTCACTGACGCCTTTCGCCCGCGCGGTCCTCATGTAATCCTCGCTCAGGACATCGACAAACGAGGAGCGCGTAAAACGCGCCATGACGGATGCCACCGCCGCGCCAAGCGTCAGGGAGGGTAAAATATAATGTTGCCAGCTATCCGCCCCCACGGTCGGTAGCCAGCCCAGATCCACGGAAAAAATCTGCATTAACAACATTCCCAGCGCAAAAGCCGGGAAAGAAATGCCGGTCACGGCAAGCGTCATTCCTAACCGGTCAGGCCAGCGATTACGCCACACGGCGGCGGCGATGCCGATCGCCATGCCAAACAGCACCGCCCATATCATACTGGTTATCGTCAGCCACAGCGTCGGCAAAAAGCGGCTGGCGATCTCCTCAGAAACCGGGCGGCGGGAAACCATTGACGTACCGAAATCGCCTTGTAAAACATGGGTGATGTAATGCCAAAACTGGACATGAAGCGGCTGATCAAGCCCCAGCTGCTGACGAACCAGCGCGATCACCTGCGCGTCGGCCTCCGGTCCGGCTATCAGCCGCGCCGGGTCGCCGGGCAACAAATGAACAAATAAAAACACCAGCACTGCCACAATCAACAGCGTAGGAATTAATCCCAGCAGGCGCTTGAGAACATAGTTAAGCATCACACGAACCTTTTACCGGATGGCGGACAACGCGCGCGCCATCCAGCCCCATCGCATTACTTACTTCAAATCCGCATCGTCAAAGCTGAAACCGGTATCCGGCATAATCCAGAAACCGGTCAAATTTTTACTGTGCGCAGAAACCAATTTCTCCACCACCAACGGTATCCAGGGCGACTCTTTCCAGATAATATCCTGCGCCTCTTTGTATAATCGTGTTTTCTCCTGCGGATCGTTGGTCTTTAAGGCCGCCGCCAAATCGCTGTCGACCTGCTTGTTGCTGTAAAAAGCGGTATTAAACTGCGTCGGCGGCCAGTTTTGTGATGCGAAGAGCGGCGATAACGCCCAGTCAGCTTCGCCCGTCGACGCCGACCAGCCGGTATAGAACATTCGCACGCCGCTCTCTTTTTGCCCTTTGCCCTCAACTTCCGCGGCGCGCTGGCCGGCGTCCATCGCGGTTATCCGGGCTTTAATGCCAATCTGCGCCAGTTGCTGTTGGGTAAACTGCAACACTTTTTGCGCGGTGCTATGGTTGTGCGATGACCACAGCGTGGTACTGAAACCGTCTGGATACCCCGCCTCTTTCAACAGTTCGCGCGCTTTAGCCGGATCATAGGGCCACGGCTGATAGCTTTGCGCATAGGCTATCGACGGCGGCACCACGCCCGTCGCCGGCGTGGCGTATCCGGCAAACGCCACTTTAACCAGCGCCTGACGATTGATAGCGTAATTCAACGCCTCACGCACCTTAGGATTATCAAACGGCTTCTGCGTCACATTCATACTGATATAACGCTGCATAATGGACGGGCTGGCGACCAGTTCGAGGTTTTTATTTTTCGCCAGTAACGCGGCCTGCTCATAAGGGATAGGAAAAGCAAATTGCGCTTCGCCGGTTTGCAGCATCGCCGCGCGGGTATTGTTGTCAGTAACCGGACGCCAGGTAATAGAATCCAGCTTGGGTAAGCCCTGCTGCCAGTAACCGGCGAACTTTTTCACTTTGACAAAGTCGGTCTGATTCCAGGTTTCAAGCTGGTATGGACCGGTACCGACCGGATGAAAACCAATATCCTTGCCATATTTTTCCAGCGCTTGCGGCGAGATCATCGCCGTCGCCGGGTGCGCCAGAATATTAATGAAAGCGGAGAACGGCTGTTTCAGGGTAATTTTTACCGTTGCCGGATCGACAACCTCCGTTTTTGCGATATTTTTATACAGGTTATAACGCTTGAGGTGGTTATCCGGATTGCTGGCGCGATCGAGATTCGCTTTCACCGCCGCCGCATCAAAATCCGCGCCGTCCTGAAATTTCCCCCCCTGTCGTAGGGTAATGGTGTAGGTCAGACCGTCATCAGAAACGGTATAGCCTTTCGCCAGGACGTTTTTTACCTTCATGTCTTTATCCAGGCCAAACAGCCCCTGATAAAATGACTTCGCCACCGCCTGCGAGAGCGTATCGTTGGCGTCATACGGATCGAGCGTGGTGAAATTAGACCCTACCGCCACCACCACATCTTTGGCCGCCAGGGCCGGAAAAGCCGCAATGGATGAGGCCAGTCCCAGCGCCGCCAGCCATTTATGCGTAATAAATTGCGTCATGTTGTTCTCCTGAAACCCTGCCTGTCTGAATGTTATAAGCGCGAGAGCGCATTATCCTGCAGCGGCCGCGCAACATAATGTCCCGGCCCGACCAACTGTAATGAAACGGCGGGCGTCTCTTCGCCACGTTTATGAATATTGCTGGGTATATCATCTGATAGCAGAACGCGCCGCGGCCGGTGTCTGGAGGGATCGGCAACCGGCACCGCCGCCATCAATTTACGCGTATAAGGATGCTGCGGATTTTCAAAAACGGCGCGCCGCGGCCCCATCTCAACAATTTGACCAAGATACATCACCGCCACGCGATGGCTAATTCGCTCCACGACCGCCATATCATGCGAAATAAACAGGTAGGCGATCCCCATTTCCCGTTGTAAATCGAGCAGTAAATTAATGATCTGCCCGCGAACGGAAACATCCAGCGCGGAGACCGCCTCATCAGCAATAATCACTTTAGGATTCAATGCCAGCGCGCGAGCAATGCAGATGCGCTGACGTTGACCGCCGGAAAACTCGTGCGGATAACGCCAGGCATGTTCAGGACGTAATCCGACACGCTCAAGCAACCAGGCCACGCGCTTTGCCGCAGCGTCCCCCTGCCCCAGACCATGAATCCGTAAAGGTTCCATAATGGAATACCCCACGGTCTGGCGCGGGTCGAGCGAGGCGTAAGGGTCCTGGAAAATACACTGAATATCGCGGCGCAACGGCTGGAGTTTACCCGCAGACAGCGTGTCAATGCGCTGGCCGTTAAAGATAATCTCCCCCTGCCGGGATTCAACCAACCGCAGCAGCGCGCGTCCGGTCGTCGATTTTCCGCTACCGGACTCGCCCACCAGCGATAGCGTTTCGCCGGGCCAGAGATCGAAACTGATATTCTCAACGGCATGAACTTCACGCGTAACGCGATTAAAGAGACCGCTACGCAGCGGGAATCGCGTCACCAGTCCCCGAACCTGGAGAATAGGCTCGCCTTCCACCACCGTGTCTTGCTCAATCTGCGATTCATAAAGGGCTGGTTCGTCAGCGGAAATCAACGGGAAACGGCGTGGCAGCGAGTGGCCGCGCATCGCGCCAAGCTGAGGGACGGCGGCCAGTAACGTTTGGGTATAAGGATGCGTCGGCGCATGGAAAATCTGCTCTACGCTGCCGGTTTCCACGGCCTCGCCCTGATACATCACCAGCACGCGATCGGCAATATCCGCCACGACGCCCATGTCGTGGGTGATAAAAATCACACCCATCGACATCTCTTGCTGCAACACTTTGATAAGTTGCAGAATTTGCGCCTGGATAGTGACATCCAGCGCCGTGGTGGGTTCATCGGCAATCAATACCGCCGGACGGCAGGATAGCGCCATCGCGATCATGACTCGCTGGCGCATCCCGCCGGAAAGCTGATGCGGATAACGCGATAAAATCGCCTGCGACTCCGGGATCCGTACCTGATCGAGCATACGTTTCGCTTCCGCCAGCGCCTCTTCGTGGCTGGCACCCTGATGCAAACGAATAGATTCGGCAATTTGCTCGCCGACGGTAAATACCGGGTTGAGCGAGGTCATTGGCTCCTGGAAAATCATGGCGATATCCGCGCCGCGCACACGCCGCATCTGCGCGTCACTCTGCTCAGACAGCTCAATCACCTGGCGATTACGCCGACGCAACAGCATTTCGCCGCAGCGCACGTTCGCGCCCGACTGCTCAATCAGCCGCATTAACGCCAGCGCCGTCACCGATTTTCCCGATCCCGACTCGCCGACAATCGCCAGAGTCTCTCCACGCTTCAGGCGTAATGACACATTACGCACGGCGTCTATCTGTTGCCCTTCGTGGTGAAACGCGATATTCAGGCCACTGACGGACAGAACATCGCGGCTATCCAGTTCATCGCTGTGCGGCACCTGCGGCTCCTTATTCCCGGTAAATTCCTGTGGTAGGCGTATCCCCGGCATATCCCCAGGCGCGATACATCCCTTCGCTGTTAAACGGCAACGCGACATTACCTTCGTGATCAACAGCGATTAATCCACCGCTGCCGCCCAGCGCCGGTAATTTTTCCATCACCACGCGCTCACAGGCGTCGGCAAGGCTGAGTCCGCCATATTCCATCAATGCGGCGATATCGTAAGCCGCGAGCGTGCGAATAAAGACCTCTCCCGTTCCGGTACAGGAAACGGCGACGCTGGCGTTGTTGGCATAACACCCGGCGCCGACCAGCGGGCTGTCGCCGACGCGCCCGGGCAATTTATTGGTCATCCCGCCGGTAGACGTTGCCGCCGCCAGATTGCCGAATTTATCCCGCGCCACCGCGCCGACTGTACCCATTTTTTTCGTTTCGTCCAGCGGCGCGCCGCTGTGATCGAGCGCCATTTCGCCCGCCGCACGCGCGGCCAGTAATTGCTCGTAACGCGCCGGGGTGGAAAAGATATCCGGCGAAACGCGCGCCATCCCCTGTGAAAAGGCAAAGTTTTCCGCCCCTTCCCCCACCATGAGTACATGCGGGCTGCGCTCCATCACCAGTCTGGCGGCGAGCACAGGATGGCGAACATGACTCACGCCCGCGACGGCTCCGGCTTTCAGGGTATTGCCGTCCATCACGCAGGCATCCAGTTCATGAGTTCCGTCTCGGGTATAGACCGCGCCGATACCCGCATTGAAGAGCGGACACGCTTCCAGCAGGCGCACCGCTTCCGTCACTACATCAAGCGCGCTGTCACCCGCTTCCAGCATCTTTTGCCCGCTTTCGACAATCTCTGACAGCGCCTGGATATAGCGTAGCTCCTGCTCATGGCTCATTTGCGCGCGAGCAATCGCGCCTGCGCCGCCGTGAATCGCAATCACTGCTTTATTCATTTTTAGGGTCCATTAACGGTGGCACACAACTTTTACTATAACTATCAGAATTGTTGTGAGTTATTCATTCGATTTTTGAATATAGAAAGATGCGTAAGGTATGTAAAGGCGCAAGGCCGTCTCTAAGACCGAGGTAGCATACTGCCCGCCACTGTTTTCTGACATAATAGCCGGATTCGATTTTGCCTCGCAGGAGTATGTTCATGGAATTTTCCGCCGGATTGATGCCGCTTGAAACGGCGCTGACCCAGATGCTTTCACGTATTACCCCGCTCACCGCCGTAGAAACGTTGCCGCTGGTGAACTGCTTTGGCCGCATCCTGGCGACCGATATCGTTTCTCCCCTCGATGTCCCCGGCTTTGATAATTCAGCTATGGATGGTTATGCGGTACGCGTGGCGGATTTGTCCGCCGATAAGCCGCTGCCCGTCGCCGGCAAAGCATTTGCCGGTCAGCCCTACCAGGGAGAGTGGCCTGCGGGAACCTGCATTCGCATTATGACCGGCGCCCCGGTACCGGCAGGTTGCGAGGCGGTAGTCATGCAAGAGCAGACGGAACAAACCGATGACGGCGTGCGTTTTACCGCCGATGTTCGTTGCGGACAAAACATCCGCCGCCGCGGCGAGGATATTCGCCAGGATGCGGTGGTCTTTCCGGCCGGTACGCGCCTGACTACTGCCGAACTGCCAGTGCTGGCGTCGCTGGGAATTGCCGATGCGCAGGTTGTACGTAAAGTGCGCGTAGCGCTGTTCTCGACCGGCGACGAGCTCCAGCTTCCGGGCCAACCGCTGGAGGCGGGACAAATTTATGACACTAACCGTCTAACTATACATTTGATGCTGCAACAGCTTGGCTGCGAAGTGATCAATTTAGGCATTATTCCTGACGATCCCGGTAAGCTTCGCGCCGCATTTATCGACGCCGACAGCCAGGCCGATGTAGTGATAAGCTCCGGCGGCGTCTCGGTTGGTGAAGCGGACTATACCAAAACCATCCTTGAGGAGCTGGGCGAAATCGCCTTCTGGAAGCTGGCTATCAAGCCAGGCAAACCGTTTGCCTTCGGCAAACTCAGTAATAGCTGGTTCTGTGGCCTGCCGGGGAATCCAGTCTCTGCGGCGCTCACGTTTTATCAACTGGTTCAGCCTTTACTGGCGAAGCTTGGCGGCAACACGGCAAGCGCTGTACCGCCGCGCCAGCGTGTACGCACAACATCTCGCCTGAAGAAAACGCCGGGGCGTCTCGATTTCCAGCGCGGCATCCTGCAACGTAGCGCCAACGGCGAACTGGAGGTCACGACCACCGGACACCAGGGCTCACATATTTTCAGCTCGTTTAGTCTGGGCAACTGCTTTATTGTGCTGGAGCGTGAACGCGGCAATGTTGAGCCGGGAGAATGGGTGGAAGTCGAGCCGTTTAATGCTCTGTTCGGAGGCCTGTAATGGCGGAACTTAGCGACCAGGAGATGCTGCGCTATAATCGACAAATTATTCTGCGCGGCTTCGATTTTGAAGGGCAGGAAGCGTTAAAAGATGCGCGGGTATTAGTGGTCGGGCTGGGCGGACTCGGCTGCGCGGCAACGCAGTATCTGGCCGGCGCTGGCGTCGGGCAACTGACGCTACTCGATTTTGATACCGTTTCCGTTTCCAATCTCCAGCGTCAAACCTTGCACAGCGACGCCACGGTCGGGCAGCCAAAGGTTGAGTCCGCCCGCGACGCGCTGGCGCGAATCAACCCGCATATTACCATTACGCCCGTTAACGCGCGGCTGGACGACGACGCTATGACCAGCCTGATTGCCGGGCATTCGCTGGTACTGGACTGTACTGATAACGTTAGCGTACGTAATCAACTTAACGCCGGGTGCTATACCGCGAAAGTGCCGCTAATCTCCGGCGCGGCAATTCGTATGGAAGGACAAGTTACCGTCTTTACGTATCGGGAAAACGAACCCTGTTACCGCTGCCTGAGCCGTCTGTTTGGCGAAAACGCTCTGACCTGCGTAGAGGCAGGGGTGATGGCGCCGCTGATTGGCGTGATCGGTTCGCTACAGGCAATGGAGGCCATTAAGCTGCTGGCGCATTACGGTCAGCCTGCCAGCGGAAAAATCGTCATGTACGATGCGATGACCTGTCAATTCCGCGAAATGAAGTTAATGCGCAACCCCGGCTGTGAAGTCTGCGGACAGTAGCCACTTTACGGATAAACATACCAAAGCACGGTTTATGGCCGTGCTGTATCAACAGATAATTACTGTCATCAGACGCAAAGCCAGCTTACCCAAGCTCCGACTGACGATCGGCTCAAGCAGCGCGGCATCATCTTAAACGCCATATCACAGCCTCAAACCGTGATGTTGTACCTCATTTAACGCCTCTTTGTCAGAACCTCTCCATTCGTTGACGCACATCAAGACAGCTTTCATTCGAAAGTAATTTAATCTTTATATGAAATAAGAGAGGCCGTTTATGATCTTCAATATTCAGCGCTATTCTACCCACGATGGCCCCGGTATCCGTACCGTAGTATTTCTCAAAGGCTGTTCGTTGGGCTGTCGCTGGTGCCAGAACCCGGAAAGCCGCGCCCGCGCTCAGGATCTGTTATACGACGCGCGGCTGTGTCTCGAAGGATGCGACCTGTGCGCGCAAGCCGCGCCGGACGTCATTGAGCGCGCGCTAAACGGCCTGCTCATCCATCGCGAGAAACTGACCGACGCCCATTTTTCCATCCTGGCGCATTGCTGCCCCACACAAGCGTTAACCGTGTGCGGCGAAATAAAAAGCGTCGATGAGATCATGGCGACGGTACTGCGCGATAAACCTTTTTACGATCGCAGCGGCGGCGGTCTTACGCTTTCCGGCGGCGAACCGTTTATGCAGCCGGAACTGGCGGCAGAGCTGTTTAAAGCCAGCCATGACGCCGGTATTCATACGGCGGTTGAGACCTGTCTGCATGTCCCATGGAAATACATTGTGCCCTCACTGCCTTATATCGATCTGTTTCTGGCTGATTTGAAACATGTCGCCGACGGGCCGTTTAAGCAGTGGACCGATGGCAGCGCCTCGCGGGTGCTGGAAAATCTCAGGAAACTCGCCGCCGCGGGCAAAAAAATGGTGATTCGCGTCCCGCTGATTCAGGGATTTAATGCCGATGAGGAGGCCATTAAAGCCATTACCGACTTTGCCGCCGACGAACTGCACGTCGGGGAAATTCATTTTCTGCCCTACCACACGCTGGGCATCAATAAATACCACTTACTCAGTCAGCCCTATCATGCCCCGGATAAACCACTGGATGCGCCGGCGTTACTTGATTTTGCCCAGAAGTACGCCTGCCAAAAAGGTTTAACCGCGACCCTACGAGGATAATTATCATGACCCAACTGAAACTGGACACGCTCAGTGACCGCATTAAGGCGCACAAAACCGCGCTGGTACATATCGTGAAACCGCCGGTCTGTACCGAGCGCGCGCAGCATTATACCGAAATGTATCAGCAGCATCTGGATAAACCGATTCCGGTACGCCGTGCGCTGGCGCTGGCCCATCACCTGGCGGAACGCACTATCTGGATAAAACACGATGAACTGATCGTCGGCAACCAGGCAAGTGAAGTCCGCGCCGCGCCGATTTTCCCGGAATATACCGTCTCGTGGATTGAAAAAGAGATCGACGACCTGGCAGACCGGCCCGGCGCAGGTTTTTCCGTAAGTGAAGAAAACAAACGTATTCTGCACGACGTCTGTCCGTGGTGGCGCGGTCAAACCGTCCAGGATCGCTGCTACGGCATGTTTACCGATGAACAAAAAGGGCTTCTGGCGACTGGCATTATCAAAGCCGAAGGCAATATGACCTCCGGTGACGCGCACCTGGCGGTGAACTTCCCGCTGCTGCTGGAAAAAGGGCTTGATGGCCTGCGCGATAAAGTCGCCGAGCGCCGCTCACGCATCAACCTGACCGTGCTGGAAGATCTGCATGGCGAGCAGTTCCTGAAGGCGATTGATATTGTGCTCGACGCGGTAAGCCAGCATATCACGCGCTTTGCCGCGCTGGCGCGCCAGATGGCGGGCGAAGAGTCCCGTGAAAGCCGTCGTAAAGAGCTACTTACCATCGCCGAAAACTGCGAGGTGATCGCCCACCAACCGCCGCAGACCTTCTGGCAAGCACTGCAATTGTGCTACTTCATCCAACTGATTCTACAAATTGAGTCTAACGGTCACTCGGTGTCATTTGGTCGTATGGACCAGTATCTTTACCCCTATTATCGTCGCGATGTCGAACTAAACCAGACGCTGGATCGTGAGCACGCCATTGAACTGCTGCACAGCTGCTGGCTGAAACTGCTGGAAGTCAACAAGATCCGCTCCGGTTCGCACTCTAAAGCTTCCGCGGGCAGCCCGCTGTATCAAAACGTCACCATTGGCGGTCAGAATCTCATCAACGGTCAGCCAGTGGACGCAGTGAATCCGCTGTCTTACGCCATTCTGGAGTCCTGCGGACGTTTGCGTTCTACCCAGCCCAACCTCAGTGTGCGTTATCACGCCGGAATGAGTAACGATTTCCTTGACGCCTGCGTCCAGGTCATCCGCTGCGGCTTTGGGATGCCGGCGTTTAACAATGATGAAATCGTCATCCCGGAATTTATCAAGTTGGGGATCGAACCGCAGGACGCTTACGATTACGCGGCGATCGGCTGTATCGAAACCGCCGTCGGCGGGAAATGGGGTTATCGCTGCACCGGCATGAGCTTTATTAACTTCGCCCGCGTCATGCTGGCGGCGCTGGAAGGCGGTCGCGACGCCACCAGCGGCAAGGTATTTCTGCCGCAGGAAAAGGCGCTCTCCGCAGGCAACTTTAACAATTTTGACGAAGTGATGGCCGCCTGGGATACCCAAATTCGCTACTACACGCGCAAATCGATCGAAATTGAGTATGTGGTCGACACCATGCTGGAAGAGAACGTCCACGATATTCTCTGCTCAGCGCTGGTAGACGACTGTATTGAACGCGCGAAGAGTATCAAGCAAGGCGGCGCGAAATATGACTGGGTATCCGGTCTTCAGGTCGGTATCGCCAACCTGGGCAACAGCCTCGCCGCCGTGAAAAAACTGGTCTTCGAACAGGGCGTTATCGGTCAACAGCAGCTTGCCGCCGCGCTGGCCGATGACTTCGACGGTCTGACTCACGAGCAGTTGCGCCAGCGTCTGATTAACGGCGCGCCGAAGTACGGCAACGACGATGACAGTGTCGATACCCTGCTGGCGCGCGCTTATCAGACCTATATTGATGAGCTGAAGCAATATCATAACCCGCGCTATGGTCGTGGCCCTGTCGGCGGCAACTATTATGCCGGTACGTCCTCTATCTCAGCAAACGTGCCATTTGGCGCCGCGACCATGGCTACCCCGGACGGTCGCAAAGCGCATACACCGCTGGCGGAAGGCGCAAGCCCTGCATCAGGTACGGATCATCTCGGCCCGACGGCGGTGATTGGTTCCGTAGGCAAATTACCTACCGGTTCCATTCTCGGCGGCGTGCTGCTCAACCAGAAACTGAACCCAACGACGCTGGAAAACGAATCCGACAAACAGAAACTGATGGTTCTGCTACGGACGTTCTTTGAGGTGCATAAAGGCTGGCATATTCAGTACAACATCGTGTCACGCGAAACGCTGCTGGATGCGAAAAAACATCCGGACCAGTACCGCGATCTGGTCGTGCGTGTGGCAGGCTACTCCGCCTTCTTCACCGCGCTGTCGCCGGATGCGCAGGACGATATCATCGCCCGTACCGAACATATGCTGTAATTTGCCCTGGCGCCATCGGCAATATGTCCGAATTGCCTGATGGCGCTACGCTTAACAGGCCTGCGCAGGCCTGTTAATCAGAAGGGATCGGTGCCGTCAAGCACGGCCTGAATGACGTTGAGCGCGCCTTGATGGTTATTATCATCAGTGTGATAGCGTGAAAGCGCTTTGATATTGTCTGCAGCATTGCCCATGGCAAAAGAGTAATGCGCCATTTTCAACATTTCCGCATCATTACCGCTGTCGCCAATGGCGACGACATTCTGTGGCGACCTGTTCCAGCGCTTTAACAGACGACTGATGCCATTCGCTTTATGCAGTCCCGGGATAATCAGGTCGATAAAACCGAAGCCGCTGGTGACGGGCTTCATGATGCCATCCAGAGATACGTGCAGTTTGTCGATAACCAGCGGAATTTGTTCATCGGGCAAATTCAGGGAGAACTTAAACAGGATATCGTCAATGTCGTGATAATCGTTTACCGGCTGCAGGCGGTGATAATGTTTGGCCATCAGCGCCACGAAAGCCTCGGGAGCGTTTTTGCTGACATAAGCGCTTTTCAGACCACAGGCGACGAAGTTAAGCTGCTTATCCTTCAGCAGTTCGCCAATCACAATACGCGATTCATGCCAGGTTAGCTCCCCGTGAAACAACTGTTTGCCATGTTCATACACCAGCGCGCCATTTTCTGCGACGAAGGAAATTTCGTCTTTCAGCTCGGGGAAGAAGGAGATCAACTGGTAGTACTGATTACCGCTAGCGACCACAAATTCGATATTACGTTTTTTCAGTTCCTGGTATTGCGCCATGAAGCGTACACGATCGTACTGCTTGGCATCGTCGAGAAAAGTGCCGTCCATATCGGTAACGACAACGTTAACGGTCATACTTAAGCTCCTGGCTGTAACTGCGACCAGAAACATTTTAATAACAATGTGAGCAGAACCACAAATTTATTTCGAATGAAAAGTGGCTGAACGAAAGGAATAGCCGCATAAGACATTAAGGCGTCCTGGCCACCTTACGTTTTCCTCTCGCTTCCCTCTTTGTGTTCCCCTGCAATATTTTAAACTTGCATTAACCTTATTTTAACTTAAAGTATCACATGTAACTAATTTTACTTTCGAACGAAATACGGTGAAGTTGATATGACGACTCCTTTTACCCACGAAACGCTGCCCGCCGACCCAAAAGCGGCCATTCGTCAGATGAAGCAGGCGCTACGCGCGCAAATCGGCGACGTACAGGCGGTGTTCGACCGTTTGAGCGCCACCATAGCAGCCCGGGTGGCGGAAATTAACGATCTGAAAGCGCAGGGACAGCCGGTATGGCCAATTATCCCTTTTAGCGAACTGGCGATGGGCAACATTAGCGATGCCACCCGCGCCGAGGTTAAGCGCCGTGGGTGCGCGGTGATTAAAGGTCATTTTCCACGCGAACAGGCGCTGGCGTGGGACCAGTCGATGCTCGACTATCTGGACAAGAACCATTTTGACGAGGTGTATAAAGGACCGGGGGATAATTTTTTCGGTACGCTGAGCGCCTCCCGGCCTGAAATCTATCCTGTCTACTGGTCGCAGGCGCAAATGCAGGCCCGCCAAAGTGAAGAGATGGCGCTGGCGCAGTCGTTCCTCAACCGTCTGTGGCAGGTAGAGCACGACGGCAAGCGATGGTTTAATCCGGATATCAGCATCATTTATCCGGATCGCATCCGTCGCCGCCCGCCAGGCACCACATCCAAAGGACTGGGAGCGCATACCGACTCCGGCGCGCTGGAACGCTGGCTGCTACCAGCCTATCAGCAGGTATTCGCCAGCGTGTTTAACGGCAACGTCGAGCAGTACGATCCGTGGAATGCGGCGCACCGTACCGACGTTGAAGAGTATACGGTGGATAACACCACCAAATGTTCGGTATTTCGCACCTTCCAGGGCTGGACTGCGCTCTCCGATATGCTGCCCGGTCAGGGGTTGCTTCATGTCGTCCCTATCCCGGAGGCGATGGCGTATATTCTGCTGCGCCCGCTGCTGGATGATGTCCCGGAAGATGAATTATGCGGCGTCGCGCCGGGCCGGGTGCTGCCGATTTCTGAACAGTGGCATCCTTTACTGATGGCGGCGTTAACCAGCATTCCGCCGCTGGAAGCCGGGGATTCCGTGTGGTGGCATTGCGATGTCATCCACTCCGTCGCCCCCGTAGAAAATCAGCAGGGCTGGGGCAATGTGATGTACATTCCTGCCGCGCCAATGTGTGAGAAAAATCTGGCCTATGCGCGTAAGGTGAAAGCGGCGCTGGAGACAGGCGCATCACCGGGCGATTTCCCGCGCGAGGACTATGAAACCACCTGGGAAGGGCGCTTCACGCTGCGCGATCTGAATATTCACGGTAAACGGGCATTAGGTATGGACGTTTGATGGTCGTACAGCCCTGCCCGCTTAACTGCGGTGCGCCCTTTGTCTGGGCGCACCCGTCTTACCGGACCTACGCGCCAGGATACGTAGGCCCGGTAAGCACAACGCCACCGGGCGTCAGTGTTTAGCTTTCAATCCCTTTACTACGCAAATAATCGTCGTAGTTGCCGCTGAAGTCCACCACGCGCTCCGGCGTAATTTCAATGACGCGGGTTGCCAGCGAGCTGACGAACTCACGGTCGTGCGAAACAAAGATCAGCGTGCCCTGATACAGCTCCAGCGCCATATTCAGCGATTCGATCGACTCCATATCCAGGTGGTTAGTCGGTTCGTCCATAATCAGGATATTCGGCTTTTGCATCATCAGTTTGCCGAAAAGCATACGGCCCTTCTCGCCACCGGAAAGGACTTTCGCAGGCTTTTTGATATCATCCTGGCTAAATAGCAGGCGGCCCAGAATACTGCGCACTGCCTGCTCGTCGTCGCCTTCCTGCTTCCACTGACTCATCCATTCAAACACCGTCAGGTCATTTTCGAATTCATATTCGTGGTCCTGCGCGTAGTAACCAATACGCGCGTTTTCCGACCATTTAACGGTGCCGTGATCGGCGTCCAGATCGCCAACCAGCGTCTTCAGCAGCGTAGATTTACCCACGCCATTGGTGCCGAGTACCGCCAGCTTCTCGCCGACTTCGAGCAGCAAATTGACATTTTTAAACAGCGGACCGTTATCAAAACCTTTCGTCAGCGCTTCCACTTCCAGAGCGTTACGGAACAGTTTTTTATCCTGCTCGAAACGGATGAACGGGTTCTGACGGCTGGAGGCTTTCACCTCTTCCAGCTTGATTTTATCAATCTGCCGCGCGCGCGACGTTGCCTGACGCGATTTAGAGGCATTGGCGCTAAAACGGCTAACAAAAGATTGCAGCTCGGCAATTTGCGCTTTTTTCTTCGCATTATCGGCCAACAGACGTTCACGCGCCTGAGTCGCCGCCGTCATATACTCATCATAGTTACCCGGATAGACGCGCAAGTCGCCGTAATCCAGATCCGCCATATGCGTACAAACCATGTTCAGGAAGTGACGGTCGTGCGAAATGATAATCATCGTGCTATCGCGCTCGTTCAGCACCTGCTCCAGCCAACGGATAGTATCAATATCCAGGTTGTTGGTCGGTTCGTCGAGCAACAGGATGTCCGGATTAGAGAATAACGCCTGCGCCAGCAGCACACGCAATTTCCAGCCTGGCGCGACTTCACTCATCAGACCGTAATGCTGCTCCAGCGGGATGCCCACCCCCAACAGCAGTTCGCCTGCACGCGCCTCAGCGGAATAACCGTCCATCTCGCCGTATTTTACTTCCAGATCGGCGACTTTATAGCCGTCTTCTTCGCTCATTTCCGGCAAAGCGTAGATACGGTCGCGCTCCTGCTTGACTTCCCACAATTCGCCATGCCCCATAATGACAGTATCAAGTACGGTGAATGCTTCAAAAGCGAACTGGTCCTGACGCAGCTTACCGATGCGCTCATTCGGATCGAGGGAAACATTGCCCAGCGTCGGCTCCAGGTCGCCGCCGAGGATTTTCATAAAAGTGGACTTTCCGCTACCGTTGGCGCCGATCAGGCCGTAACGGTTGCCGCCGCCAAATTTGACGGAAATGTTTTCGAACAGCGGCTTACTGCCGAACTGCATGGTAACGTTGCTGGAAACTAACACAGGCTTATCCTGAAAAAAGATGTGACAAACCGCTTATTATGCCACAAGTCTGAAATAAGATCGCGCCCTGTACAAAGGGCTACACTGAACCGTAAGGGAAAAAAACGTGATTTCGTACACATCTGAATTCCCTGTTTACTGGAATGCACCTATAATGCGCTCCCAACATGACAGAATTCTCAACCTACTAGCCTGCTTGGCACAGAATCTCGCATAACATGAATATGAAATTAACAACGCTTTTCGCGGCGGCTTTCGCTGTAGTTGGTTTTTGTAAAACAGCCTCAGCAGTCACTTACCCGCTGCCTACCGATGGTAGCCGTTTAATTGGGCAAAATCAGGTCATCACCGTGCCGGAGGGCAATACCCAGCCGCTGGAGTATTTTGCCGCGGAGTATCAGATGGGTCTGTCCAACATGCTGGAAGCCAACCCGGGCGTGGATACCTTCCTGCCGAAGGGCGGTACCGTGCTGAATATTCCGCAGCAGCTGATCCTGCCGGATACCGTACACGAAGGCATTATCATCAATAGCGCGGAAATGCGCCTCTATTACTACCCGAAAGGCACAAACACCGTTATCGTCCTGCCGATTGGGATCGGTCAGTTAGGTAAAGACACGCCTATCAACTGGACGACCAAAGTTGAACGTAAAAAAGCCGGTCCGACCTGGACGCCTACGGCAAAAATGCACGCTGAATATCGCGCCGCCGGCGAGCCGCTGCCTGCCGTCGTGCCTGCGGGCCCGGATAACCCGATGGGCCTGTACGCGCTGTACATTGGTCGCCTGTATGCTATTCACGGCACCAACGCCAACTTCGGCATCGGGCTTCGCGTGAGCCACGGCTGCGTGCGTCTGCGCAACGACGATATCAAATTCCTGTTTGAAAATGTGCCGGTCGGCACCCGCGTGCAGTTTATCGATGAACCGGTAAAAGCCACCACCGAGCCGGACGGTAGCCGTTACATTGAGGTGCATAACCCGCTGTCAACGACGGAAGCGCAGTTTGAAGGTAAGGAAGCGGTGCCGATCACGCTTAATAAGAGTATCCTGGCCGTCACCAACGAGCCTGACGTTGATCAGACCGTCGTACAACAGGCAGTTCAGGATCGTTCCGGGATGCCGGTTCGTCTGAACTGACAGACTCTGCCTGCGAAGCCCGATAGACACTATCGGGCTTCTCTTACGGCATCAGTTGCAATAATCCATATCCCACCAGCGCCGCCCATGCCAGCATCGGCAGTGAATAGAAATGAAATCGCCACCAGATTCGGCGATCGTTCGCCATCCGTAAAGCAATAAGATTTGCCAGCGACCCCGGCAGCAGACCAAACCCGCCGATATTCACCGCCCACGCCAGCAGCGTCGAGGCCGGTACATAGTTCAGCAGGAGAATGGTACTGGGCACATTACTGATAACCTGAGACAAGCCGATAGCGGTTAGCCAAAGTCCCAGGTGAGACAGTGCGCCAACCTGGTTGAAAACGCCCTGCAACGCCGGCAATTGCGTTAGCAGATGGACATCAATAAACATCGCCATAAATACCAGCAGCAGCGTCCAGTCCACGCTGACTATCACCCTGCGCGCCAGCACAATAAACCCAGCCGCCACCAACACCAGTCCCCATAACTCTTGCCTGAGCTCCAGCGCGGTAAGAAAAACGACATATAATCCCAGGCAACTCCACACCAGACGGGGCTGCCACTGCGGCGAACGCGTACCGGTATGGTACTGTAACGCCCTACCCGGAAAACAAAACCAGCACAGGAGCAGTAACGTCAGCATCATCATGACGGCAAGCGGCGCCATTTGCCCGCTAAATTCAGCAAAGGTTAAGCCGGAGCGTCCCCACAACAGAATATTTTGCGGATTACCGACAGGCGTCAGCAGCGAACCGGCGTTCACCGCCAACGCCTCAAAAATAATCAATCGGTTGACCGGAATCGCACACAGTTTTTTCAACGTTATCGTCAGCGGCACAACGATAAACAGCGCGACATCGTTTGTCAGAAAGGTCGACAGCACCGCCGCAGCCAGCACCAGGAACATCGCCAGTTGCCGCTCGGTATGAAATCGGCGCGTCATCTTGCGTCCCAGCACATCGAAATAGCCGCTCAGCTCAACGCCTTTAGTGAGCAACATTAACCCACTGAGGGTAATAATGGTGTGCCAGTCAATCGCGCCAGGCCAGGCGCGGGGCGCAAAAGGAACAAACAGGCTTAACGCCATCCCCACAATGATCAACAACTGAAAAAAACGGTCACGCCGCAGCGCCCGTAAAAAGGCCAGATTCATTCTACAGATGTTCCATGCTGCTGCGTGAAGGCCAAAAAGGCATCCAATGTCTCCTGGCTGACATGGTGTTCCATCCCTTCCGCATCACGACGCGCGATCTCCGGACTTACGCCTAATACCAGTAAAAAATTTTCGACAATTTGATGCCGCTCGCGGCTTTCCTGCGCCAGCTTCTCCCCTTCCGGCGTCAGAAAAACGCCGCGCCAGGGGATCATTTGAATAAATCCTAACGATGCCAGGCGCTTAAGCATTTTGGCCACAGTTGGCTGGGAGACGCCGAGCCGAGCCGCCATATCCACCTGACGCGCTTCCCCTACCTCAATAATTAAATCGGAAATCAGCTCAACGTAATCGTCTATCAACTCACGGCGATGCGCCTCTCTGACCTGACGAAATCCTTCAACGTGTTCTTCTACGTTCACCAATTGCGTCACTTTTTTTGTTGTTGGCGTACCTGCGCGACGACCCATTTTGCTTCCTCGTTTCTGTGACGCGTTAACGCGTCAGCTGACAGAGCGCTCATTGTAAACCAGAGTTGTCCGGGCACAAAAAATTAACGTTTTAGCAATAGCTATAAAACATAGCCTGTGCTATATCTGTATGTAATGCAGACATCCCTCACGGATCGATGGGATAGAAACATCAGGAGGTTTATATGAACGAATTTAAGAGGTGTATACGCGTGTTCAGTCACTCTCCCTTTAAAGTCCGGTTAATGCTGCTCTCTATGTTGTGCGATATGATCAACGGCAAACCGGAACAGGATAACCCTTCCACGAAATAACGCGGCGGTGCGGTACGCCGCTTTATTTTGCATCCTCAACGGAAATGGCGCCCATTTCCCCTGTTTTTTTGTGGTTTTGCTATTCTCTTCGCAAAACATTTTCTTTCCGGCGGTTGACCTTCTTACCCGCACGCTCTATCTTCTGGCAGCCCTGAATATTTTGCGACTCGCCGTTGCGAACCCAATACCTTTTTTACGCATAATCAGGCAGGTAATGACCCTTCGCGCCAGGGTTAGCACATGGCGTTTTTGCAATAGTGGCATATGAATTCAACCCTTATCGATTCACTTCTCGCCCGTCGTCGGGCTGTAAGCCCGTGGGCGGGCCTCTACTTTTTACAGTCGCTGCTGATTAACCTCGCGCTCGGCTATCCCTTTAGCCTGCTTTATACCGCGGCGTTTACCTGCCTGTTGCTGCTGCTCTGGCGCTACCTGCCCCGCGGACAAAAAGCACTGCTCGGCATTTGTTCGCTGGTAGCCGCTTGCTATTTTCCCTTTGGCCAGGCTTACGGCGCGCCGAACTTTAATACGCTGCTGGCGCTGCACTCCACCAATATGGAAGAGTCGAGCGAAATCCTGACCATCTTCCCGTGGTATAGCTACCTGACCGGACTTTTTATTTTTGCGCTGGGTATTATTGCGCTTCGCCGCCGAAAAGAAGAGGTCAAGCCGCGCTGGAATAGCCTCGACAGCCTGTGCCTGCTGATTAGCGTCGCGGCATTTTTCGTCGCGCCGGTACAAAATCTGGCGTGGGGCGGCGTTTTTAAGGTTATTGATACCGGCTATCCGGTTTTTCGCTTCGCCAAAGACGTTATCGTCAATAACAACGAAGTCATTGAAGAGCAGCACCGTATGGCGCAGCTATCCGGCATAAAAGATAGCTGGACGGTTACTGCGGTGAAACCCAGATATCACATCTATGTCGTGGTGATTGGTGAAAGCGCGCGACGGGATGCCATGGGCGCTTTCGGCGGCCACTGGGATAATACCCCCTTCGCCAGCCATGTGAATGGCGACTTCTTTATGGATTACATCGCCGCCAGCGGCTCAACGCAAAAATCGCTTGGTTTAACGCTCAATCGCGTGGTGGATAACAAACCGCAGTATCAGGATAACTTCGTCACGCTGGCTAACCGCGCCGGTTTTCAGACATGGTGGTTTTCCAATCAGGGGCAAATTGGCGAATACGACACGGCCATCGCCAGTATCGCCAAACGCGCCGATGAAGCGCATTTCCTGAAAAACGGCGATTTTGAAGCGGATAAAAATACTCGCGACGACGCGCTGTTAACCATGACGGCGCAGGTATTGGCGACAGAACGCACGCAACCGCAGTTGATTGTGTTGCATTTAATGGGATCGCATCCCCAGGCCTGCGACCGTACTCAGGGAAAATACGCGACGTTTGTCCAGTCGAAAGAGACGTCTTGTTATTTATACACCATGACGCAAACCGACGATTTGCTCCGTCAGCTCTATACTCAGCTTCGTCATAGCGGCGACAGTTTTTCGCTCGTCTATTTCTCCGATCACGGGCTGGCGTTTAAAGAGCGCGGCAAAGCGGTACAGTACCTGGCGCATGACGACAAATTCCAGCAAAACTTCCAGGTGCCGTTTATGGTGCTATCCAGCGATAGTAAAGCGCATCGGATCATTAAAGCTCGCCGTTCCGCGAACGATTTCCTGAGTTTTTTCTCGCAATGGACAGGAATTAGCGCTAAAGAGATCAAAAATCGCTATCGTTTTATTTCGGAGCAGAAAGCCGGGCCCGTTTATATCACCAATTTCAAATTACAGAAAGTGGACTATAACCATCTGGGCAGCGATATTTTTTCACTAAAATAATGCACGTTTCAGGCAAAAAAAATCCGCCCCGAAAGGCGGATTTTTTATTTTCACCGACGTGATTAGAAGCGGTAACCCACGCCAGCAATCCAGGTGCCAACGTCAACGCTACGAATACGGCTCTGCTCGTAAGAGAAGTCCAGAGCAACATTTTCCATCGGGTTGAATTGCAGACCAGCGCCATAGGAGAAGCCATAATCGCTGGTGTCATGTTTGTAGATTGGGTAATCGGTCGTCTGGAATTTACCGTAACCCACACCGACTACACCGTAGATGCTCGCCCAATCGTTCAGACGGTAAGCCGGGCCGGCAGTGATGCCGTAGTACTGCCCTTTGTTGTAATCGCCCGCACCGTTAGTACGATCTTTTTCGGTGTAGGTGAAGGAACCGATTACGCCCAGCGGGTTGTCGTCCTGCTCGTAACGATACTTCAGGTTGAAACCGCTCATTTTATTCGCTACGCCCTGCGCGTCGCTCTGAGCGTAACCACCGGTAACGGTAGAAGTAGCAGCTACTGCAGTACCTGCGGAAAAAGCCAGAACAGCGGCCAGTGCTGAAAGACATGCAATTTTTTTCATAACCACCTCAAATGTGCTTCAAGTAAGTCCTAAGTTTTAAATATATCAAAAATTAATGGGAAACTCTTTGCGATTCACGGTGTCTAAGGGCGCCTTTCATGTAACAGAACGTTTCCATATCGCGCTATCTTATTCAATTAACATCACTTTTCCGGCTGATTGCACCAATAATGCGCGTGCGGCGCGATACATTCATCCAGATTATTCCTAAACTAACAGTCTATTTATCCATCAATTTAAGTTCATTTTATGGAATCCTGGAAATTTTTTTTCAACGAATCCTCAACCGCCGCGGGGAATTTCCATTACACTGCCACCTTTACTCGTACTGACATTTTTTGACAGGAGAAAGGATGCCGGGGTCAACACGTAAACTACCAGTATGGTTGCCCATTTTGGTTTTGCTCATTGCCATGTCCTCTATTCAGAGTGGCGCTTCACTGGCGAAATCGTTATTTCCTCTTGTCGGCGCGCCGGGCGTAACGGCGCTTCGTCTGGCGTTGGGAACGCTTATCCTTATCGCCTTTTTCAAACCCTGGCGTTTGCGTTTTGCCAAAGAGCAGCGGCTGCCTTTACTGTTTTATGGTCTGTCGCTGGGCGGGATGAACTATCTATTCTATCTGTCGATTCAGACGGTGCCGTTGGGTATTGCGGTCGCGCTGGAATTTACCGGTCCTCTGGCGGTCGCGCTGTTTTCATCCCGGCGGCCGGTAGATTTTATTTGGGTCGTACTGGCTGTGCTTGGACTCTGGTTCCTGCTGCCATTAGGGCAAGATATGTCTCACGTCGATCTTACCGGGGCCGCGTTGGCGCTCGGCGCTGGCGCCTGTTGGGCTGTCTATATTCTTACCGGCCAGCGAGCAGGCGCGGAACATGGTCCGGCCACGGTGGCGGTAGGCTCGCTGATTGCCGCCATCATTTTCGTGCCGATTGGCGCAGTTCAGGCTGGCGACGCGCTATGGCACTGGTCGATTCTTCCCTTAGGGTTAGCGGTCGCTGTGCTTTCTACGGCGCTGCCTTATTCACTGGAAATGATTGCGCTGACGCGCCTGCCAACCCGCACCTTCGGTACGCTGATGAGCATGGAACCCGCGCTGGCCGCCGTTTCCGGGATGATTTTTCTGGGCGAAACGCTTACGGGCATACAAATCATGGCCCTGTGCGCCATCATTGCCGCCTCAATGGGTTCTACCCTAACGATTCGCCGCGAACCGCAAATTAAACAAGTTGACGTAAAATAGTTTCTTATTCTGCATGATGTGCATAATCATGCAGAATATCACCTCGTTATTCACCTTTTATTATCGCGCTATTACTTCGTCATTTTTTGTCATATTTTTTCTCATTTTTTACATTAAAATGAGAATTATTACCCATCAAACAGCAAACTCGTCTAACTAATTGATTTTTAATCATAATAAATATTAAATCTTGTCTGTACTATTAAAGTGATAGGTAAATTCAAAAAAGCAAAGTTAAAAACCGGTGCTATACTTATTTTCGTTAATTACCTGGGACACAAACATCAAGAGGATATGAGATTATGAGTACCGCTAAACTGGTAAAAACAAAAGCGTCTAATCTGCTTTATACCCGTAACGATGTATCAGAGAGCGATAAAAAAGCGACGGTTGAGTTGCTTAATCGTCAGGTGATCCAGTTCATTGACCTGTCGCTGATCACGAAACAGGCCCACTGGAACATGCGCGGTGCTAACTTTATTGCCGTTCATGAGATGCTGGATGGCTTCCGTACCGCACTGACCGATCATCTGGATACTATGGCCGAGCGCGCCGTACAGCTTGGCGGTGTGGCGTTAGGCACCACGCAAGTTATCAACAGCAAAACTCCACTGAAAAGCTATCCGCTGGACATCCATAACGTGCAGGATCACTTAAAAGAACTGGCCGATCGCTACGCTGTTGTCGCTAATGATGTTCGCAAAGCTATCGGTGAAGCCAAAGATGAAGACACTGCCGATATCTTTACCGCCGCATCACGCGACCTCGATAAATTCCTGTGGTTTATCGAATCCAACATCGAATAAATCTATCTCTACCCTGAATACTTCGAGTTGCAGGAAGGTACAAACGCAGCGAATCCGCAGAAGCCTGACTTCCGTCGGTCAATGAAGCGAACGCACCTGCAACTTGATGTACACAAGTATATAAGTCATCCCTATACCCCTGCCTGGCACAGGGGTTTTGCACTTAAATAGTGCACACGTCTTGTACTCCCCTCCGATAAAAGTGAATTATTTGTAATAATTACATCACACAATCGTTAATTAAAGATTGTTTTAACAACAATTTTTACGCTAAATAGACCCTGTATCTCTACTTTGTTATTCATGCACTAAATCAGTGCCCCAAAACGGTGCGGCATACTGGTTTTGCCCGACTTATTGTGCACAGGAATGATTCACGCTTCTGTTAAAACAATGAGTTACATAATTGGCATGATTTTTTCATTACGCTACATGTTCTCGCAGGGGATCGCCCCGTGGATAGAAAAGGAAATGCTATGAAGTCTCTATTAAAAGTTTCACTGGCTGCACTTACCCTGGCTTTTGCGGTGTCTTCGCACGCCGCGGATAAGAAACTCGTTGTGGCAACCGATACGGCGTTCGTTCCGTTTGAATTTAAACAGGGCGACAAATACGTCGGTTTTGATGTCGATTTGTGGGACGCTATCGCGAAAGAACTGAAGCTGGACTACACCCTGAAACCGATGGATTTCAGCGGCATTATTCCGGCATTACAAACCAAAAATATCGATCTGGCGCTGGCGGGTATTACGATTACGGACGAGCGTAAAAAAGCGATCGACTTTTCCGATGGCTATTACAAAAGCGGTCTGCTCGTGATGGTGAAAGCCAACAATAACGATATTAAAAGCGTTAAAGACCTCGATGGCAAAGTCGTTGCCGTGAAGAGCGGAACCGGGTCGGTGGATTACGCGAAAGCGAATATCAAAACCAAAGATCTGCGTCAGTTCCCGAACATTGATAACGCGTACATGGAATTAGGCACCAACCGCGCAGACGCCGTTCTGCACGATACGCCGAACATCCTGTACTTTATCAAAACCGCAGGCAACGGCCAGTTCAAGGCGGTAGGCGAATCGCTGGAAGCACAGCAATACGGAGTTGCCTTCCCGAAAGGCAGCGATGAACTGCGCGAGAAAGTCAACGGCGCGCTGAAAACGCTGCGTGAGAATGGCACCTATAACGAAATCTACAAAAAATGGTTCGGTACAGAACCTAAATAAAACGACCTGATGTTGGCTTGTGGCCCGGTAGTGAGGACGCTCACCGGGCCTACAGCTCTTTTCCGTGACGGATAAGACACTTTCACGCCATTTCCGCGCCGGATAGAGCATTTGACTATTTACACCACGGTAACAGGAACGACATATGCAGTTTGACTGGAGCGCCATCTGGCCCGCCATTCCGCTTTTACTTGAGGGCGCTAAAATGACCCTGTGGATCTCGGTCCTCGGTCTGGCTGGCGGCCTGGTTATTGGACTGGCGGCAGGTTTTGCCCGTACGTTTGGCGGCTGGTTCGCCAACCATATCGCCCTGGTTTTCATTGAAATTATTCGCGGCACGCCCATCGTTGTCCAGGTCATGTTTATCTACTTTGCCCTGCCGATGGCATTTAATGATTTGCGTATTGATCCGTTCAGCGCAGCGGTCGTGACAATTATGATTAACTCCGGCGCTTATATCGCGGAAATTACTCGCGGCGCAGTACTATCCATTCACAAAGGTTTTCGCGAAGCGGGTCTGGCGCTGGGCCTTTCTCGCCGGGAAACCATCCGCCATGTTATTTTACCGCTTGCTCTGCGCCGTATGCTGCCGCCGCTGGGCAACCAGTGGATCATTAGCATCAAAGACACCTCGTTGTTTATTGTTATCGGCGTAGCCGAGCTGACCCGTCAGGGCCAGGAAATTATTGCCGGTAACTTTCGCGCTCTGGAAATCTGGAGCGCCGTGGCCGTCTTCTATTTGATCATTACGCTGGTGCTGAGCTTTATTTTGCGTCGTCTTGAAAGAAGGATGAAAATCCTGTGATTGAATTTAAAAACGTCTCCAAGCACTTTGGCCCCACCCAGGTGCTGCATAACATTGATTTAAACATCCGTCAGGGCGAAGTGGTTGTGATTATCGGCCCTTCCGGTTCGGGTAAATCCACGTTATTACGCTGTATCAATAAACTGGAAGAGATCACCTCCGGCGATCTGATTGTCGATGGTCTGAAAGTCAACGATCCTAAAGTAGACGAACGGCTGATTCGCCAGGAAGCCGGCATGGTGTTTCAACAGTTTTATCTGTTCCCGCATCTGACCGCGCTCGAAAACGTGATGTTCGGTCCTCTGCGCGTGCGCGGCGTAAAGAAAGAAGAAGCGGAAAAACAGGCGAAAGCTCTGTTAGCGAAAGTTGGACTGGCGGAACGGGCGCACCACTACCCCTCCGAGCTTTCCGGCGGTCAACAACAGCGCGTCGCCATTGCCCGAGCGCTGGCAGTGAAGCCGAAAATGATGCTCTTTGACGAGCCAACCTCCGCTCTGGACCCTGAACTGCGCCATGAAGTGCTGAAAGTCATGCAGGATCTGGCGGAAGAAGGCATGACCATGGTCATTGTCACTCACGAAATCGGCTTTGCCGAAAAAGTCGCCTCACGGCTGATTTTCATCGATAAAGGCCGTATTGCCGAAGATGGCAGTCCGCAGGCGTTGATCGAAAACCCGCCAAGCCCACGTTTACAGGAATTTTTACAGCACGTCTCCTGAGATATCGCCCTTCCTGCCCTGCGGCAGGGAGGGCATCATGGAATAGTCCCATTTCATTTTTCCTCCCCTGCGCCATCTATACTTAGTGTTTTGCGTCTCTTTTCTCACTGGAGGAGTCATGCGGTGGACCCTGTTCATCCTTTTTTGTCTACTGGGCACGCCTGCCCATGCGGTCGCCATACCCGGCGTGACCACGGGGACATCAACCAGCCAGCAGGCAGCGCCAGAGCCCAGTCCTGAACAAAAAAAAGCGGCCTATGCGGCCCTGGCTGACGTACTGGAGAACGAGGCTTCACGTAACGAATTGATAGCGCAACTCCGCGAAGCCTCAACCACGCCGCCGACCGAGCCGGCACCAGCGCTTGCGCCGCCTGCGGCCAAAGATGAGAAAACGGTACTGGAGAACGTCACCACCGTTACCCGTCAGTACGGCGATGCTTTCGCTACCCGTTTCGCCCAGCTTTATCGCAACATCACCGATGCGCCGCACAAGCCGTTTAACTCGCAAACCTTCACCAACGCGTTAACCCACTTTTTATTTCTGGCCGTCGCGGTATTTGGTTTTTATAGCGTGATACGGCTTTGCGCCCTGCCGTTATATCGAAAAATGGGCCTGTGGGCGCGCAAGAAAAACCGTGAACGCAGCAACTGGTTACAGCTCCCGGCGATGATCGTCGGCGCGTTTATTATCGACCTGCTGCTACTGGTGCTCACCTTATTTATCGGTCAGATGCTCAGTGATAATTTCCATGCGGGAAGTCGAACTATCGCTTTTCAGCAAAGCCTGTTCCTGAATGCCTTCGCGCTGATAGAGTTCTTTAAAGCGATTCTGCGGCTTATTTTTTGCCCTAATGTACCGGAATTACGCCCATTCGCGATTCAGGATGCGACAGCGCGTTACTGGAATCGCCGTATGAGTTCCCTTAGCAGTTTGATTGGCTACGGGCTGATTGTTGCCGTTCCGATTATTTCCAACCAGGTGAATGTTCAGGTTGGCGCGATGGCGAATGTGGCGATCATGCTCTGCATCACCATCTGGGCGCTGTACCTGATCTTTAAAAACAAAGCGGAGATTACGCAACATTTATTAAGTCTGGCGGAACGATCATTAGCCTTTTTTAGCCTGTTTATCCGCGCCTTTGCGCTGGTGTGGCACTGGCTGGCCAGCGCTTACTTTATCGTGCTGTTTTTCTTCTCGTTATTCGACCCAGGCAATAGCCTGAAGTTTATGATGGGCGCGACCGTGCGCAGTCTGGCGATTATTGGCATCGCCGCGTTTATCTCCGGTATGTTTACCCGCTGGATAGCGAAAACCATCACCCTGTCGCCCCATACGCAGCGCAATTACCCGGAATTACAAAAGCGGCTTAACGGCTGGCTCTCCTCGGCACTAAAAGTCGCACGCTTTTTGACCGTCTGCGTCGCCGTTATGCTGTTGCTCAACGCCTGGGGATTATTCGATTTCTGGCACTGGCTACATTATGGCGCGGGGGAAAAGATGGTCGATATCCTCATCCGTATCGCGTTAATCTTATTCTTCTCCGCCGTGGGATGGACGATTCTCGCCAGTCTGATTGAGAATCGCCTGGCCTCCGATATTCATGGTCGCCCGCTACCCAGCGCCCGCACGCGCACGCTGCTGACGCTGTTCCGCAATGCGCTGGCAGTGATTATCAGTACCATAACCATCATGATCGTGTTATCGGAAATCGGCGTCAATATCGCGCCATTGCTGGCTGGCGCGGGGGCGTTAGGTCTGGCTATCTCTTTCGGTTCGCAAACCCTGGTGAAAGATATTATTACCGGCGTCTTTATTCAGTTTGAAAACGGGATGAATACCGGCGACTTAGTCACCATAGGCCCGCTGACGGGGACGGTCGAAAGAATGTCGATTCGTTCCGTCGGCGTGCGGCAGGATACCGGGGCATACCATATTATCCCGTGGTCCTCGATCACCACTTTCGCCAACTTTGTGCGCGGTATCGGCTCAGTTGTCGCCAACTATGACGTGGATCGCCATGAGGATGCGGATAAAGCGAATCAGGCGCTGAAAGACGCGGTAACGGCGCTGATGGAGACGGAGGATATTCGCGGGCTGATTATCGGCGAACCCACATTCGCCGGTATTGTCGGTTTAACGAACACGGCGTTTACTTTACGCGTATCGTTCACCACCCTACCGCTCAAGCAGTGGACGGTGCGTTTTGCCCTTGATAGCCAGGTGAAAAAGCATTTTGATCTGGCCAATGTGCGCGCGCCGGTGCAAACGTATCAGGTTCTGCCCGCCTCCGCCGGCGGCCCGTCGCCTGATTCACTGCCGCCGCGCGAACCGACGATTTAGCGTTTACGGGTGATAAAACGGCGACGCTGGTCGTCATCCATAAAGGTCCAGGCAATAAAGCGGCTTTGCTTTTGCCCCTGGGCCATCTCTTTTTTCACCACTTTCACCGCGCCAGCCTCCGTCAACGCCCGGTAAAGCGGCGGTAAATTCTCGCCGCGCGACACCAACGTCGTAAACCACAACACCTGACGGCGGAAGGTTTGGCTTTCAGCAATCATTTTTTTAATAAAGGCGACTTCGCCGCCTTCGCACCATAGCTCCTGCTGTTGACCGCCAAAGTTCAGCGCATCATCTTTATTCTGCCCCAAATTGCGGCGCTTACGCTCGCTGCCCGCGCGGGCTGCGGCGGCGGAGTCGTGAAAAGGCGGGTTACAAAGCGTTGCGTCATAAAATTCATTTTTATGAATAATACCGGTAAAAATGGCCGCCGAATCTTTTTGCCGACGCAGACGAATGGCGCGGCTTAACCCCGTATTAGCCTGAATGATAGCCTGCGCGCTGGACATCGCTGCGTCGCTGACTTCACTACCGGTAAATCGCCAGCCATATTCATGGACGCCGATAAGCGGATAAATACAATTGGCGCCCACGCCCACGTCCAGAATAGTTGCCTGCGCCGGAATACTCCCTGTTGTTTCGCCAAGCAGATCCGCCAGATGATGGATATAATCCGCACGACCAGGCACCGGCGGACATAAAAACCCTGGCGGAATGTCCCAGTGTGTGACGGCATAAAAATGCGCCAGCAACGCCTTATTGAGCGCTTTTACCGCTTGCGGATTAGCAAAATCAACGCTCTGTTCACCTGCGGGCGTGCGGATAAGAAAGGACGTCAATTCCGGCGTGGTCTGACACAGTGCGGCGAGATCATAACGGTGTTGGTGGCGGTTGCGCGGGTGTAACCCCGGTTTCTGGGCGGACATGGCATTCTCCTTTTAGCAGCGGCGTAAGATACCCGTATAACGCCACGGGGTAAATATACCACCGCGAATTCCCTGCCTCGCTCGTTTGATCGGATATCTGAATGACATTGGTTCTGCTCATGGTCTGAAAAGATCGCGCGATGCGATTTTTTCACCTGACGGCGCTACACTTAACCTCAGGTACCCTAAAATCAGGAGAGCGTGATGGCATCCGGCTGGGCAAATGACGACGCAGTGAATGAACAAATCAACAATACCATTGAAGATGCCGTTGCCCGCGCTCGCGGCGAACTTCCTCACGGCGAAAGTCGCGATGAATGCGAATCTTGCGGCGACCCTATCCCTGAAGCGCGGCGTAAAGCCGTACCGGGCGTTCGGTTATGCATATCCTGCCAACAGGAGAAAGATTTACATAACGCAACATTTTCAGGATATAATCGCAGAGGTTCAAAAGACAGCCAGTTACGCTGACTTTTCTTTACCGAAACCGCCAGTATCATCCATTCCTTTACGCTCATGCTTTTTAGCGTTCTGCGTCGCAGAATGTGCCGTTAACCTCGACTCTGTAAAGCCAGATGACAAGAACGGTAAATTCCACCGTTGAATTAATTAATAATCAATAGGTTATTTGTCATTCAAAATTTTTGAGCAAGGCCGTCAATTCTATTCGATTTTATCTTTCGCAAAAAACCGTGATACTCATCACATCGACGGAACATCGTCCCATAAACAGAATAACCTGCGAGAGATTAATCATGAAAACCATTAAATATGCTGTTGCAGCCATCGCGCTTTCCACCCTTTCTTTTGGCGCTTTTGCCGCAGAACCGGTTAGCGCGTCTCAGACGCAAAACTTGCATAAAATCGGCGTAGTGTCTGCCGATGGCGCCACCACGCTGGATGGCCTGGAAGCTAAACTGGCTGAAAAAGCCGCCGCTGCTGGCGCAAGCGCTTATAACATCACCTCCGCCGTAGGTAATGACAAAATGAGCGGCACTGCGGTGATTTATAAATAATTTACCTGCCCGCCAGATTTCAGGCTGTAACATCGCTGTTGTTTGAATTCTGACGGGTATTACCCTCGTCTGTTTGCCAACAGACCCACTGCTCCAACCCTCATTAACCCTGTTTGTTACCCTTATTTGCCCGTTCGTCACTGGACGGGCTTTTTTTATTCGCTAAAAGCCTGTTCGACTCGCGCAAGCCCGTCTTCTAACGTCGCTGCCTCTCCCGTCGCAACCAGACAACAGGCCATTTGCGTTTTTAATGATTGCGGCACCGGCTCGCGGCCGGCAAGGCAGCGCTCAATCCAGCGCGCGGTGATTTCAGGATCTTTAGTCGCAGGCAGTGAAAGCGGCTCGTCGTGCGTGTCGCTCTGACGCTCATGCAGTACCTGCACGCCACGGCTATCAATCAGGCTGATTTGCGGACAGCGTTGCGGGTTGGCATAGACTTCGCCTTCGGTACCATGCATCAGCAAAGCCCGCCCGCCGATGCGGCTAAAAAAGGTCGCCACACGCGGGACATATTCAGGGTGAGAAACGCTTGATAAACGCAGCGCGGCATCCTCAGCAAATGGCGTCGCCAGCTTGGCCAGTGAATGCGCGCTGTTGCGCACGCCCATCCGCCAGCGCATCGCCAGTTGTTTTTCCAGCGGCGGGCAGAGCGCGCTCACCGGGATAAACACCGGCTGGTGCCCGTCCAGTTTGGCCTGCGCTTGTCCGCCGTGTAGGGTGGGGACAATCCCCATCAGCTCAAATATTGTTTCCGTCAGTACGCGGGTCGGATCTTCACTGACGCCGTGTACTACAACTGGAAAGCCCAATTTATGCAGCAGGATAGCCAGCAACGGCGTTAAATTCGCCTGTTTACGCGCGCCGTTATAGCTGGGAATAACGACCGGCAACGGCCTATCTGCGGGCGGTGTCAGTTTGATGGTATGATTCTGCATGGCTTCATAAAAGCCCAGCATTTCGGCTTCGCCTTCGCCTTTAATACGCAGCGCCATCAATATACTGCCCATCTCCAGGTCGGGGACGTCGCCATTCAGCATTCGGGTATACAAACCGCGCGCGGTATCCAGATCCAGATCGCGGGCGTGATTTTTACCTCGCCCGATCTCTTTGATGATCTTGCGATAATCCATTGAAAGCTCCTTGAAGTGTGCTCACAGCATTAACGCCGTCGGCGGCGTGCAGGTTTTGCTTTTGGTTTTACTATAACGTCTGGCACGGCAGGCTGCTCTATCGGAAAAACAGGTAAGGCATTCAGTAAACGCTGTCCGTAGTTTTTGGTCAACAACCGCTTATCATAAATGACCACTTCTCCCCGACAGGCGTGGCTACGGATCAATCGCCCTACCTGCTGAATTAAATTAAAAGACGCGCTTGGTAAGCTTTGTACCTCAAACGGATAACGATTCAGGCTTTTTAGCCATTCGCCTTCGGTGATCACGACCGGGCTGTCGATCGGCGGGAAGGCAATTTTATGGATATGGACCTGCGTCAGCAGCTCGCCTTTAAGATCCAGCCCTTCGGCAAAAGACTGAAGCCCAACCAGCACGCTGCGTTCGCCGCTCTCCACCCGTTTACGGTGTAGCTCCACCAGCCGGTAACGCGGCTGGTCGCCCTGGACCAGGAGGAGTAAGCGCACATCAGCGACATGCTCCAGAAAACGCTGCATCGCCCGCCCGCTGGCGAACAGTACCAGCATACCATGATGTTTTTTGCTCTCCAGTTGCTCTCGAAAATAGGCTGCCATTTCGGCAATATGCTGCTCTTCGTTATCAATGGTGGGTTCGTAGCGCATTTGAGGAATCACCAGTTTCCCCTGTTCCACATGATTAAACGGCGAATCCAGCGCCACAAAGCGGTCGCCGGCTTTTTCTTTTAAGCCGCTCATTTCCTGCAGGCGCGAAAAGCTATTGAGCGAGCGCAGTGTCGCCGAGGTGACAATAATGTGCGGTACGCTGCGCCATAACAATCTTTCCAGCTGATCGCTGACGCGGATACCGACACAATGGAACCAGACGTGGAGTTGCCCTTCGCGTATTTCACGCGTCGCCCATTTGGACACCGGCGCGCCTGAAGACTGCGCCATCGAAGCCAGCCGCCATAATTTACTTTGCGCCTCGAACATTCCCAGCGCCCGGTTCATCTGTAAAATCACCCGATGCAAACGCACAATATCGTGCGACCCGGTTTTTTCGCTGAGATCGTTGAGAAAGGATTCCGCCAGCCCACGCAGCGTCTCGGTCAGCTTCGCCAGTCGCTGGCAGATTTCCATGACCTCATCAGGCAACTCGCCCATTGCAAAACGGTGCTCCGCCTCCTGCGCTGCGGGCATATACAGATTAAGAATGGCATTGAGCGAGGCGATCAGTTCGTATACCTCCTCGCAATGGGCGTTAAGTCGCTCAGGATTCGCTAACGGCGGCGTGGTCTTAGGGCGAAATTGCTCCATGCAGGTCGCCACCAGTTTGCTGAACAGATCCAGTTGCAAGCGATACCAGGAGGCGGTAATTTCCGCGCTCATCTCCAGCGCATCGCGAGCGACATCGGGCAGATGATGACCTTCATCCAGTACCAACAGCAGATGCTTTGGTTCCGGCAGTACGGCTTCACTTTCCATCGCCGCCATTACCAGCGCGTGATTCGCCACCACGACTTCCGCTTCCTGTATTTCACGTCGGGCGACAAAGAATGGACATTCGCGGTAATAGTGACAGTTGCGGTTCAGACAACTGGCTTTATCGGTACTTAATCGCCGCCACAGATCGTCGTCAATAGCAATGTCGGTATGATCCCGCAGACCATCCCATTTGTAACCGTCAAGATCCCCTTTCAGCCTGGCGCAGCGCTTTTGCTCTTCCTGGTTGTTAGGCGTCAGTTCGTCATCAAGAAAGGCGAGCAGATCCTGCTGCGTAGGCTCGCTACTGGCGAGCGCCGCCAGGTTTCGCGGACACACGTAACGCCCGCGGCCAAAGGCAGCGGTAAAGCGCAGATCGGGGATGATTTTTCGTAGCAGCGGCAAATCTTTGCTAAAGATCTGATCCTGTAACGCCACGTTAGCGGTACTGACCACCAGTGTTTTTTGCTCTTCCCGGGCAATGGCGATACCGGGAATAAGATAGGAGAGGGTTTTCCCGACGCCGGTCGGCGCTTCAATAGCCAGATGTCTCCCTTCTTCCCCGGCCAGCGTTCTGGCGACGTCAGCAATCATCTGCCGCTGCGGCGCACGGGGAATAAAGTCGGGAATCTGGTCCTGAAGCGCCTTATACCAGGCGGCGATTTGCGCTTTCAGCGCAGCGGTCAATGCCATGAGAAAACCTGAAGTACTGTATAAACAGCCACTATTGTGTCATATTTCAGGGGCGGGAAGTACCTTTTTTACCGGTTCTGGAAGGCGGCTCGCAACGCGATGTGTATTTTGCCGGATGGCGGTGCAAGCACCTTATCCGGCCTACGTATTTGCATAGTCCGTAGGCCCGGTAAGCGTCGCGCTACCGGGCATGTTGCCGGATAAAATTTACTGAGCAGGCGTGATTCTGCGCGGGCGACGCGGCGGACGTGCTTTGTCGCCAGCGGGTTTCCCCTCGCCTGTGCGCGGTTTTGGTTTCGCCTTCGCCGCCCCGCTATCCTGACGTCGCGGCTGCTGACTGCGCCCCGCTCCCCCCTGATTTTGTCCGCGTCCACGACCGCCGCCGCCGCGCTGCTGACGGCCATTCTGAATCGGCTCCGCTTTAATCGACGGGTCCGGCTCATAGCCCGGCGTCGTAATGCGTGGGATCTCTTTTTTCAGCAATTTTTCGATATCACGCAACAGTTTATGCTCGTCAACACAGACCAGCGACAGCGCCTCGCCAGTTGCCGCCGCGCGACCGGTACGGCCAATACGGTGTACATAATCTTCCGGCACGTTCGGCAGTTCATAGTTGACCACGTGCGGCAGCTCTTCAATATCCAGACCACGCGCCGCAATATCCGTCGCTACCAGCACGCGAATATCGCCGGATTTAAAATCGGCCAGCGCGCGGGTACGTGCGCCCTGCGATTTATTACCGTGGATCGCCGCGCTGCGAATACCGTCTTTATTAAGCTGTTCCGCCAGATGGTTCGCGCCATGCTTGGTGCGGGTGAAGACCAACACCTGCTGCCAGTTGCCCTGGCCAATCATCTGCGACAACAGTTCACGTTTGCGTTTTTTATCGACAAAGTGCACGTGCTGCGTCACCTGCTCTGAGGCCGTGTTGCGTCGCGCCACTTCGATTTCCAGCGGGTTGCGCAACAGCTTTTCGGCGAGCGCTTTGATGTCGTCGGAGAACGTGGCGGAGAACAGCAGATTCTGACGCTTCGCCGGCAGTTTCGCCAGCACGCGACGAATGTCGTGAATGAAGCCCATATCCAGCATACGGTCGGCTTCATCCAGTACCAGAATCTCAATCTGATCCAGCTTCACGGCATTTTGATGTTCCAGGTCGAGCAGACGTCCCGGCGTCGCCACCAGCACATCCACGCCGCCGCGCAGTTTCATCATCTGCGGATTAATGCTTACGCCGCCAAATACCACCAGCGAGCGAATATTGAGATATTTACTGTAATCTTTGACGTTTTCGCCAATTTGCGCCGCCAGCTCGCGGGTTGGCGTGAGGATCAACGCGCGCACCGGGCGACGACCTTTAGCGTGCGGCTGATGGGTAATCAGGTGCTGCAATAATGGCAGGGTAAAACCCGCCGTTTTACCGGTTCCGGTCTGGGCGCTGGCCATCAGATCGCGGCCTTCCAGCACGGCAGGAATTGCCTGTTGCTGAATAGGGGTAGGTTCACGGTAACCCTGCTCGGCAATGGCGCGCAGGATATCAGGGTTTAATCCCAGGGAATCAAAAGACATAACTACTCCGGACCGCCCCGACCGTTGCCGGTGTAGTTTTCAGGGAGATGCTCAAATTTGGAATGACAAAAACCACAATGTCATGAAGGGGCGGAGTGTAGCAGTTTTTGTGATGCGGCGCATAAATTATCCCGGAAGGTGGCAAAGACAAATTAATCGACCACACTGGACAAGTGCCATTATGAGTCATAGTCTTAATCAATCGATTGATTAAGTATTAGGGCGTGTGATGAATATTCCCACCACGACCACCAAGGGCGAGCAGGCGAAAAGTCAGCTCATTGCCGCCGCGCTGGCGCAGTTTGGCGAGTATGGCCTCCATGCCACCACGCGCGATATCGCCGCGCTGGCGGGGCAAAATATTGCCGCCATTACTTACTATTTCGGCTCAAAAGAGGATTTATACCTCGCCTGCGCCCAGTGGATTGCCGATTTTCTTGGCGAAAAATTTCGCCCCCATGCTGAAAAGGCGGAACGTCTGTTTCGCCAGCCTGTCCCTGACCGGGACGCCATACGCGAGCTCATTCTGCTCGCCTGCAAGAACATGATTATGCTGCTGACGCAGGAAGACACCGTTAACCTGAGCAAATTTATTTCACGCGAGCAGCTCTCTCCCACGTCGGCCTACCAATTGGTTCATGAACAAGTTATCGATCCGTTGCACACCCATCTGACAAGATTGGTTGCCGCTTATACCGGCTGCGACGCCAATGATACGCGCATGATTTTGCATACCCATGCCTTACTGGGCGAAGTGCTGGCGTTCCGTCTCGGCAAAGAAACTATTCTGTTACGTACCGGCTGGCCGCAGTTTGATGAAGAAAAAGCGGAGCTGATTTACCAGACGGTAACCTGCCACATCGATCTTATTCTGCACGGTTTAACGCAAAGGAGTCTGGACTGATGAAAAAACCTGTCGTTATCGGACTGGCAATCGCAGCGATCGTCGCTGTGATTGCCGGTGGAACCTGGTGGTATCAAAGTCGGCAGGACGATGGGCTGACGCTATACGGTAATGTCGATATCCGTACCGTCAATATCAGCTTTCGCGTCGGCGGCAGGCTGGCGTCGCTGAATGTTGATGAAGGCGATGCCATCAAAGCCGGACAGGTGCTCGGCGAACTGGATCACGCGCCATACGAAAACGCGCTAATGCAGGCGAAAGCTGGCGTGTCGGTCGCGCAGGCGCAATATGATTTGATGCTGGCAGGCTATCGCGATGAAGAGATAGCCCAGGCCGCCGCCGCCGTCAGACAGGCGCAAGCCGCCTATGACTACGCGCAAAACTTTTATAACCGCCAGCAAGGATTGTGGAAAAGCCGCACCATTTCCGCTAACGATCTGGAAAACGCCCGCTCATCGCGCGATCAGGCGCAGGCGACGCTGAAGTCCGCGCAGGATAAACTGAGCCAGTACCGTACCGGTAATCGTGAACAGGATATCGCCCAGGCGAAAGCCAGCCTGGAACAGGCAAAGGCCCAACTGGCGCAGGCGCAGCTTGATTTGCAGGACACCACGCTTATCGCGCCTGCCAACGGAACCTTGCTCACCCGCGCGGTCGAGCCTGGCAGTATGCTGAACGCCGGCAGCACGGTATTAACGCTCTCGCTGACCCGCCCCGTCTGGGTGCGCGCCTATGTCGATGAACGCAACCTCAGTCAGACACAACCGGGGCGCGACATTCTGTTGTATACCGACGGTCGTCCTGACAAACCTTACCACGGCAAGATTGGTTTCGTTTCGCCCACCGCGGAATTTACGCCGAAAACCGTCGAAACGCCGGATCTGCGTACCGATCTTGTCTATCGCCTGCGCATTATCGTCACCGATGCGGACGATGCGTTACGCCAGGGGATGCCAGTCACGGTGAAATTTAATGACGAGGCACGGCATGAGTGAGGCCGTTATTACGCTGCACGGTCTGACGAAGCGCTTTGCGGGAATGGATAAACCCGCCGTCGCGCCGCTCGACTGTACCATTCATTCCGGTTATGTCACCGGGCTGGTAGGGCCGGACGGCGCAGGAAAAACCACGCTGATGCGTATGCTGGCGGGCCTGCTCAAAGCCGATGGCGGCAGCGCGTCCGTATTGGGCTTCGACCCGATACAAAACGACAGCGAGCTGCACGCGGTTCTGGGCTATATGCCGCAGAAATTTGGTCTGTATGAAGATCTTACCGTCATGGAGAACCTTAATCTCTATGCCGATTTACGCAGCGTTACCGGCGAGATACGGGAAAAGACCTTTGCCCGTTTGTTGGAATTTACCGCCCTCGGCCCTTTCACTGGCCGTCTGGCGGGGAAATTGTCCGGCGGGATGAAGCAAAAACTGGGGCTGGCCTGTACGCTGGTCGGCGAACCGAAAGTGCTGCTGTTGGATGAACCGGGCGTTGGCGTTGACCCGATTTCACGGCGCGAGTTGTGGCAAATGGTTCACGAACTGGCGGGCGACGGGATGCTGATTTTATGGAGCACCTCCTATCTGGATGAAGCCGAACAGTGTCGCGATGTGCTGCTGATGAATGAAGGCGAGCTGCTCTATCAGGGCGAACCTAAAGCGCTGACGCAAACGATGGCCGGGCGTAGCTTTCTGATGAGCAGTCCACAGGAAAACAACCGTAAGTTACTACAGAGAGCGCTCAGACTGCCGCAGGTGAGCGACGGCATGATTCAGGGACGTTCGGTACGTCTGATCCTGAAAAAAGAGGCGACCGCAGCAGATATTCGTCAGGCCGAAGGGATGCCGGAAATCACCCTCAATGAGACCGCGCCGCGTTTCGAAGATGCGTTTATCGATCTGCTTGGCGGAGCGGGAACCTCGGAGTCTCCGCTGGGTTCAATCCTGCATACGGTTGAAGGCACTGCCGGCGAAACGGTGATTGAAGCGCAGGAACTGACGAAAAAATTTGGCGATTTCGCGGCCACGGACCATGTTAATTTCGTCGTACAGCGCGGCGAGATTTTTGGCCTGCTCGGCCCGAACGGCGCGGGTAAATCAACCACCTTTAAAATGATGTGCGGCCTGCTGGTGCCGACGTCCGGCAAGGCGCTGGTGCTGGATATGGACCTGAAAGTCAGCTCCGGCAAAGCCCGTCAGCATCTGGGCTATATGGCGCAAAAATTTTCGCTTTACGGCAACCTGACGGTTGAGCAGAACCTGCGTTTTTTCTCCGGCGTCTACGGTTTGCGGGGCCGCGCGCAAAATGAAAAAATTCAGCGCATGAGTGAAGCGTTTGGTCTGAAAAGCATCGCGTCGCATCCCACCGATGCGCTGCCGCTGGGCTTTAAACAGCGACTGGCGCTGGCCTGCTCGCTGATGCACGAACCGGATATTTTATTCCTTGATGAACCAACGTCCGGGGTTGATCCCCTCACCCGCCGTGAATTTTGGCTGCACATTAATAGTATGGTGGAAAAAGGGGTCACGGTAATGGTGACGACCCACTTTATGGATGAGGCGGAATATTGCGATCGCATCGGACTGGTTTATCGTGGGAAGCTTATCGCCAGCGGTACGCCGGACGATCTCAAAGCGCAGGCCGCCGATGAGCAACAGGCCGATCCGACGATGGAGCAGGCCTTTATCACTCTCATCAATGACTGGGATAAGGAGCATACGCATGAGTAAGTCTCTCTCCTGGCGCCGCGTGCGTGCGTTGTGCGTCAAAGAGACGCGCCAGATCGTGCGCGATCCCAGTAGCTGGCTGATTGCGGTGGTGATCCCGCTGCTGTTGCTGTTTATTTTTGGTTACGGCATTAACCTTGACTCCAGCAAGCTGCGGGTGGGGATTCTGCTTGAACAGCAAAGCCAGGAGGCGCTGGATTTCACTCATGCGATGACCGGTTCACCCTATATCGACGCGACCATTAGCGATAATCGCCATGAATTAATTGAAAAAATGCAGGCCGGACGCATTCGCGGACTGGTGGTGATTCCGGTGGATTTCGCGCAGCAAATGGCGCGCGACGGTGACAGCGCGCCGATTCAGGTGATTACCGACGGCAGCGAGCCAAACACCGCCAACTTCGTTCAGGGTTATGTGGAAGGCATCTGGCAAATCTGGCAACAGCAGCGGGCGGAAGATCGCGGCGACACCTTTGAACCGCTCATCGACGTCCAGACGCGCTACTGGTTTAACCCGGCGGCGATCAGTCAGCATTTTATCATTCCCGGGGCGGTGACCATTATCATGACGGTAATTGGCGCAATCCTCACCTCGCTGGTCGTTGCCCGCGAATGGGAGCGCGGCACGATGGAGGCGCTGCTCTCAACCGAAGTGACGCGTGTTGAACTGCTGCTGTGTAAGCTTATTCCCTATTACTTTCTCGGTATGCTGGCGATGCTGCTCTGTATGCTGGTATCGGTGTTTATTCTCGGCGTGCCGTATCGCGGTTCGCTGGTGATTCTGTTTATCATCACCAGTCTGTTTTTACTGAGTACGCTGGGGATGGGGCTGTTGATTTCCACCATCACTCGCAACCAGTTTAACGCTGCGCAGGTGGCGCTGAACGCCGCCTTTTTGCCCTCGATTATGCTGTCCGGGTTTATCTTCCAGATAGACAGTATGCCTGCGGTGATCCGCGCGGTGACCTATATTATTCCGGCGCGCTATTTTGTCAGCACCCTGCAAAGTCTGTTTCTGGCCGGCAATATTCCAGTCGTGTTAGGCGTTAACGTACTGTTTTTAATCGCCTCGGCGGTGATGTTTATTGGCCTGACGTGGCTAAAAACCAAACGACGGCTGGATTAACTCTGGCGCTCCTATTTTGCCCGGTGGCGCTATGCTTACCGGGCCTACGGGCCATGTAGGTCGGGTTAGCGTAGCGCCACCCGACATGAGGAAGGTTCTATGTTTCATCGCTTATGGACGTTAATTCGCAAAGAACTGCAATCGCTTTTACGCGAACCACAAACGCGCGCGATCCTGATTCTGCCGGTGCTGATTCAGGTCATCCTGTTTCCGTTCGCCGCAACGCTTGAAGTCACTAACGCGACTATCGCCATCTATAACGAAGATAACGGCAAACATTCGGTAGAACTTACCCAGCGCTTTGCCCGCGCGAAAGCGTTTACCCATGTGCTATTGCTGAACAGTCCGCAGGAGATCCAGCCGACTATCGATACGCAAAAAGCGCTGCTGCTGGTGCGCTTCCCGGCGGATTTCTCGCGAAATCTGGATACCTTCCAGCCTGCGCCGATGCAACTCATTCTTGATGGACGTAACTCCAACAGCGCGCAAATCGCCGCCAATTATCTGCAACAGATCGTCAAGGAGTATCAGCAGACATTGATGGACGGCAAGCCAAAGCCCAACAATAGCGAACTGGTGGTACGCAACTGGTATAACCCGAATCTGGACTACAAGTGGTTTGTGGTGCCCTCGCTGATCGCCATGATCACCACTATTGGCGTGATGATCGTCACTTCGCTGTCCGTCGCCCGCGAGCGTGAACAAGGCACTCTGGATCAGCTGCTGGTCTCTCCGCTCACCACCTGGCAGATTTTCGTTGGTAAAGCGGTGCCAGCGCTGATTGTCGCAACCTTCCAGGCCACGATCGTGCTAGCTATCGGCATTTGGGCATACCAAATTCCCTTCGCCGGTTCGTTAGCGCTATTTTATTTCACGATGGTGATTTACGGGCTGTCGCTGGTAGGCTTTGGCTTGCTGATATCATCGCTTTGCGCCACGCAACAGCAGGCGTTTATCGGCGTCTTTGTCTTTATGATGCCGGCGATTTTGCTCTCGGGGTATGTCTCGCCGGTGGAAAATATGCCGGTCTGGCTGCAAAACCTGACGTGGATAAATCCTATCCGCCACTTTACTGATATTACTAAGCAAATTTATCTTAAGGATGCGAGTCTGGGAATTGTCTGGGGAAGTTTGTGGCCGCTACTGGTGATAGCGGCCACCACGGGTTCAGCGGCGTATGCGATGTTTAGACGCAAAGTGATGTAGCTTTTTATCTTTCGCCAGTAGCGAGACCACGGCGGGCCCGGCCAGGATAGCCAGCCCCGCCAGAGCCAGTAAGACATTGTTTTGCAATACGCGGGATAGCAGCCAGAGGACAATCAGCGCGGTGCCGAAGTACCAGGTGGTAGTCAGCTCTTCCAGCACATCCGCCACATCGCGCCAGCGTTGCTCATGATGGCGCTGCAACGCCAGCATCAGCAGTACCGTCACGCCATAAAGCACGCATAATCCCAGGCCGACGCGCACTAATGTGCCGCTCATCCAGCCTATTACCAGCATCGCCACTACCAGTAAATGCAACATAATCTGCCAACAACCGAGGCCGGTTGCGACACGAACGCGTTGTTGCCACTTCATGGCTTTTCTCCTGAAGCATTTTTCTCTCATTATTCAGAGTACCGAACTTTACGGAAAATTCCGTAAGACCGCATCTTTTTGTGACGACGACTACACTATTTCAATCAGGATAGTGACGCGGACAGGAAGAAAATGACTCAACACACGCGAAATTTTTCATTCAAAGTGCTCACAATTAATACGCACAAAGGTTTTACCGCCTTTAATAAACGCTTCATCCTGCCGGAGCTGCGCGACGCCGTCAGAACGGTCGGCGCCGATATCGTCTGTCTGCAAGAAGTGATGGGCGCGCATGAAGTACATCCGCTGCATATCGAAAACTGGCCGGACACTACCCACTATGAATTTTTGGCCGACACCATGTGGAGCGATTTCGCCTATGGCCGCAATGCGGTCTATCCGGAAGGCCACCACGGTAACGCGGTTCTATCTCGCTATCCCATTGAACATTATGAAAATCGCGACGTCTCGGTCGGCGGTAGCGAAAAACGCGGCGTGCTCTATTGCCGCATTACGCCGCCCATGCTCAACCGCCCTATCCACGTCATGTGCGTACATCTCGGCCTGCGGGAGAGCCATCGCCAGGCACAGTTAACCATGCTGGCGGGATGGGTGAATGCCTTGCCGGAATCAGAACCGGTGCTGGTGGCCGGAGACTTTAATGACTGGCGGCAAAAGGCCGGCCCGCCATTAAACGCAGCCGGGCTGGAGGAGATATTCACCCGTGCCCATGGCCGACCAGCGCGCACATTCCCGGTGAGTATGCCGCTGCTGCGACTCGATCGTATTTACGTCAAGAATGCGAACGCCAGTTCTCCTACGGCGCTACCGCTGCGGAACTGGCGACATTTATCAGACCATGCCCCCCTTAGCGCGGAGATCCATCTATGAAATGCGGCTGGCGTGAAGGTAATCAAATTCAGCTACTGGAAAACGGCGACCAGTTCTATCCTGCCGTGTTTGAGGCTATCGCTCAGGCACAGCAAAAAATCATTCTGGAAACCTTTATCTTGTTTGAAGATGAGGTGGGTAAAAAACTCCATGCCGCTCTGCTAAAAGCCGCACAGCGCGGCGTAAAAGCCGAAGTATTACTCGACGGCTACGGCTCTCCCGATCTCAGCGACGCGTTTGTCGGCGAATTAACCTCGGCGGGCGTGATTTTCCGCTATTACGACCCCCGCCCGCGTCTACTGGGGTTGCGAACCAATATCTTCCGCCGAATGCACCGCAAAATTGTGGTAATTGATGATCGTATTGCCTTTGTCGGCGGCATTAACTACTCCGCCGAACATATGTCGGATTACGGCCCGCAGGCGAAACAAGACTACGCGGTACGGGTCGAAGGGCCTGTTGTGGCCGATATCCTGCAATTCGAAGTCGAGAATCTGCCGGGGCAAAGCCCCGCGCGCCGCTGGTGGAAGCGCCATCACCAGGCTGAAGAAAACCGCCACCCCGGCGAAGCGCAGGCGCTGTTTGTCTGGCGGGATAACGAAGAGCACCGCGACGATATCGAACGTCATTATCTGAAAATGCTGACCCAGGCAAAGCGTGAAGTGATTATCGCTAACGCCTATTTTTTCCCCGGCTATCGCTTGCTCCACGCAATGCGTAAAGCCGCCCGCCGTGGCGTGAGCGTAAAACTGATTGTCCAGGGGGAACCAGACATGCCGATAGTCAAAGTCGGCGCGCGGTTGCTCTATAACTATCTGGTGAAGGGCGGCGTGCAGGTTTATGAATACCGACGCCGTCCGCTGCATGGCAAAGTGGCGCTGATGGACGATCACTGGGCCACGGTAGGGTCGAGTAATCTCGATCCGCTCAGCCTGTCGCTTAACCTTGAAGCTAACCTGATCATTCACGATCGTACTTTTAACCAGACCCTGCGCGATAATTTACAAGGCATCATCGTGAACGATTGTAAGCAGGTCGATGAGTCTATGCTGCCGAAACGCACCTGGTGGAACCTGACCAAAAGCGTGCTGGCGTTCCACTTTTTACGTCATTTCCCGGCGCTGGTCGGCTGGCTACCTGCGCATACCCCGCATCTGGCGCAGGTTCCCCCGCCTGCCCAGCCAGAAATGGAAACCCAGGATCGCGTTGATCCAGAAAATACAGGAGTGAAGCCCTAATGGCTAAATCGCATCCGCGCTGGCGGCTGGCTAAAAAAGTGCTGACCTGGCTGTTTTTTATTGCGGTCGTCGTTCTGCTGGTGGTTTATGCTAAAAAGGTCGACTGGGGCGATGTCTGGATCGTCATCCGCGACTATAACCGCACGGCGCTTTTAAGCGCTGTAGGACTGGTGATCGTTAGCTATCTTCTGTACGGCTGCTACGACCTGCTTGGACGGCTTTATTGCGGCCATAAGCTGGCGAAGCGACAGGTGATGTTGGTATCGTTCGTCTGCTATGCCTTTAACCTGACGCTCAGCACCTGGGTCGGCGGGATCGGGATGCGTTACCGACTATACTCTCGCCTCGGGTTGCCCGGCAGTACTATCACGCGCATTTTCTCACTCAGCATTACCACTAACTGGCTGGGCTATATTCTGCTTGGCGGCATCATTTTTACCTTCGGTGTTGTCCAGCTTCCCGACCACTGGTATATCGATGAAGGCACGCTACGTATTCTCGGTATCGTTTTATTGTTGATTATCGCGGTCTATCTGTGGTTTTGCGCCTTTGCGAAGCGGCGGCATATGACGATTAAAGGGCAGAAACTGGTGCTGCCGTCATGGAAATTCGCGCTGGCGCAGATGGCGATCTCCAGCGCGAACTGGATGGCGATGGGCGCCATCATCTGGCTGCTGATGGGTCAGGATGTGAACTATTTCTTTGTGCTGGGCGTACTGCTGGTGAGCAGTATCGCGGGCGTCATCGTGCATATTCCGGCAGGCATCGGCGTGCTGGAGGCCGTATTCATCGCGTTGCTGGCGGGCGAACATACGTCGCAAGGCACGATTATCGCCGCCCTGCTCGCGTACCGCGTGCTTTACTATTTTATTCCCCTGTTGCTGGCGCTGGTGTGCTACCTGATCCTGGAAAGCCGGGCGAAGAAGCTGCGGGCGAAAAACGAGCGGGCGATGGCGAAATAAATTTAAGCAGACGCGTTTTCGCTTTCCAGCACAACGCGTTTTATCCGGTAAAAATAAACATATGCTGAGAAAAAAGACGTATTCATCTGTAAGCGGGAAAAAAGCAGCAATGACCAGCTAAACAGCAGCAGGAGCACTTCGTGAAACTCGCCCATGAATACTGATGACAGGGTACAGAACGCTGCCAACGTAACGGAAATAATGGCCAGCAATAGCGCATAGCGGTAAATAATGACCCCGATCATATTCCCATGACAATCCGTTAATAAAATGAGAAATCAGCGCTGGCGGGCATTTCTTATTAAAATCCTCGCCGCCATTTTTAATGGCGCGAGTGACGTCTTTAGCTTCACAAAACGCTAACCAAAATTGTTTGCCACATAATTTAATCATTATACCCATCATCACCAACCTGAATAAAAACCTGCAACGCCTACGGCCTGAAAAATAATAGTATTTCCACAATCATCAAAATGATATAACGACACAGCGTAACCACAGCATTAATAATGCCAAGGTAAAGCGTCAGCGCGCCAAGTAAAGCGCAACGAGGCAGCGATGAAAACTCACCGTGGTATAACATGCGGGCATAACCGTGAAGTGTCGATTTTTCTAGTGCTGTAATCAATGTCCACACCAATACCGTCAGCACACTGACTATCCAGACCAGAGTGCTACTGGCCACCAGGCTATTGACAACTATCGCAGCGATGATCCCGCTTACCGCCATAAAAATTAACGGCCTGAATAGACCAGAACTGATATTCAGGTAGAAAATAAATAAAGCATTAAGACTAAACATGATTCCAACAATCACGAAAATGGTCGCGCCACCTGAGAAAAGGTAAGCTAATGACACGCCGGTAAGCGTAATGATGGCAATATATATCAACGTTACGGCAACAGTGCCAAAGCGGGAAAGACAGGTAACGGCCCCATACCCCAGGCCAAGCAAAAGTGCTGATACCCACAAAACAACAACAGGTTGAACGTGGGTTATCAAAAAATGAGTATACAACGTTAACCATATAATGCCGGCGGTACACCATAGTCCCAACGCAGTATACCAATAGGTAAGGGATAACATTGTCGCGGGAATAAATGCTATTTGCCGTATACGTATTGCAGCCAGAGGGCCCACTTGTCATTTATCACTCTTCACATGATCACGGTGATAAGAATGGCAAGCGCAGGAAAACATTTCTAAGATATTAATGCTGTTTCGCCCTAAATATATTCCTAAAAAAATCCTGGCGCAGGGCCAGGATTTTAAGAGATCGCTATAATTAGCGGCGATTGCCAAAAATACGCAGTAACATCAGGAACAGGTTGATAAAGTCCAGGTACAGCGTTAACGCGCCGAGAATCGAATATTTACGCAGATTAGCGCTATCGCGGGTATCTATTTGCTCGCCGATATTCTTCAGTTTCTGCGTGTCATAGGCCGTCAGACCGACAAACACCACCACCCCGATATAGGTTACCGCCCACATCAGCGCTTCACTCTTCAGCCAGAAATTGACCAGCGAGGCCAGAACGATACCAATAAGCGCCATAAACAGCATATTGCCGAAACCGCTAAGATCGCGTTTAGTGGTGTACCCGTACAGGCTCATGGCGCCAAACATTCCCCCCGTCACCACAAACGTGCTGGCGATAGAGGAGTAGGTGTAAACGATAAAAATACTGGATAACGTCAATCCGGTTAGCGCCGAATAGAGCATAAACAGCGTCGTCGCCATTCCGGCGCTAAGTTTATGCACCAGTCCCGACAGAACAAACACCAGCGCAAGCTGGGCAATAATTAAGCCAAAGAAAGTGATCTTACTGGAAAAGACAAACATCATGACGGCTGGCGTATTAGCCGCATACCACGCGATAAACGCGGTCAGTAACAGTCCGACCGTCATCCAGCCATACACTTGCGCCATATAGGTCTGCAGGCCGGATCGCGCCTGCACTATTGAATCAGATCGTGGAAATCTGTCCATGATGAACTCCTGTGTGGAAATGATACCCTAAAGCGTATCACATTCTGCTACCAACGTTTCGCCAACTGCTGGTCGCTGTCGCGCGCTTCGACCCAGCGATCGCCTTCCGGCGTGGCTTCACGCTTCCAGAACGGCGCACAGGTTTTCAGATAATCCATAATGAACTGACCGGCGTCGAACGCGCTACTGCGGTGCGCGCTGGTGACGCCGACAAACACAATCTCATCGCCCGGCCATAATTCGCCAACGCGATGAATCACCGTGACCCGTCCCAGCGGCCAGCGGGAACGCGCCTTCGCGACGATCTCCGCCAGAGCTTTCTCAGTCATGCCGGGATAATGCTCCAGCGTCAGCGCCTTAACGCTATCGCCCAGGTTATGATTGCGCACTTTTCCAGTAAAGGTGACGACCGCGCCGTCTTCGTCGCGCGCCGCCAGCCAGGAATATTCCTCCCCGACGCTAAACGGCGCAGGGCCGACTACAATTCGCGTTTCACGCATGTTAGCCCCCCGTGACTGGCGGGAAAAACGCCACTTCATCGCCCGCCGTCAGCGGATGGTCAAAACTTACCAGCGTCTGGTTGACCGCCGCCAACAGCTTGCCGTCTTCCAGCGCCAGCGCCCAGCGATCGCTCTTTGTCGCCAGATGCTGTCGCAGCGACTCAACGGTGGAAAAATCTGCTGGAAGCTCCAGCGCATCAGTTCCTGTAAGCTCGCGAACCTGGGCGAAGAAAAGCACCTTAATCATGCGTATCCACCTTAAAATCCCCCGATTTGCCGCCGCTTTTCGCCAGCAGGCGCACCGGACCAATTACCATATCTTTTTGTACCGCTTTGCACATGTCGTAGATGGTTAACGCCGCGACGGACGCCGCGGTTAATGCTTCCATTTCGACGCCGGTTTTACCGGTCAGACGGCACAGAGACTCAATACGCACGCGGTTATGCTCCGGCTCGGCCTGAAGCTGAATCTCCACTTTACTTAGCAGTAGCGGGTGGCACAGCGGGATCAGCTCCCAGGTGCGTTTGGCGGCCTGAATACCGGCAATACGGGCGGTCGCGAAAACATCGCCCTTGTGGTGTTTGCCATCAACAATCATCGCCAGCGTTTCACTACGCATGGTAACGAATGCTTCCGCCCGCGCTTCACGAACGGTTTCCGCTTTCGCGGAAACGTCCACCATGTGCGCTTCGCCTGCGGCGTTTATATGGGTTAATTGCGACATCGTTATTTCTTTAAATGAGGGTGAAAATTACATGGGCGTGTACGGGCATCCAACTGCGGCGCAATGATATTCTCCCATGCGGTTCTGCACGCTTTTGTGGAGCCCGGCATGGCGAAAATCAAGGTGTTATTCGCCACGCCAGCTACCGCGCGCGACTGCAGAGTTGCGGTGCCGATCTCTTCAAACGAGAGCATGCGAAACACTTCGCCAAATCCTTCCACTTCACGATCGAACAGCGGCAACAGCGCTTCCGGCGCCTGATCGCCTTCGGTCAAACCGGTCCCGCCAGTTATCAATACGACCTGCACCTCATCACTGGCGATCCAGGCGGAAACCTGGGCGCGAATCGCGTAACGGTTCTCTTTAACGATGGCTTTCGCCACCACTTCATGCCCGGCCTCCTGCGCCGAATCACGCAGATAATGACCGGAGGTGTCGTCTTCTTCGCCGCGTCGGCTGGAAACAGTAAGAATAGCGATGCGGGTCGGGATAAATTCAGCGCTGACCTGACTCATCTGAAATCTCCTTATTAAGGATTAACCGCCAATGTAAGATAAATTTTGCGTAATACCAGTATTGCTCTGGTGAAGGAAATGGGTCTGCTTTTTCTCCCGCAACGCGTCGGAAATACGTTCCTCAAGCGCGTATTGCTGCGCGTCATCCTGTAACAGGTCGCGTAAACTCACGCCGCCGTCGCCAAACAGACATAAATGCAGCTTACCGACAGACGAAACACGCAGGCGATTACAGGTGGCGCAGAAATCTTTTTCATACGGCATAATGAGGCCGATCTCACCGGCGTAATCGGGGTGACAAAAAACCTGCGCCGGGCCATCGCTACGCTGGCGGAGCTGGTGGATCCAACCGCGCTTAATCAGCTCGTCGCGTAATACCTGACCCGAAATATGATGTTTGCGGAAGAGATCGCTCCCCTCGCCCGTCTCCATAAGTTCAATGAAGCGTAGCTGAATGGGGCGAGGCTGAATCCAGGCAAGGAAGGTATCCAACTGATGGTGATTCACGTCGCGCATCAGCACGGTGTTGACTTTCACCTTTTCGAAACCGGCGTCAAAGGCGGCATCGATGCCCGCCATCACCTGGCGGAATTTGTCCTGACCGGTAATCGCATGGAACTGACGCGCATCCAGACTATCCACGCTAACATTGACGCCCGTCAGCCCCGCTTCGCGCCAGTTCGCGGCATCGCGCGCCAGTCGATAACCGTTAGTGGTCACCGCGATCTGGCGAATAGCATCATTTTCACCCACGGCGGCAATGATGTCGGTAAAATCGCGGCGTAATGAAGGCTCGCCGCCGGTAAGACGCACCTTCTCCGTGCCAAGACTGGCAAAAGCGCGCGTAACGCGACGAATTTCATCGACGGTAAGGAAACCGTTGTTAGTGACGCCGCCAGGTTTGTAGCCATCCGGCAGGCAGTAGGTGCAACGAAAGTTACACACATCGGTAATCGACAAACGCAAGTAGTAAAACTTACGCGCGAAAGCATCGGTAAGTTGTGAAGCCATGTACACCTTTCCAAATACGGGAGGCGGAGTCATTTCTTCCTGCGCCCTGGTGGCAAACGTTAAACGTTGTCACGGCCAAAGCACCGTATCAAAAATGACCCAGGTGCAGAGGCTAGAGTGTTTACTGTGGTTACGCCGATACTAGCGTGTAAATGACAATTTCGCCATCACGCTTTCGCTATATAAACATATACATAGCGATATGATCGTGCTATTTAGCGACAGAATACGTGAAAATCACACTTTTACATTGATATATATCATTTAGCCGTGGTAACGCCCTCGCTATAAAGGGGTAGTCGGGAATAATTAATTGTCTTTTAGCCGGTCGGCTAATTGCTGAAAACCCGCGACTTGCGCTACTGTAGCGCTGCTTATTTGACTTCAGGAATTTTTATGCGCAATCGTACGCTGGCTGACCTTGATCGTGTCGTTGCCCTCGGCGGAGGGCATGGATTAGGACGCGTCCTCTCCTCGCTTTCTTCTTTAGGTTCGCGCCTGACCGGCATTGTGACTACCACAGATAACGGGGGGTCAACTGGCCGTATTCGCCGCTCGGAAGGCGGAATCGCCTGGGGCGATATGCGCAACTGTCTGAATCAGTTAATTACCGAACCCAGCGTCGCATCCGCTATGTTTGAGTATCGTTTTGGCGGTAATGGCGAACTTTCTGGTCATAACCTCGGAAATTTGATGTTAAAGGCGTTAGATCACCTGAGCGTGCGGCCTCTGGAAGCGATTAATTTAATTCGTAATCTGCTTAAAGTGGACGCGCAGCTGATCCCGATGTCGGAGCTACCGGTAGATCTGATGGCGATTGACGAACAGGGGCATGAGATTTACGGCGAGGTGAATATCGATCAGTTAGCGACGCCGCCGCAGGAGATCATGTTAACGCCGAACGTTCCGGCGACGCGGGAAGCGGTACAGGCCATTAATGACGCGGATCTGATTCTGATTGGCCCTGGCAGTTTTTATACCAGCCTGATGCCTGGCCTGCTGCTGGATGAACTGGCACAGGCGCTGCGGCGCACCCCGGCGCCAATGGTGTATATCGGCAATCTGGGCCGCGAACTGAGTCTGCCCGCCGCCAGTTTAACGCTGGTCGATAAGCTGGCGATGATGGAGCAATATATTGGCAAAAAAGTCATTGACGCAGTGGTGGTTGGACCGCAAGTTGACGTCAGTGCGGTGAACGATCGGGTGGTGATTCAGGAAGTGCTGGAGGCCAGCGATATCCCCTATCGCCACGATCGTCAGTTACTACACAATGCGCTGGAAAAAGCGCTACAGGCGTTGGGTTAAGCCCGTTTACCGACGACACTGCGCTTATCAGAAGCCTGTTTACACCGCAGGGTAAACAGGCTCTCTCCCCCTTCTGATAAACTGCGTTCAGCTATCACCAGTAGGCGCCCATGAGCGAGCTCACCTCTTTTTCCAGCAATATATTCTCCATGAGCTCAGTAAAGAGTGACTGATTAATTTCTTCCATTATTTTTCTCCCAATAGCACGCTCTGCATCCATCTGTACCTCAATAGCACGCTCTGCGTCAGAGTCGGCTGCTATTCTTAAAGCTTCCAGTTCAGCATTGACCCGGCTCTGATACTCATCCGTTTCAATACACTCAGCCCTTTTAGCCATCATTTCACGCCACTCTTCTGGCGCTATACGCTCCAGCACTTTATGCCACGGCCCCCACAACGCAAACCATTTGTGAAAATCCCTATTTTCAGCAATTTTTATCGTTATTTCCGCCTCGTCAAGGTCAGACTCAGTAATACCCGAAACGTTATAAAAGCGCATATCCTGGGTCATTGTTGTCAGCGACAGCGACTCTCGTAACTGATTCTGAAAACCCAGATATACTTCGATTTCGTCAATAAAAAACAGCCGTTTTACCTTTTCTCTCGCGAGCGATTCTATTTGCGCCAGCCGAAAAATCTCACGCCCCGCCATAATCAGTTCCGCTAAGTGGCTATCAAAGGCGCCTCTTTCAGCATCATGAACCAACGTCGCTTCCTGCATTTGGTGGTATGCCAGTGTGACCCGATCTTCACAGCTTATCGTTGCATCCATCGCTATAGTAAATGCGGCTTCTCTTAGTGTGCTATCATCAGCCAGGCGGAGACTTGTGCCTTAAAATCCGAATGTCGGGTGTTCTGCGTATCGCTAAGACGATCCAGAAACATGCTGAAGGCTGCCGCGTTTACTTCCGTCTCAAACGCCCGCCATTGGTTGACGTCTTCCTCCTCGAGATTGGTTAGCCACCCCTGGACAGCTTGATGCAGTGGTCGAGTTACCCGAACAATTGAAAAGCCGCCCATGGCAAAAAATACCTGGGGTCCCTGATAACCCGCAGAGGACATTAGCCGCTGCATATTCTGTATTGTTCGTTCTGAAAAAGGATTATGTTCTACGATTATTCTTGTAGGTTGAGGTCCTTCACCACGAAAATGGGGTAACGACTCCGGGAGACGGACCAGGTGATTGCGAGAGGCCTGCATTATTTGTAATGCTGCTGGGAGGTTTTCCGGTAGATTACTCAATGCGTTACGGGAAACGTCCAGCGTTGTTATCGTGGGAGGTAGTGTTTCAGGCAGAACAGTAATCTGATTTTTACTTACATCCAGGAACTGTAATTCTGGTGGTAACGATGCGGGCAGACTGGTTAAGGCATTTTCGCCAGCCTCCAGATTCTTCAGGCCCGGTGGCAATGTTTCAGGCAGAGCGGTTAACGAATTACTCTGCACATTCAAATGGGTAATCCCTGACGGAAGATGTTCTGGCAGTGTCCTTATGCGGTTATCATAAACGCTCAGGTACCGAAGTTCCTCAGGTAGATTTTCAGGTAAGGAACTAATTTTATTATGGAAAAGATCCAGCGATTGAAGCGCTGAAGGCAAACGTTCCGGCAATTCAGTAATACGGTTAATGCTCAGCTCTATTTTCTGTATGGTATCCGGTAACGTGGCAGGGATACTGGTTAGCTGATTACTGCTGGCATACAGGGTCTTTATATTTCCCTGTAAATTTTCCGGCAAACTTTTCAGTTCATTGTTATCGAGTATCAGAGTAGTTATCTGCTCAGGAATACAGGCGGGTATAGTGGTAAGTCCTAATATTTTCAGACGGAGTTCCGTCTTATTATTTTTCAGGCAGTCACGCATCCGTTGTACGGCTTCTTCACGATTTGCTACCTCTTCCGCTGGCGCCTCTTTTACCCACTCAGACCAGATTAACTCATAATTCACAGCATCTTTGGAGCCGGAAGCGCTACTCGCCTGCTCGCTTTCTGTTACACGGGTATAGGTGACTGACTTTCCCCCTCCCTCAACGGTATAACCCTCTGTATTAAAAACTATAGACAGAATTTCCTGACTATTTTCACTCAAAATACAGTATTGGTCTGCCCCTCCTCTACTATACTGAATATTATCCGCATACGCCGGGAAAGCTAACATCCTTAAACATTCAAACTTGCTTTTGATCTCTTCTGGCGAGGCGGTTTCAGGTGGATGACAAAGATAAGCGATGCAGCTTTGTGCTTCAACCTGATGTTCTGAAGAGAAAAAGGCACTTATTTTATTCCATATCTCTTCTTTTAAAGGCACCTCTGTTGATGCCTCATTGCTAATACTTTGATGCCTTGCCGTAGATTGTATATTAGTAATATTAAACATATTTTCCCTACCTGATCTGAACGTAACCTAAAGTAACAGATAAGGATATTCTCAACTTTAAACAAGAGGCCATAGTCGTCATTATTTCGGACAAATTATTCAGTATTTGCAGCGCTTGACTTATAAATGCTCGCGCTTCCATCACCTCTTTTTTAAGTAGAATGATGTAATCTGTTGCCATGACACGCTTTCAACGAACTCACATAAGATTAAAATGACGATCATAAGGATAGCTATACCGATAATACGGGGCGTTTTTTTTCATAGCCGAGGAGAGAGGGAAAATTAGCGTTGGGTTCAGCCTCAACGCTAATTTTCTTCAGTTGTGATTAAACTAGCTACCCCATTGATGTTTTGAGTTTTTCGACAATCCCGTTAGTCAAAGCCTGTCACTGTTTTTCATTCCTGACTGACTTAGCCCTTACTATTGCACTGAAATTCTCAAAAGCGAGCCATGGTAACGATGACTCGCTGCCGATCGACACATTGTCAGGACGCCGCGATAAACAACTCGCGTAACTGGTGCAACTGGTCGCGAATTTGCGCGGCTTCTTCAAACTCCAGATTTTGCGCGTGCTGCATCATTTGCCCTTCCAGTTCATGAATTTTCTGCTGCAACGCTTTCGGCGTCATATCCAGTTCGACAATTCCGGCTTTTGCCGTAGAACGGCCCTTGCCTTTCCCCTTCGCTTTGGTTTTCGCAATGTTCTGCCCCAGCGCCAGGATGTCGACCACTTTTTTGTTCAGCCCCTGCGGAGTGATACCGTGCTCTTCGTTGTACTTCTGCTGCTTCTCGCGACGTCGCTCGGTTTCGCCAATCGCCTTCGCCATCGACGGCGTGATTTTATCGCCATACAGAATCGCTTTACCGTTAACGTTACGCGCCGCGCGTCCTATGGTCTGAATCAGGGAGCGCTCGGAGCGCAGGAAGCCCTCTTTATCGGCGTCCAGAATCGCCACCAGCGAGACTTCCGGCATATCCAGCCCTTCGCGCAGCAGGTTAATCCCCACCAGAACGTCAAACTCGCCCAGACGCAAATCGCGGATGATTTCCATGCGCTCCACGGTATCAATATCTGAGTGCAGGTAACGCACGCGCTCGCCGTGCTCTTCCAGATATTCGGTCAAATCTTCCGCCATCCGTTTGGTGAGCGTAGTGACAAGGACACGCTCATTAATGGCCGCACGCTGACGAATTTCGGACAGCAGATCGTCCACCTGGGTCGCCACCGGACGCACTTCAATAATCGGGTCCAGCAGCCCGGTCGGTCGCACGACCTGATCCACCACCTCATCACCAGATTTTTCCAGCTCATAGTTGCCGGGCGTGGCGGAAACATAGATAGTTTGCGGCGCTAAGGCTTCAAACTCCTCAAACTTCAGCGGACGGTTATCCAGCGCCGAAGGCAGACGGAAGCCATACTCGACCAGCGTCTCTTTGCGCGCCCGGTCGCCGCGGTACATGCCGCCTATCTGCGGGATGGTGACATGAGACTCATCCACCACCAGCAGTCCGTCGGCGGGCAGATAATCGAACAAGGTTGGCGGCGGTTCGCCCGGCCCGCGGCCCGACAGAAAGCGGGAATAGTTTTCAATGCCTGAGCAGTAGCCCAGCTCGTTCATCATCTCTAAATCGAACTGCGTGCGCTGGCTTAATCGCTGCTCTTCAAGCAGCTTATTATTTGCCAGCAAGACTTTACGCCTGTCCGCCAGCTCATCTTTTATCTCTTCCATCGCCTGCAGAATACGCTCGCGCGGCGTCACGTAGTGCGTTTTGGGATAGATAGTATAACGTGGCACCGTTGACTCTACCTGCCCGGTTAACGGGTCGAATAGCGACAGGCGTTCCACTTCTTCATCAAACAGCTCAACGCGTAGCGCGATGTCGTCAGATTCAGCCGGGAAGATGTCGATCACTTCGCCGCGCACGCGAAAGGTACCACGCTGAAAAGCTTGATCGTTACGGGTGTATTGCAATTCCGCCAGCCGACGCAAAATCGCGCGCTGGTCAATCAGCATTCCCACCGTCAGATGCAGCATCATTTTCAGGTAGAGATCCGGATCGCCCAGACCGTAAATCGCGGACACGGAAGCCACCACCACGACATCGCGTCGCTCAAGCAACGCTTTCGTTGCCGACAACCGCATTTGCTCAATATGTTCGTTTACCGAAGCGTCTTTTTCGATAAACGTATCCGAACTTGGCACATACGCTTCCGGCTGATAGTAGTCATAGTAGGAGACGAAATACTCCACCGCGTTTTCCGGGAAAAACTCTTTCATTTCGCCGTAGAGCTGTGCCGCCAGGGTTTTATTGGGCGCAAGCACCATCGTTGGCCGCTGCAAGTCCGCAATGACGTTGGCAATGGTGAATGTCTTCCCGGAGCCGGTCACGCCCAATAACGTCTGATGCGCCAGCCCGTCCTCCAGCCCCTCTTCCAGACGACGTATAGCGTCCGGCTGATCGCCAGAAGGTTTAAAAGCGGAATTCAGTTTGAACGGTTTACTCATGAGCGGCTACCTGAAGGAGTGAGCGGGCAGGGGTGTAATTTTACTCTCGACGGTGAATATTGCCAATAAAAAATACTGGATGAAAAAACAGTAACACTTCAGTATATAATGGCTATCGGCAGATATCCCACGCTATTTAGAGGTAAAACATAGACAGTCGCGGGGTAAAATTCCAGCAGTGTGCTGGTTATCCCCAGACCAGAGTCTTTTTTAACATTTGTCAAGTCGGATGATGAAAGTTTTATGTCAACGTATCCCCCTTCCTTTACAACCATTGATTTTATATAACTTGCTGTCTAAAAAGGGATATTTTCTCAAGCCGTCTTTCGCGCCAATTTAGTCGCAGGCCGCGTCGCCTCTCGCTTACGTTGTGTTTTCTAACTCTAATACACAAGGTTATCCACAGGAATAGTGGATAACTGCTTCCAGCCCGTATCCCCTGCCGCCTGGCAAAATCAGCCCTTGACGTTTTCGCCGGGCGATAAAAAAAAATTATCGCTATTTTTGGCAGATTATTGGCTAACGAGAAGGGAAAAATTGAGGCGTAGACGCTCACATTTTGCACATTTTTAGCATGGCGACGTCAGGAGGGTCTGGCGAAAGAACAGCAGGATCGTCAGATCCTGCAAGAAGGCGATTTTTAAGCACGGTCAGGCGCGTTCCAGGGGGCTGAGGTCCAGATACTGTCCTGTCGCCGCCTGCGATGGAGAAATGCCCAGCCACGGGATTTCCCCTAACAGCGGGGCCGGTATGACGCGGCGAAGCGTCGCGAGATATTCACCATGACGCGCGCCCGGCGGCTGTATGTCGTTGGCTATCCATCCGACAAGTGGTAATCCGGCCTGTTCTACCGCCAGCGCCGTCAGCATGGCGTGATTAATACAGCCCAGCTTGACGCCAACAACCAGAATCACCGGCAGCTGCTCCGTCTGTACCCAGTCGGCAAACGTCAGCGTGGCAGAGAGCGGCGTAAACCAGCCGCCCGCCCCTTCTGTCAACACCCAGTCTGCCTGCGACTCCAGCGTTCGCAATCCGCGTGATAATACCGCCGCGTCTATCGCCCGGCCTTCGTCGGCGCTAACGATGTGGGGAGAGGTAGGCTCGGCAAAAGTATAAGGATTGATAGCGGAATAAGGTTGCGGCAGGCTGCTGTTACGCTGCAAGGCCAACGCATCGCTATTGCGTAGCCCGTCGGTTGTCATTTCGCTGCCGGAAGCGACGGGCTTATAGCCTACGGTTTGATAACCTAACTGCGTTGCGGCCTGCAATAAGGCGCAACTGGCGACCGTTTTACCGACTTCAGTATCAGTACCGGTGACAAAATAGCGTTTAGTCACGTTCAATCACTCCCATAAAAAGATGGTACGTCAGCGGATATTTCCCCTGCCGCTGCGGCCATGCCAACTGAATCTGTCTAAGCCGGGCGCGGGTTAATACATCCGACTCCCGCCCTTCATGAAGATGGGTGGCGCCAATGCCTTTAAGCGAGCGCATCGCACTCAGGGCATCCTCAAACCACAATGTCATCGCCTGAGTATGACGAGACGCCCGCCAGCCGCGCAGCGCGTGGTCAATGGCCTCTTCCGGCAAAAAGCTATTCGCGTGAGCGCGATTATCGACGGCCTGCCATGCCTGACGCAGCTCCGGCAACGCCCCCTGGCACAAGGTGGTAAACGCCACCACGCCGCCGGGCCGTACAACCCGATACAACTCGCTCAACGCATCACGTAAATCGCCGCACCACTGGACCGCCAGGTTGCTCCAGGCCAGGTCAAAAACTTCGGCGTCATGGGGAATCGCTTCGATATCCGCCAGCAAATAGTGATGCGCCGCCTGACGATCGCGCGCCTGTTGCAGCATCGGCAGCGAAAGATCCAGGGCGGTCACTTCGCTCCCCCGCTCTCGCCAGTAACGACTCATACGTCCAGGGCCGCAGCCTGCGTCCAACACACTGGCAAACTGGCGGCCTGCCAACAGCGTCAGCAGCGCATCCGCGCTGTGTTGCTGCAAAGAGGCGTGCTGTTCATATTGCGATGCGGCCCGGCCAAACGCCGCCGCAATAGCCTGCTTATTCACCTGCGCCATGCAGCACCTCCAGCAGACGGTCTATATCGCACGCTTCATGCGCCTGCGTTAACGTTAAGCGCAGGCGCGCCGTGCCGACAGGCACCGTCGGCGGACGAATCGCCGTCGCCCAGCATCCTTGTTGACGCAGCGCCTCCGCCAGGCGCAATGCACGGCTGTTATCGCCCACGATTAACGGCTGGATGGCGCTATGGGCATTCAGTAGCGTAAATCGGGACGCGTTAACGCCGGCCCGAAAGCGCTGAACCAGAGCGGCGAGTTTTTCGCGCCGTTCACGACCTTCATCGCTACGGATCACCGCCAACGAGGCGCTTAACGCCTGCGCCTGGGCGGGCGGCATACTGGTGCTGTAAACCAGATGACGGGCGAATTGCAGCAAATAATCCGCGACGCTTTCCGAGCAGAGCACCGCTGCGCCGCTGACGCCAAACCCCTTACCGAAAGTCACCACCAGCAACTCAGGCTTCACCCCCCGTTGCCAGCAGGTGCCCCGCCCCTCATCGCCAGTCACGCCGATGCCGTGCGCATCATCAACCAACAGCCAGGCATGATGCCTGCGGGCAATGTGCTGGATTTCCGCCAGCGGCGCGCTGTCGCCGTCCATGCTGAATACACCTTCTGTCACCACCAGTTGCTGGCCCACGCAGGGCGATTGCAGTAAACGCGACAGATGCTGCGTATCGTTATGGATAAAGCGGCGAAGCTGCGCCGGACTCAGATTGGCGGCCTCCAGCAGGGAAGCATGACTCAACCTGTCGGCCACAATCCCGTCATTTTTTTTCATTAAGGCGGTAATGACCGCCTGATTCGCCGCAAAGCCAGAGATAAACAGTAGCGCGCGCGAATATCCTAACCATTGCGCCAGTTCCTCCTCTAACGCCTGGTGCGCCACGGAATAACCGCTGATATGACCCGACCCGCCGCTGCCGACGCCAAAACGCGTCGCTGCCTGTTGCCAGGCGCGAATAATCTGCGGGTGTTGACTTAAGCCGAGGTAATCATTGCTGGAGAAGTTAAGATACTGTCGCCCGTTCGCTACCAGCCAGCGTCCGGCGCCCTGCGACACCACATAGCGGCGGCGCAATGTATCCGTCGCCCGACGCGCCGTCAGCGCATCGTCGACGCGTTGTTGCCAACTCATAAGGCTGCCGCGTTGTAATAATCATCGGTGTCAGGCGTCATCAGCGTCTGCTCCAGACGTTGCTGCTGCTCGTTATCGCCCGCCAGCACCCTGGTCTGCTGCGGATTCAGCCCCAGCTTACGGAATAACTGCAGATCCTTGTCCTCTGCCGGATTTGGCGTAGTTAACAATTTGCAGCCATAGAAAATCGAGTTCGCCCCGGCCATAAAGCACATCGCCTGGGTCTGCTCGTTCATCTGTTCACGTCCTGCGGAAAGACGCACGTATGAGGTCGGCATCATGATGCGCGCTACGGCGATAGTACGAATAAAATCAAACGCATCCACGTCATCGTTATCCGCAAGCGGCGTGCCTTTCACCTTCACCAGCATGTTAATTGGCACGCTTTCCGGCGGCGTCGGCAGGTTCGCCAACTGCAACAACAGTCCGGCGCGATCGGTAACCGTTTCGCCCAGACCCACAATGCCGCCGGAGCACACTTTAATCCCTGCTTCACGGACTTTTTCCAGCGTGTCGAGGCGCTCCTGATAGGTACGGGTAGTGATGATATTGCCGTAAAACTCCGGCGAGGTATCGAGGTTGTGGTTGTAGTAATCCAGCCCGGCGTTAGCCAGACGCTGCGCCTGGCTCTCGTTCAACATGCCGAGCGTCATACAGGTTTCCAGCCCCATCGCTTTGACGCCCTGTACAATCTTCTCCAGATAAGGCATATCGCGTTCATGCGGATTCTTCCAGGCCGCCCCCATACAGAAGCGGGTCGAACCGGCGTTTTTCGCTTTACGGGCGGAGTCCAGTACCTGCTCCACTTCCATTAAACGCTCGGCTTCCAGCCCGGTTTTATAGCGCGAGCTCTGCGGGCAGTATTTACAATCCTCCGGGCAGGCGCCGGTTTTGATCGACAGCAGCGTACTAACCTGTACCTGCTGCGGATCGAAATGCTGGCGATGAATTTGCTGCGCTTCAAACAGCAATTCCAGCAGTGGTTTTTCAAATAATTCGGTTACTTGCGACAGTGTCCAGCGTGGGTGGCGAGCCATCGGGCTTCTCCAAAATATGTTGTTTGTTTTTGATATGGTGTAGACTCGTAAACCTAAATCTTTTTAATTTGGTTTACAAGTCGATTATGACAACGGACGATCTGGCCTTCGATAAACGCCATATTTGGCATCCTTACACTTCCATGACCTCGCCGCTGCCGGTATATCCCGTTGAGCGGGCCGAAGGCTGCGAGTTGGTTCTCGCCTCGGGCGAACGCCTGATTGAGGGGATGTCCTCGTGGTGGGCGGCCATTCATGGTTATAACCACCCGCAATTGAACGCGGCGATGAAAGCGCAAATTGACGCCATGTCGCATGTCATGTTCGGCGGCATAACCCATCAACCTGCGGTGAATCTGTGCCGTAAGCTGGTCGCGATAACGCCTGAGCCGCTGGAGTGTGTCTTTCTGGCCGACTCTGGTTCGGTGTCGGTAGAAGTGGCCATGAAGATGGCGCTGCAATACTGGCAGGCGCGCGGCGAATCGCGTCAGCGTTTTCTGACGTTTCGCCACGGTTATCATGGCGACACGTTCGGCGCGATGTCGGTGTGCGATCCGGATAACTCCATGCACAGCTTGTGGAAAGGCTATCTGCCGGAGAATCTGTTCGCGCCGGCGCCGCAAAGCCGGATGGATGGCGAATGGGATGAAAGCGACATCGCGCCATTTGCCCGCCTGATGGCCGCGCATCGCCATGAAATAGCCGCCGTGATTCTGGAACCTATCGTTCAGGGCGCGGGCGGGATGCGCATATATCATCCACAATGGCTCAGGCGTATTCGTAACATGTGCGATCGCGAAGGCATTCTGCTGATTGCCGATGAAATAGCCACCGGATTTGGCCGTACCGGCAAACTGTTCGCCTGCGAGCACGCCGGGATCGCGCCGGATATTCTGTGTCTCGGCAAAGCCTTAACCGGCGGCACCATGACCCTCTCGGCAACGCTCACGACACGCCAGGTTGCAGAGACTATTAGCAACGGCGAGGCGGGGTGTTTTATGCATGGCCCGACGTTTATGGGGAATCCGCTGGCCTGCGCCGTCGCCTGCGCCAGCCTGACGCTGCTGGAAAGCGGCGAATGGCGTCAGCAGGTGGCGTCTATCGAGTCTCAGTTACGCGCTGAGTTAGCTCCCGCGCAAAGTTCTCCCTGGGTGGCGGATGTGCGGGTGTTGGGTGCGATTGGGGTGGTTGAAACCACGCATCCGGTCAATATGGCGGCGCTTCAACGCTTCTTCGTCGGGCAAGGCGTCTGGATCAGGCCGTTCGGCAAGCTAATCTACCTGATGCCGCCCTACATTATTCGTCCGGATCAACTGCGCCGTTTGACCCAGGCGGTCAATGACGCGGCACACAATGAAACATTTTTTAGCCATTAATCAGCGGTAAGCGATGCTGCTTCTGGCTACACTTCTGGTGAGTCAAAAGGAGAACGCATGAAACTTATCAGCAACGATTTGCGCGATGGAGATAAACTTCCTCATCGCCACGTTTTTAACGGTATGGGCTATGATGGCGATAATATTTCGCCGCATCTGGCCTGGGACGACGTGCCGATGGGCACCAAAAGTTTTGTCGTGACCTGTTACGATCCCGACGCGCCGACCGGCTCCGGCTGGTGGCACTGGGTGGTGGTGAACCTCCCGGCGGATACGCGCGTACTGACCCAGGGGTTCGGCTCAGGCCTGGTGGCCGTACCAGACGGCGTCATTCAGACGCGTACCGATTTCGGTAAAGCGGGCTACGGCGGCGCGGCGCCGCCTAAAGGGGAAACGCACCGCTATATCTTTACGGTTCACGCGCTGGACGTCGAGCGTCTTGAGGTTGATGAAGACGCCAGCGGCGCGATGGTCGGCTTTAACGTGCATTTCCATTCGCTCGCCAGCGCCTCGATCACGGCGATGTTCAGTTAAACGCTGTGCCGGATGGCGGCGTAAACGTCTTACCCTGCCAACGGGTTGGGTAAGCCGAATAAGCGCCGCGCCATCCGGCAGCATTCACATAAAGTCCGGCACCAGACGCTGTAACGCGCCTTGCGCCAGCAGCGCCGTCGCACACTCAATATCGGGCGCGAAAAAACGATCCTGCGTATAGTGCGCCACCCGCTGGCGCAGTGTCTGCCGCGCCTGTTCCAGTAACGGGCTGGAGGTTAACCCTTCCCGTAAATCTATCCCCTGACAGGCAGCCAGCCACTCCACGGCAATGATGCCGCGGGTATTCGCCGCCATTTCCCAGAGTCGCCGCCCTGCCGCCGGGGCCATTGAGACATGATCTTCCTGATTCGCCGAGGTCGGCAGGCTATCCACGCTGTGCGGGTGCGCCAGCGCTTTATTCTCACTAGCGAGCGCCGCGGCGGTGACCTGGGCAATCATAAAACCGGAATTAACGCCGCCATTTTTCACCAGGAACGGCGGTAACTGCGACATATGTTTATCCATCATCAGCGCGATGCGCCGCTCCGATAGCGCGCCGATTTCCGCTATCGCCAGCGCCAGATTATCCGCCGCCATGGCAACCGGTTCAGCATGGAAGTTACCGCCGGAGATCACCTCCCCCGCCTCGGCAAAGACCAGCGGATTATCGGACACCGCGTTGGCCTCAGTCAGCAGTACCTCTTTCGTCTGACGTAACTGGGTCAGACAAGCGCCCATTACCTGCGGCTGGCAGCGAAGGGAATACGGGTCCTGAACTTTATGACAGTGGTGATGTGATTCAGCAATAGCACTGGTATCGGTCAGCAGATGCCGGAACAACCGCGCGGCGTCAATTTGCCCCTGTTGTCCGCGCGCGGCATGAATGCGCGCATCAAAAGGACGGCGTGATCCCAGTACGGCTTCGGTGGTCAGCGCGCCGCAGACGACGGCGGAGGCAAATAACTCCTGTGCCTCAAACAAACCGCGCAGCGCGAAAGCCGTTGACGCCTGGGTGCCGTTAAGCAGCGCCAGCCCCTCTTTGGCCGCCAGCGCGACAGGCTCCAGTCCGGCCTTTTCTAGCGCCGTCTGCGCCGGAAGCCATTCACCCTGCCAGCGCGCTTTTCCTTCGCCAAGCAGCGTCAGCGACAGATGCGCCAGCGGCGCTAAGTCGCCCGACGCGCCAACCGAGCCTTTTGCCGGAATCAGCGGATACACGCCGGCATTCACCAGAGCGATGAGCGCCTCTATCACGCTCAACCGAATCCCGGAAAACCCGCGCGCCAGGCTATTGATTTTCAATACCATAATCAGACGCACCATCGCGTCATCCAGTGGGTCGCCTACGCCCGCGGCGTGAGACAGCACCAACGATCGCTGTAGATTTTGCAAGTCTTCATCAGCGATGCGCGTCTGCGCCAGCAGACCGAAACCGGTGTTGATGCCGTAGGCGGTACGCCCTTCGGCAACGATATCATTGACGCACGCGACGCTGGCGTTAATGCCGTCAATGGCGCTGGCGTCCAGCCGAAGCTGTACCGGATGACGCCAGACATCGTACAGTTGAGAGAGGCTTAACTGCCCCGGAGTGAGTGTCATGGTGTTCATATCAGCCTTTCCCCTGCGTCGCCGCAACCATCGGTAAATTCAGACCTTGCTCAACAGCGCATTCCACCGCGAGATCATATCCGGCATCGGCATGGCGCATGACGCCCGTCGCCGGATCGTTGTGTAACACGCGGCGAATACGCGCGGCGGCCTCGTCAGTGCCATCACAGACAATCACCATACCGGCGTGTTGCGAAAAACCCATCCCCACCCCGCCGCCATGATGGAGCGATACCCATGTTGCCCCGCTGGCGGTATTCAGCAATGCATTTAACAGCGGCCAGTCGGAAACCGCGTCGGAACCGTCGCGCATCGCTTCGGTTTCACGGTTAGGGCTGGCGACAGAACCGGAATCCAGGTGATCGCGGCCAATCACAATGGGCGCGGATACCTCGCCGCAACGCGCCATTTCGTTGAACGCCAGTCCCAGTTTTTGCCGCCACTCCAGGCCTACCCAGCAGATACGCGCCGGTAGCCCCTGAAAATGAATGCGCTCGCGCGCCATATCCAGCCAGTGATGCAGATGTTTATCCTCCGCCACTATCTCTTTGACTTTGGCATCGGTTTTATAGATATCCTGCGGATCGCCGGACAGCGCCACCCAGCGAAACGGCCCGATGCCACGACAGAACAGCGGACGAATATAGGCTGGCACAAATCCCGGAAAATCAAAGGCGTTTTCCACCCCCATCTCTTTCGCCATCTGACGAATATTGTTGCCATAGTCAAAGGTCGGCACGCCCATTTTACTGAACGCCAGCATCGCCCGAACATGCGCCGCCATGGAACGTTTCGCTGCCTGCATCGTCCCGTGGGGATCGGATTGCGCGTTTTTCTGATACTCCTCCCAGCGCCAGCCGGAGGGCAAATAGCCATGTAGCGGATCGTGGGCGCTGGTCTGATCGGTCACCAGGTCCGGGCGCACGCCGCGATTAACCAGTTCCGGCAGGATATCCGCCGCGTTCGCGCACAGGGCGACGGACACGGCTTTCCCCTCGCGGGTGTAGCGCGTAATGCGGGCCAGCGCGTCATCCAGCGTGGCGGCCTGCTCATCCACGTAGCGAGTACGCAGACGAAAATCGATACGGCTTTGCTGGCATTCAATCGTCAGCGAACACGCTCCGGCCAGCGTCGCGGCTAGCGGTTGCGCGCCGCCCATGCCGCCCAGCCCGGCGGTCAGCACCCAGCGTCCCGCCAGCGTGCCGTTATAGTGCTGACGCCCCGCCTCGACAAAGGTTTCGTATGTTCCCTGCACGATTCCCTGGCTGCCGATATAAATCCAGCTTCCGGCCGTCATTTGACCGTACATCGCCAGCCCTTTCGCATCCAGTTCGTTAAAGTGTTCCCATGTCGCCCAGTGGGGAACCAGGTTGGAGTTGGCGATTAATACCCGCGGCGCGTTGTCGTGCGTTTTAAATACGCCGACCGGTTTGCCAGACTGAATAAGCAACGTTTCGTCCGCCTCCAGCCGGGTGAGCGCATCAACAATAGCGTCATAGCATTCCCAGTTGCGCGCGGCGCGACCAATCCCGCCGTAGACCACCAGCTCATGCGGATTTTCCGCCACGTCAGGATCGAGATTATTCATTAACATCCGCAGCGGGGCTTCTGTCAGCCAGCTTTTCGCCGTTAATACCGTGCCTCGGGGCGCGCGGATAGTCTGCTGACGATACTTGCTTTCAGGCATAGCAATGACTCCTCATTGTTATCGGTCTGCCATCGCCAAATAACGCTAAAACGCCACTATCAGGCACCGCCGCAGACCCACAGATAAGAATCAGACATATACTTGTCTATACAAGTAAGCACAAGAATAGAATTAACAAAAATGATACAATTTTGTTATATTGTGTCAGCAATCACGTTTTCCGGCAGCAGTCCGCTCAGGAGATAAATCGTCCCTGTAGCCGGTAGCGCGACCCGGGGAAAAGTAAGCGGGCGTGAGAAACAATCCGCGACGCGGACCAGGTTGTACGACGAATGAGCAGACAAGGCTCATGCTCTTTGATAGTTAACCACGCGCACTCTTGCGCCGTGGCGCGCACCGCCTCCACAATATGTTCCCCTTCCGTTAGCGGCGCGATCCGCGACAAATAAGCGTGCGGCGTGGTCTGACGGTAATCCTGCGCCAGGTAATCCACGGCAATATCCGCGTTCACGCAGCGATCTTCAATTTGTACCGGCAGATCGTTTTCATAATGCACCATGATGGAATGGAAAATGACATCGCTCTCATTGACGTTGAGAGCGCTTGCCTGGATGGCGTTTGCCCGCACGCGCTCCAGCGTGAGCACCTCACAACGATGCTGATGACGGCGGGCGGCTATCTCCTCGGCGATACTGCGGACTTCAAACAGCGCGGACTGGCCTTTTGGTTCGGCGACAAACGTCCCCACGCCCTGTAAACGCACCAGCCACCCTTCATCCGTCAGCTCACGCAGCGCCCGGTTGATGGTCATTCGGCTAAAGCCATACTGAGCGACCAGTTCAGCTTCCGACGGAATGCGATCGTGCGGCTGCCAGACGCCGTCGGCTATTTTTTTACAGATGTCCTGTTTCACCGTTTCGTAAAAAGGCGCAGGCGCAGAACGGGAGCGGGATGAATACATGCGTGAAGCCTTCCTTATGCGGATAATGTTTTCCGGATGACAGATTAACGCCACCAGTGCGCGATTTGCCAGCCAAGCCGCGCCGCCACGCGCGCCGCTGCGCCATCGTCATCAAAGCGTGGATTAAATTCAACCAGATCCGCCGCCTGTAATTTTCCGCTGCGGCAAACCGGCTCAATTAAACGCAGAACCTGTATCAGCGGCACGCCCAGCGCTGCGGGAGCGGAGACGGCCGGCATTTCCCAGACAGGCAATACGTCGAGATCGATAGTCAGATAAATTTTATCCACCTTGTCAATAAACTGCGTCATCTGCGCCAGTGCGTCATGGCAGTCCAGATCCTCCACCACGGTAACATTCCGCCACTGCGCTTCCCGCCACAACGCCTGTGTATTTGCCGCACGGCTCACGCCGAAACAGGCATAATGAAACGCGCGGCTCTGCGCGTCGCATAGCTGCGCCAGTTGACGAAACGGCGTCCCGGATGTTGCCCGGTCGGTCTGACGGAGATCCAGATGCGCATCAAGATTAATGATCCCTACGCTTTCCTGCGCAAACGCGTCCAGCACCCCCGCGCCATGTCCAAACGAGGTTTCATGCCCGCCGCCCAGTACCAGCGTGCGCATCCCGGCCCGCAGACAGCGGCTTACCGCATCGCGCAAGGCCTGCTGCGCGCCTTCCAGATCGGGCGTCGGCGCAACCCAATTGCCTAAATCCACCAGCCGTTCATGTCCCTGGTGGCTAGCCATATTCGCCAGCGCTTTACGCAACGCGTCCGGGCCGCCTGCCGCGCCGGGACGACCTGCATTGCGTTTTACCCCCTCGTCGCAGGCAAATCCCATTAACGCGATCTTTTGCTGCCAGTTTTCGGGGGAAAAGGTCTCGCTGCGCGTGACGGTCTGAAACAGACGCCGCGCATCCGGCGCTTCTATACTGTCATCGCGCCCCTGCCAGAGCGCCGGAGAAGCCGGATACCATTGCGTCATGAGATTTGTCCTCTGTATACCCGCTGATATAAAGGGTTACGCCCCGGCTCATACACTATCTCTACCGGCTGTTCAGCATCCCACACCACAAAATCCGCCCGGTAGCCGGCCCTGATCTGCCCATGCGTCGCCTGTCTTCCCAGCGCGCGAGCGGCATGGCGCGTAACGCCCGCCCATGCCTCTTCCGGCGTCAGACCAAACTGTACGCAGGCCATATTCATCGCCAGATGCAAACTGCAAAACGGGCTGGTGCCAGGATTGAAATCGCTGGCGACGGCGACAGGCACCTGATAGCGGCGCAGCAGTTCCACCGGCGGGCGCTGCGTCTCGCGCAGAAAGTAAAACGCGCCGGGCAACAACACGCCGACAGTACCGCCGTCACGCATCGCCGCGACGCCCGCTTCATCAAGATATTCGATATGATCCGCCGATAACCCCTGATAACGGCTCACCAGCTGCGCGCCGCCCAACAGCGAAAGCTGCTCAACATGGCCTTTAACGGGAATACCTAACGCCTTCGCCGTCTGCAACACGCGCTCACTCTGCGCCACATTAAAGCCGACGCTCTCGCAAAAGAGGTCTACCGCATCAAATAACCCTTTTTGCCAGAGCTGCGGAATCATCGTCTCGCAGACCAGAGTGATGTAGCCGTCCAGGTCGTCACGATACTCCGCTGGCGTAGCATGAGCGGCCAATAGCGTGGGGCTAATGTCGATAGCGTTTTCGGCAGCAAGTTTTGCAGCGACGCGCAACAGCTTTTCTTCTGTCGCCAGCTCCAGACCATAGCCGGATTTAATCTCCAGCAGCGTAACGCCTTCGCTGGCAAGGCGCATCATGCGTTCGCGCGCCAGCAGGTAGAGCGTCTCCTCCGCACAGGCGCGGGTTGCTGATACCGTCGCGTTAATGCCGCCGCCCTGAGCGCTAATATGCTGGTATGACGCGCCGTTAAGCCGCTGCTCCCACTCTGCGGCGCGGTTACCGGCAAACACCAGATGCGTGTGGCAATCGATAAGTCCCGGGGTTACCAGTCGTCCCTGCATATCATGGATATTGTCCCCGCTGACAGGAAGCTGCGTCTCTGGCACGATATCGCAAATATGCCCTCCGCGTACAATCAGCGCCTGGTTATCCACCAGCCCGTACGGGGCTTGCCGCTGCGGGTCCATTGTCGCCAGCCTGATGTTTCGCCAGACAGTATCGCCCGGTAAAAGTTGCCGCATTCCTGTCGCTCTCTTGCCTGTCATGAGTTGTATAGACATTTATTTTCTTTCTGCTCCGGATTGTCAACTCAAAGCGCGAAAGTTGTTGCTTAATTGTGATAAAACTATCTGATGCTACAGGTGTTTCCAGCCTGAAAAGGAACTTTTTACCTTTTCGCCTTCCCGTTTCGTTCAACTTAGTATAAAAAAGCAGGCTTCAATGGATGTCATTTAACTTTTTCAAGCCCGGAGCAACCTGTGAATACATTATCGGTTTCCCGTCTGGCGCTGGCACTGGCTTTTGGCGTGACGCTGAGCGCCTGTAGCTCTACGCCACCCGATCAGATCCCTTCCGATCAAACCGCGCCTGGCACCGCCTCGCGCCCCATTCTGTCGGCAAATGAAGCGAAAAACTTCGTTGCGGCGCGCTATTTTGCCTCCCTGACGCCGAATACCGCCCCGTGGTCGCCGTCGCCGATTACCCTGCCCGCACAGCCTGACTTTGTGGTGGGGCCGGCAGGTACGCCAGGCGTTACGCACACCTCGATTCAGGCCGCGGTCGATGCGGCAATGGTTAAACGCACGAACAAACGCCAGTACATTGCTATTATGCCGGGCGACTATCAGGGGACCGTGTATGTTCCCGCCGCGCCGGGAAGTCTGACCCTGTACGGGATCGGTGAAAAACCGATCGATGTGAAAATTGGGATGGCGATTGATGGTGAAATGAGTGTCGCTGACTGGCGCCGCGCGGTGAATCCCGGCGGGAAATATATGCCTGGTAAACCCGCCTGGTATATGTTCGACAACTGCCAAAGCAAACACGCCGCGACGATCGGTGTAATGTGTTCTGCCGCGTTCTGGTCGCAGAATAACGGTTTGCAGCTACAAAATCTGACCATCGAGAACACGCTGGGCGACAGTGTCGATGCCGGAAACCATCCGGCGGTGGCGCTGCGTACCGATGGCGACAAAGTCCAGATTAACAAGGTCAATATCCTTGGCCGCCAGAACACCTTCTTTGTGACCAATAGCGGCGTACAGAACCGTCTGCAAACCGATCGCCAGCCGCGTACGCTGGTGACGAACAGCTATATTGAAGGCGATGTGGATATGGTTTCCGGACGCGGCGCCGTGGTGTTCGATAACACCAACTTCCAGGTCGTCAACTCCCGCACACAGCAGGAAGCCTACGTCTTCGCCCCGGCGACGCTGTCCAATATTTACTATGGCTTTTTGGCGATCAACAGCCGCTTTAACGCCTCCGGCGATGGCGTTGCGCAGCTTGGCCGCTCGCTGGATGTCGACGCCAACACCAACGGTCAGGTAGTGATCCGCGACAGCGTGATTAACGAGGGCTTCAACGTTGCCAAACCGTGGGCCGACGCGGTCATCTCGAAACGTCCGTTTGCCGGAAATACGGGAACCGTGGATGACAAAGACGAGGTGCAGCGTAATCTGAACGACACTAACTACAACCGCATGTGGGAATACAACAACCGCGGTGTAGGCAGTAAAGTGGTGGCGGAACCTAAGCAGTAATCGCCGTTCCGGTTCAGGCTTATAAACGGGCCGCCGCAGCAGATGTGGCGGCCCGTGGTTTTACTGCAAGCGATGTTTATCGAAATTAATCAGGCATCCTGCCCTGGTGAGCTCCAGCCCGCCGCCCTCCGGCACACAGCGCTTTAGTACGCGTTCACCACAACCCACATTGGCCCCTGGCCGACGGCATAACGGCCTTTTTCCGTCAGCAACCCCTGAGTGCCCGTAATTTCATAGACCGCGATATGATGTGATTTTTGACCCGCAGCAATCAGGTATTTTCCGCTATTGTCGATATTAAAGCCGCGCGGTTGGGCTTCCGTCGGCTGGAAGCCTTCAACGCTCAGTACGCTGCCGTCTTCGGAGACACTAAAGACGGTAATCAGACTGGCGGTGCGGTCACAGGCATACAGATGCCGTCCATCCGGCGTAATATGAATATCCGCCGCCCAACGGGTATCGGAAAAATCGGCGGGCATCATATCCAGGGTTTGTACGCACTCTATCTCGCCATGCGGATTTTTAAGCTGCCAGACATCCACCGAACTGTTCAGTTCATTGACGCAATACGCATATTGTCGATTCGGGTGGAAGACCATATGACGCGGGCCTGCCCCTTCAACTGTATTTACTTCCGCCGGCTCCTGGGCCACCAGATGGCCGTCATCGCTTAGCGTAAACAGACAAATACGATCCTGTTTTAGCGCAGGCACCCACAGGGTACGGTTATCAGGCGTAATATTTGCCGAGTGGCAGCCGTCCAGCCCTTCCACCACATCCACCAGCTCAACCGGCAGGCCATCCTGTAAGCGCGTCACGCTGACATTACCGGCGTTATACGATCCGACAAAGACAAAACGACCATGATGATCGGTAGAAATATGGGTCGGGCTACCCGGCAGGCCGGATTCGGCGGCAAACGTCAGCGCGCCATCATCCGGCGCAATACGATACGCCAGGACACGAAACTCCGGGCGCACGCCGACATAGAGGTAGCGTTTATCCGGACTGACCACCATCGGCTGAACCTGACCGGGCACATCCACGACCTGCACCAGCGTCAGCGTCCCTTCGTGGTTCAGGCTCCAGACGTGAATTTGCTGACTCTCAGGGCTGGCGGTATAGACTGTTTGTTTCATGAATACTCCTTTGCATATGGCATGTAGCTGCAATAACAGGACACAGCTTAACGTAGTCGCTTTTGACGGCGAATGCTGAATTCAGACGCAGAATTTTGTCTGCTTACCGTCCCGGTGTACCATGCCGACAGACGGAATTATTACTCTTAATCTGGAAAAAATTATGACTGCACGCGTGATTGCCCTCGATTTAGACGGAACGTTATTAACCCCGCATAAAACCTTACTCCCCTCCTCGCTTGACGCGCTATCACGCGCCAAAGAGGCGGGCTTTCAACTTATCATTGTCACTGGTCGCCATCACGTTGCTATTCATCCTTTTTATCAGGCGCTGGCGCTGGAAACACCTGCTATTTGCTGCAACGGCACCTATTTGTATGATTATCAAGCTAAAACTGTCCTGGATGCCGATCCTATGCCCGTGGATAAGGCGTTGCAGTTGATTGATTTACTGGATGAGCATCAGATTCACGGCCTGATGTATGTTGATGACGCTATGCTTTACGAACACCCAACCGGTCACGTCGTGCGTACCTCCCGGTGGGCGCAGACCTTGCCGCCGGAGCAACGTCCGACCTTTACACAGGTCTCTTCGTTGGCGCAGGCGGCGCGCGACGTGAATGCCGTGTGGAAGTTTGCGCTTACCGATGAAGATATTCCCAGACTACAGCGGTTCGGTCAGCATGTTGAACAGGCGCTTGGCCTGGAGTGCGAATGGTCATGGCACGATCAGGTGGATATCGCGCGCCAAGGCAACAGTAAAGGCAAGCGCCTTACCCAGTGGATAGAAGCGCAGGGAGGGTCAATGAAAAATGTGATCGCTTTCGGCGATAACTACAACGACATCAGTATGCTGGAGGCGGCAGGCACTGGCGTTGCGATGGGCAACGCCGATGAGGCGGTGAAAGCGCGCGCTGACGTTGTGATCGGCGATAACACTACCGATAGCATCGCCAAATTTATTTACACCCACCTGCTATAGTCAGGCGGTGATAGAAACGCTTTTCACCTGCGCGTAAAGCCACAGGCCAGGCTTGATATTCAGCTCATCCCTGGCCCACGGGCTTATTCGCGCCCACAGCGTTCTGCCGCCTATCTCAAGCTGGACTTCCACCTGTCCGTTATCGTCATAACAATTCGCCACTTTTGCCCGCAATACGTTGCGGATACTGGTCTGCTGCGGCGGCTGTAGTACCAGCGAGACATCCGACGCCTGTATACGAATACGCAGTGTGGATTGCAGCGGCTGATTGAGTTTATTTACCCACAGGTGCTGGTCGCCAAGCGCCAGAGCTGTCATGGCATAATGCGGGTGATGCTCCAGCACGCTGACTTTCAGAATACTGCTCTGTTGCTCTTTCGGCAGCCACGGGTGCATAACGCTGCTTCCCCAGACTTCTTCCAGCGGGCCAAACGCTTTAACCTGTCCATCCTCCAGCACCATGACTTTATCCGCCAGGTGGAGAATTTCATCGAGAGAATGGCTGACATACAGCATGGGAATATTGATTTCTCGCGCCAGCCGTTGCAGGTACGGCAGTAATTCGCGTTTACGCGGGATATCCAGCGAGGCCAACGGTTCGTCCAACAACAGCAACTCCGGGGCGGTGAGCAATGCCCGGCCTATCGCTACGCGCTGTTTTTCTCCGCCGGACAAGCTCCCCGGCAGGCGATCAAGCAACGCTTCAATTCCCAGCAGCGACACCAGCTTATCAAACTGACCGGTCATGCTTTTCGCCATGCCGTAGCGCAAATTGCCGCGTACTTTGTAATGGGGGAACAGGCGCGCATCCTGGAAAACATAACCGATGCGGCGCTTTTCCGGCGTTAAACAGATACCGTTTTCCGCGTCATGCAACACCCGGCCATTCAGCGCGATGCGTCCTTTTTGCGGGCGAGTCAAACCACTGATGGCATTAATCAGCGAAGTTTTTCCCGCGCCGGAGACGCCAAAGATAGCCGTGATCCCACTGGCTGGCAGCGTTTCGTTGAGGGTTAAACAGTGCGTTCCCAGCGTCTGGGAAAAATTAAGCTCCAGCATGGTTAGCGCCCCGTCCGTTCACGGCTCATCCGCGCCAGCCATTCAGAAATCAACAGCGAAATCAGCGCTAATACAATCGAAATCACGCACAGCCTCGCCGCCGCGCTCTCCCCGCCCGGCGTCTGGATCAAGGTGTACATGGCGGAAGGTATGGTGCGGGTTTCGCCCGGAATATTGGAAACAAAGGTAATGGTCGCGCCAAATTCGCCAAGCGAACGGGCAAACGCCAGCACCGTACCGACAATAATGCCCGGCAGGGTAAGCGGTAAGGTGATAGTCAGAAAAACGCGCCAGCGCCCGGCGCCCAGCGTTCTGGCGGCCTGTTCGAGCTTGATATCCACTCCCTCCAGCGCCAGCCGAATGGCCCGCACCATCAGCGGGAAGGACATCACCGCCGCCGCCAGCACGGCGCCGCGCCAGCTAAAGGCAAACGTGAGACCGAACCAGTCATACAGCCACTGGCCAATAAACCCGCGTCGCCCCATCGACACCAGCAGCAGATAGCCGACCACCACCGGCGGCAGCACCAGCGGCAGATGCAGGACGCTATCAAGTAAGGCTTTGCCCGGAAACCGGCATCGCACCAGTAACCAGGCAAAAAAGATCCCAAACGGCAGGCTAAACAGCACGGCCAGGGAAGATACTTTCAGGCTAAGAAGGACAGCCTGCCATTCTGGATCGGTCAGTATCATTACTTCGTCGTAAATCCATAACGTTTAAAGATTGCCGAGGCCTGCGGTCCTTTCAGGTAATCATAGAACGCGCTGACGGTCGCATTTTTATGCCCCTCCACGATAGCGATGGGGTATTCCACTTTTTTATGTGAATCTTCCGGGAACGTCGCCACCACGTTGACCCCTTTGCTGGCGACCGCATCAGAACCGTATACAATGCCCAAAGGCGCTTCGTTACGTTCGACCAGCGCCAACGCACCGCGCACATCCTCGCCCGGCGCCAGTTTCGGTTCAAGCGTTTGCCATGCGCCCAACTTTTGCAGCGCTTCTTTGGCATAAATTCCCGCCGGTACGTGTTGCGGATCGCCCACCGCCAGACGCCCGCCGTTCAGCAGACGAATCCAGTCCGTTTTGTTGTCGATGGTAAACGGTTTCTGCTCGCTGGCTTTCGGCGCCACCACCACCAGGCTATTGCCAAGCAATGTTTCGCGCGTCGTGGTATCCACCGCTTTTTTATCGGCTGCGTAATCCATCCATTTCTGGTCAGCAGAGATGAACAGATCCGCCGGCGCGCCCGCTTCTATCTGGCGCGCCAGCGTTGAAGAGGAGGCGAATGAGGAGACCACATCCACATTTTTCTCTTTTTTATATTCTGCCGCAATGTCCTGCATCGCGTTCGTTAGCGACGCGGCGGCAAATACGGTGATCTTGCCTTCATCCGCCAGCGCATGACCAGCGATGACGAAAGATAATGTCGCCCCTGCGACCAGGCGTAACCAGGAATGCGCCATCTGTAACTCCTTGTGCGTTTCGTTATGTAAACGACAATATAACGATAATCTCAGGGGTTTCCCAGCGGTTATTCATACCCATTAACGATTAAACACAGAAAATATCGGCAGGAAAAGCAGGATCTTGAGTAACAAAAACGCCCGACTGAGCGGGCGTTTGGGAAAATCAGCGGTTCTGTCTGGACTGGTCTTTCTGACCGATACCGGAAAAAATGTTGAACACCTCACCCAGACCGTAAATCAGACCGAGGATGATGGCCATCACTACCGGTACCATGATGACGGCGAATACCAGACTTTTTAATAACTCTAACATGGGCAACTCCAGATATAGTCCTTTTTGTATTTTAACCGCATCACACAGAAAAGCACTCCCCTTTTGTGCGGTCGGCTTTGCGCTGACGCGCTTTTCAGTCACAATAGTCTTTTTACCAGGAGCTGGTTATGCAGGCCGAAATCCTTCTTACCCTGAAACTTCAGCAAAAGCTTTTTGCCGATCCCCGACGTATCTCTCTGCTGAAACACATTGCGCTTTCCGGCTCGATTAGTCAGGGCGCGAAAGACGCGGGAATCAGCTATAAGAGCGCCTGGGATGCGATAAACGACATGAACCAGCTTAGCGAACATATGCTGGTTGAACGCGCAACGGGCGGCAAAGGCGGCGGCGGCGCGGTATTAACCCGCTATGGTCAGCGTCTGATCCAGCTTTACGATTTGCTGGGCCAAATTCAGCAAAAAGCGTTCGATGTGTTAAGCGACGATGACGCCCTGCCGCTTGACAGTCTGCTGGCCGCTATCTCCCGCTTTTCACTGCAAACCAGCGCCCGAAATCAGTGGTTCGGCACCATTACCGCCCGCGATCGCGATCAGGTGCAACAGCATGTCGATGTGCTGCTGGCCGACGGCAAAACGCGGCTTAAAGTCGCGCTGACGGCGCAAAGCGGCGAGCGTCTCGGCCTGGAGGAAGGTAAAGAAGTGCTGATCCTGCTAAAAGCGCCATGGGTTGGCATTACCCGGGATGCAGCCGTTGCACGCGCCGCTGACAATCAGTTGTCGGGAACGATCAGCCATATCGAGCGCGGCGCGGAACAGTGTGAAGTGTTGATGGCGCTGCCGGACGGCCAGACGCTGTGCGCCACGATACCGACTGCGGATGCCGCCACGTTAAAGGAAGGCGATGACGTGATTGCCTGGTTTAATGCGGACAGAGTGATTATTGCAACGTTGTGCTAAGCACATTGACATCCGTTGCCGAAAGACGTATCCCTGTCATTCATCGCTGCAAAAAATGGGATGCAAAATGTCATCGTTGCAAATTTCGCAAGGCACGTTTCGTCTGAGCGATACAAAAACACTTCATCTGGATTCGCTGACGCTCAATGCGGGCGATAGCTGGGCATTCGTTGGGGCTAACGGGAGCGGGAAGTCGGCGCTCGCCCGCGCGCTGGCGGGTGAACTGCCATTATTAACAGGCGAGCGCCAGTGTCAGTTTACCCGCATTACTCGTCTGTCCTTTGAACAATTGCAAAAGCTGGTCAGCGATGAGTGGCAACGTAATAACACCGATATGCTCAGTCCTGGCGAAGACGATACCGGGCGCACTACCGCGGAAATTATTCAGGATGAAGTTCACCATCCTGCCCGCTGTGCGATGCTGGCGCAGCAGTTCGGCATTTCCGCTTTACTCAACAGGCGTTTTAAATACCTTTCTACCGGCGAGACGCGAAAAGCGCTGCTGTGTCAGGCGCTGATGTCTGAGCCGGAGTTATTGATCCTTGATGAACCGTTCGACGGGCTTGACGTGACCGCCCGTCAACAACTGGCGCAACGCCTGACGGCGTTGAACCAGGCGGGTATGACCCTGGCGCTGGTACTCAACCGTTTTGATGAGATCCCGGACTTCGTGCAGTTTGCCGGCGTGCTTGCCGACTGTACGCTGGCGGAAACCGGAACGACGACAGAGTTGCTGCAACGGGCGTTGGTTGCTCAACTCGCGCACAGTGAGCGTCTGACCGACGTACAATTACCCGAACCGGACGAACCTTCCGCCCGCCATGCGTTACCCGATGGCGAACCACGGATCGTACTTAACGATGGCGTAGTCTCGTATAACGATCGCCCTATCCTCCACCACCTAAGCTGGCGAGTCAATCCGGGCGAACACTGGCAGATCGTCGGTCCTAACGGAGCGGGTAAGTCTACGTTGCTTAGCCTTATTACTGGCGATCATCCGCAAGGCTACAGCAACGATCTCACGCTGTTCGGGCGGCGGCGAGGAAGCGGCGAAACAATCTGGGATATCAAAAAACATATCGGCTACGTCAGCAGCAGTTTACATCTGGATTACCGCGTCAGTACCACGGTGCGCAATGTCATTCTCTCCGGCTATTTCGATTCTATCGGCATTTACCAGGCCGTTTCAGACAGGCAACGAAAACTGGCGCAACAGTGGCTGGATATTCTGGGAATCGATAAGCGTACGGCGGATGCCCCCTTCCACAGTCTCTCCTGGGGACAGCAGCGGCTGGCGCTAATCGTGCGCGCGCTGGTTAAACATCCGACAGTGTTGATTCTGGATGAGCCGCTGCAAGGGTTGGATCCGCTGAATCGCCAACTGGTACGCCGTTTTGTGGATGTATTAATTCGCCAGGGAGAGACCCAACTGCTGTTCGTTTCCCATCATGCAGAGGATGCGCCTGCCTGTATTACCCACCGACTGGAATTTGTACCAGAGGGCGAACGTTATAAGTATGTTTCCGGACGATGCAATAATTAAATGTATTATCAGAATGGCGCCGCGCGCCATTCTGGAACCACTCTCCTTTTATTAAGAATAATAATAACGGTCGATAAGCTTACTATCTCTTGAATCGCTGACCGCCTCATTGTCATAATAATCCTGAAATTTTCGACAATGATGTCGTATGTGAATATAAGGGATTCATTATGGCTTTTCGTTTTCCACAAATAATACTATTTTTACTGGCAGCCATGTTATTTTGCCCCGGCAGTTATGCTGAGCAAAAGCCGACCGCTGCGCAGGAAGCGCGTAAAACCGCCGTTGAGGTCGCTGTTGAAGGCATGAGTCGCGCCGCCGTTGCGGGTCCGACAAAAATTAGTTTAGGTGATAAAGCCACGCTTAATCTGCCGGAAGGATTTACCTGGATACCCGCAAAAGAAGCGGCGGTATTTATGCGTGAAATTGGTAACTATGTTGACGATGAATATTTTTACGGTCTCGTATTTAAAAAGGAAATGAATGGATTTATTTCTATCGAATATGATGATTCTGGTTATGTAAAAGATGATGATGCAAAAAATTGGGATGCCGATGAATTAATGGATAACCTGCGCAAAGGCACAAAAGAAGCGAATAAAGATCGTATTGCAAAAGGCATTGAGCCGATAGAAATTATTGGCTGGATCGAGAAGCCTACCTACGATGCAACCAATCATCGTCTGATCTGGTCCGCCGCCATCCAGGATATCGGCACCAACGAACCACTGAATGAACAAGGCGTGAACTACAACACCTATCTGCTAGGACGTGAAGGCTATTTTTCTTTAAATCTGGTGACCGACAGAGGTTCTGTTGACCACGAAATCCCTCTGGCGAAAAGAATTCTCAGTTCCGTCAAGTTCAACTCTGGACAACGCTACGCTGACTTCAACGAATCAACGGACAAAATAGCGGAGTATGGGCTCGCCGCGCTGATTGGCGGTATCGCGGCCAAAAAAGTAGGACTGCTTGCTATGCTCGGCATCGCGTTACTTAAATTCTGGAAAGTGACCGCCATCGGCGTCGTCGCCGTCGGGGCGCTCGCCAGGAAGCTACTCTCGCGTAAAAAAGACTGACAGCCCCTGCCCCGTCCGTTTCATTTCCAGGCGCATAACGCGCCTTTTTTTCGGATAAAAAGCAGAAGCATTCTCAAGCCAGATGATTTGTAATCATTTAATTGATATAAATGCGCAAAATCACCAGTGTGTAAACGATTCCACTAATTTATTACATGTCACACTTTTCGCATCTTTGTTATGCTATGGTTATTCCATACCATAGGCTTAACGGAGCGAATTATGAGAGTATTGGTTACAGGTGGTAGCGGTTACATTGGAAGTCATACCTGCGTACAATTGCTGCAAAATGGTCATGACGTCGTCATCCTCGATAACCTCTGCAACAGCAAGCGCAGCGTGCTGCCCGTTATTGAACGTCTGGGCGGTAAGCACCCGACCTTTGTCGAAGGCGATATTCGCAACGAAGCGCTTATAACCGAAATTCTGCACGATCACGCGATTGATACCGTGATTCACTTTGCCGGCCTGAAAGCCGTCGGCGAATCGGTCGCCAGACCGCTGGAGTACTATGACAACAACGTCAACGGTACGCTGCGGTTGGTCAGCGCCATGCGTGCGGCCAACGTTAAAAACCTTATTTTTAGCTCCTCTGCCACCGTTTATGGCGATCAGCCCAAAATTCCTTACGTCGAAAGTTTTCCTACCGGCACGCCGCAAAGCCCCTACGGCAAAAGTAAATTGATGGTAGAACAGATCCTCACCGATCTGCAAAAAGCCCAGCCGGAGTGGAGTATTGCGCTGCTGCGTTATTTCAACCCGGTCGGCGCGCACCCGTCGGGCGACATGGGAGAAGATCCGCAAGGTATTCCGAATAACCTGATGCCCTATATCGCCCAGGTCGCCGTGGGGCGTCGCGAATCGCTCGCCGTTTTCGGCAACGATTACCCGACCGAGGATGGCACCGGCGTACGCGATTACATTCACGTTATGGACTTAGCCGACGGGCACGTCGTGGCGATGGAAAAACTGGCGGACAAATCCGGCGTACATATTTATAACCTCGGCGCGGGTGTCGGCAGTAGCGTCCTGGATGTGGTCAACGCCTTTAGTAAAGCCTGCGGTAAACCCATTAATTACCACTTCGCGCCGCGTCGCGACGGCGATCTCCCGGCGTATTGGGCGGATGCCAGCAAAGCCGATCGCGAGCTGAACTGGCGCGTCACCCGCACGCTTGACGAAATGGCGCAGGACACCTGGCACTGGCAGTCACGCCATCCGCAGGGATACCCAGATTAAGGACGTTGTTATGACCCCATTTAATCCCATCGATCATCCGCATCGCCGTTATAACCCGCTTACCGGCCAGTGGGTTCTGGTTTCGCCGCATCGCGCAAAACGCCCCTGGCAGGGGGCGCAGGAAACGCCGTCTCAGCAAATGCTGCCGGCCCACGATCCGGACTGCTTCTTGTGTGCGGGCAATACGCGTGTCACCGGCGATAAAAATCCCGATTACAAAGGGACTTACGTCTTTACTAACGATTTCGCGGCGCTGATGGCCGATACGCCGGATGCGCCGGACAGCCACGATCCGCTGATGCGCTGTCAGAGCGCGCGCGGCACCAGCCGCGTGATCTGCTTTTCTCCCGATCACAGTAAAACGCTGCCGGAGTTGAGCCTGCCCGCGCTGACGGAAATCGTCAGAACCTGGCAAACGCAGACCGCCGAGTTAGGCAAAACCTATCCGTGGGTGCAGGTCTTTGAAAATAAAGGCGCGGCGATGGGCTGTTCGAACCCGCATCCGCATGGCCAGGTCTGGGCCAACAGCTTCCTGCCGAATGAGGCCGAACGCGAAGATCGTTTACAAAAAGCCTATTTCGCCGAACAGCGTTCGCCAATGCTGGTGGATTATGTCCAGCGGGAACTGGCGGACGGCAGCCGCACCGTGGTCGAAACCGAACACTGGCTGGCGGTGGTGCCTTACTGGGCGGCGTGGCCGTTCGAAACGCTACTGTTACCCAAAACTCATGTCCTGCGCATTACCGATTTAAGCGACGAGCAGCGCGACTCTCTGGCGCTGGCGTTGAAAAAGCTGACCAGTCGTTATGACAACCTGTTTCAGTGTTCCTTCCCCTACTCAATGGGCTGGCACGGCGCGCCGTTTAACGGTGAAGAAAACGCACACTGGCAGTTGCACGCGCACTTTTATCCGCCGCTGCTGCGCTCTGCGACCGTCCGCAAATTTATGGTCGGCTATGAAATGCTGGCGGAAACCCAGCGTGATTTAACCGCAGAACAAGCGGCTGAACGCCTGCGCGCGGTCAGCGACATCCATTTTCGCGAATCCGGAGTATAAAAATGAATCTGAAAGAGAAAACGCGCGCGCTGTTTGCTGAAATTTTCGGCTACCCTGCCACCCACACGATTCAGGCGCCAGGCCGCGTCAATCTGATCGGCGAGCACACTGATTACAATGATGGTTTTGTTCTGCCCTGCGCTATCGATTACCAGACCGTAATTAGCTGTACACCGCGCGACGATCGTACCATACGGGTGATTGCCGCCGATTACGACAATCAGGTGGACGAATTTTCACTGGATGCGCCGATCGTGACCCACGATAGCCAGCAGTGGTCTAACTATGTGCGCGGCGTAGTGAAACATCTGCAACAGCGTAACAACGCGTTTGGCGGCGTGGATATGGTCATCAGCGGTAATGTGCCGCAGGGCGCCGGGTTAAGCTCCTCCGCTTCGCTGGAAGTGGCGGTGGGCACCGTCTTCCAGCAGCTTTATCACCTGCCGCTGGACGGCGCGCAAATTGCGCTCAACGGACAAGAGGCCGAGAACCAGTTTGTCGGCTGTAACTGCGGCATTATGGATCAGCTCATCTCTGCGCTCGGCAAAAAAGATCATGCGTTGCTGATTGATTGCCGTACGCTCGGCACCAAAGCGGTTTCCATGCCGAAAGGTGTCGCCGTGGTGATCATCAACAGTAACTTTAAGCGCACGCTGGTGGGCAGCGAGTATAATACCCGCCGTGAACAGTGCGAAACCGGCGCCCGTTTCTTCCAGCAGCCGGCCCTGCGCGATGTCAGCCTTGAGGCGTTCAATGCCGTTGCCAGCGAACTGGACCCGGTAGTCGCAAAACGCGTTCGCCATGTATTGAGCGAAAATGCCCGCACCGTTGAAGCGGCAAGCGCGCTAGAGAAAGGTGATTTGCAACGTATGGGCCAACTGATGGCGGAGTCCCATGCCTCAATGCGCGATGATTTCGAAATTACCGTCCCGCAGATAGACACGCTGGTAGACATTGTCAAAGCGACCATCGGCGATCAAGGCGGCGTGCGCATGACCGGCGGCGGCTTTGGCGGGTGTGTTGTCGCGCTGATCCCGGAAGATCTGGTTCCCGCTGTTCAGCAGGCCGTTGCGCAACAGTACGAAGCGAAAACCGGAATCAAAGAAACCTTTTATGTATGCAAACCGTCACAAGGAGCAGGACAGTGCTAAATGAAACGCCCGCACTGGCCCCCGATGGTCAACCGTACCGCCTGCTAACCCTGCGCAACAGCGCAGGGATGGTGGTAACGCTGATGGACTGGGGAGCCACTCTTCTTTCCGCCCGTATACCGCTGTCTGACGGCAGCGTTCGGGAAGCATTACTGGGCTGCGCCAGCCCGGAACACTACCCTGAACAGACGTCGTTCCTCGGCGCCTCTATTGGCCGTTACGCGAACCGTATCGCCAATAGCCGCTATACGTTTGCCGGCGAAACCGTACAGTTAAGCCCAAGCCAGGGCGAGAACCAGCTACACGGCGGACCGGAAGGCTTTGACAAGCGCCGCTGGCAAATTGTGAACCAGAACGATCGCCAGGTATTATTCGCGCTCACCTCTGATGACGGCGACCAGGGCTTTCCTGGCCATCTTTGCGCCACGGCGCAATATCGTCTGACCGATGACAATAGAATCTCCATCACCTACCGGGCAACGGTCGATAAACCCTGTCCGGTGAATTTGACCAACCACGTCTATTTTAATCTGGACGGCGATCGGACCGACGTGCGCCAACATAAGCTGCAAATTCTGGCGGATGAGTATCTGCCGGTAGATGAATCCGGTATTCCACGCCAGGGGCTAAAATCGGTAGCCAATACCTCGTTTGACTTCCGGATGCCAAAAGTCATTGCCAGCGAGTTTCTCGCCGATGACGATCAGCGCAAGGTTAAAGGCTACGATCATGCTTTCCTGCTACAGACGCAGGGTGATGGCAAAAAGCCGGCGGCCCGTCTGTGGTCACAGGATGGAAAGCTACAAATGATGGTTTACACCACCGCCCCGGCGCTACAGTTTTATTCCGGCAATTATCTGGCGGGTACACCTTCCCGCGGGCCGGAACCTTATGCCGACTGGCAAGGGCTGGCGCTGGAGAGCGAACTGCTGCCGGACAGCCCGAATCATCCTGAATGGCCGCAGCCTGACTGTATCCTTCGCCCTGGCGAGGAGTACGCCAGCCTGACCGAGTATCAGTTTATTCCGTTCTAACGATATGCCGCTACATGCCCGATGACGCAAGCTTATCGGGCCTACGCGCCATTGCCCTGCTCAAACCTCCACCACTTAAAGACAAAATCGCAACTCTGAGTTCACAAGAACCTTACACTGCGCCACTATTTTCGCTATGGTTATGCGTAAGCATTGCCGCCAACACCTCGCGGCAATATAATGAGAATTATTATCATTACATATGATTTATAGGAGTGAGAGTATGGCTGTAACTAAGCTGGTTCTGGTACGTCACGGTGAAAGTCAATGGAACAAAGAGAACCGTTTCACCGGCTGGTATGATGTTGACCTGTCTGAAAAAGGCGTAAGCGAAGCAAAAGCAGCGGGTAAACTGCTAAAAGAAGAAGGTTTCAGCTTTGATTTTGCCTACACTTCCGTACTGAAACGCGCTATCCATACGCTGTGGAACGTACTGGATGAACTGGATCAGGCGTGGCTGCCGGTGGAAAAATCCTGGAAACTCAATGAACGTCACTACGGCGCGTTGCAGGGGCTGAATAAAGCGGAAACGGCAGAAAAATATGGTGACGAGCAGGTTAAGCAGTGGCGCCGCGGTTTTGCCGTGACGCCGCCGGAACTGACCAAAGATGATGAGCGTTATCCGGGTCACGATCCACGTTATGCCAAACTGAGCGAGAAAGAGCTGCCGTTGACCGAAAGTCTGGCGCTGACCATCGACCGCGTTATTCCTTACTGGAACGACACCATCCTGCCGCGTATGAAGAGCGGTGAGCGCGTGATCATCGCCGCTCACGGTAACTCATTGCGTGCGCTGGTGAAATACCTGGATAACATGAGTGAAGATGAGATCCTTGAGTTAAACATCCCGACCGGCGTGCCGCTGGTGTATGAGTTCGACGAAAACTTCAAGCCGATCAAACATTACTATCTGGGCAACGCTGACGAGATCGCTGCGAAAGCGGCTGCCGTGGCGAATCAGGGTAAAGCGAAGTAATCACCTTTGCCGGATAGCGGTATAACTGCCTTATCCGGCCTACGAGCAATGGGTAGGCCGGATAAGCGCAGCGCCATCAGGCAATACGTCTTAAACAGCGATCACGCCGTCCAGCACCACCTGCAATTTCCCCTGCGAACAGCGCTCCACGCGTCCTCGTACCCGGTACACTTCAGCCAGACGCTCCGCAGTAATCACCGTCTCCGGCGCGCCGCTGGCGACCAGCCTGCCGTCTTTTAGCATCAGGACATGGTCACCATGACGCAGTGCAATATTAATGTCATGCGCCACGACTATCGTCACCCTATTTTGCGCCTGGGTATCCCGACGCACGAGATCCATTACGTGAAACTGATAGTTTAAATCCAGCGCGCTGAGCGGCTCATCCAGCAACAGAAGTTCAGGGCGACGAATCAGCGATTGCGCCATACCCACTAACTGCCGCTGACCGCCGGAAAGCTGGTCGAGATACTGCAACGCCAGATGCGTTATGCCCAATTGCTCAAGGATAGCCAGTATCTGCGCTCTGCCCTGCGCATTGTCTCTGCCGCCTGATGCCCGCAGTACCACGATAATCGACTCCAGTACATGCAGATGTACGCCCTGCGGTAATGACTGCGGCAAAAACACAACTTTCTGCGCCCGCTCGGCAAACGATAACGACATGAGATCTTCGCCATCAAGCAGCGCCTCGCCGTCGGCGTTATTCAGCCCGGCCAGCGAACGTAGTAACGTCGATTTACCACAGCCGTTCGGCCCCAGCAAAATGGTAATTTTCCCGCGCGGCAGTAAGGGAACGTTGAGATCTGCAATAACCGGCTGAGTGGAATAGCCGGCGCTAAATGAGCGGAGCATTAACCCGCGCATCAGAGACTCCCCCGATGTCGCAATACAATGCTTAAAAAGAACGGAACCCCGACCAGCGAGGTGACAATCCCCACCGGCACCATGACGCCCGGAATACTATTTTTCGCCGCAATAGAGGCCAGCGATAACACCAGCCCGCCTATCAGCACGCTGCCCGGAAGGTAGAAACGGTGATCTTCCCCCAAAAGTATTCGCGCAATGTGCGGTGCAACGAGACCAATAAAACCAATCGGCCCGACGAAAGCTACCGCCAGCGCTGATAACAAGCTGATACGCAACAATGACAGCAGGCGTAAACGGCGGACATGAATCCCAAAGCTCATCGCCCTCTCTTCGCCCAGACGTAATGCCGTGAGTTGCCAGGCGCTTCGTAACGCGCAAAAAAGCACAGCAATAAACACCACGGCCAGTACGCCCAATTTTTCCCACGACGCACGGACCAGGCTCCCCATCGTCCAGAATACCAGCCCCTGCAGCGTATCTTCATCAGCCACAAACTGCATAATGGCGACCAACGCGTTAAAGGTGAATACCAGCGCAATGCCGAACAACACCACTCCGGATGCGGCGACGCCTGTCCAACGGGTAATACCGTCCAGTAGAAACGCGGATAAAAGTGCAAAGATGAACGCATTGGCCGGGATAAACCAGGTGGCTGGAATACCGGGAATACCGATCCCCAACACAATCGCCAGCGCAGCGCCAAAAGCCGCCGCGGACGATACGCCAAGGGTAAACGGCGTCGCCAGCGGATTATTTAAAATGGTTTGCATTTCGGCGCCCGCTAACCCTAACGCCATGCCTACCAGCAGCGCCATCAGGGCATAGGGTAAACGAATATCCCAGACAATAACGTGTATGCCCGCATTCACCTTTTCCGGCTGGAAAAGGGCCTGCCACAGCGCACTGAGCGGTAAACCAGAAGACCCACAGGTTACATCCACCATCAGTGAAGCCATCATCGCCAGCGCAATAGCTAACATGAGCACGGCCCGTTTTCGTATGATCTGGCGATAGCGCGGAATGACGGGCGTGGAAGCGAGACCGGGGGCTAAAAGTGATTTGTCCTGACAGGTCATGGTTCGGGCTACGTTATTAATCAGAGGAGAATTATAGCGCCGAATTATTTCGTTATATATTTATTTATATTTCGATTAATGACACGGTGGCCTATCTCACCGGCCTCCAAATAAAAAACCGCCCTTGCGGGCCGGTTTAAGACGTAATGAAGATTAACCGCGACGGGCTTTTACCGCTGCCGACAACTGACGAAGCAGCGCATCGGTATCTTCCCAGCCAATACAGGCGTCAGTAATGCTTTTACCGTAGGTCAGCGGCTGACCGCTTTCCAGACTCTGGTTTCCTTCTACCAGATGACTCTCGACCATCACGCCAATAATCGCTTTTTCACCGCCCGCTATCTGCTGACAGACATCGGCGCAAACCTCCATCTGCTTTTGAAATTGCTTACAGGAGTTGGCATGGCTGAAATCGATCATGACCTGCGGCGTCAGTCCCGCTTTGGTGAGGCCTTCTTTCACCTCAGCAACATGCTGCGCGCTATAGTTTGGCGCTTTACCGCCGCGCAGAATGATATGGCAGTCGCCGTTGCCGCTGGTATTCACAATCGCCGAATGACCCCATTTAGTGACGGAGAGGAAGCAATGCGGCGCGCCGGCGGCGTTGATGGCGTCAATGGCGACTTTAATCGTGCCATCAGTACCATTTTTAAAACCGACCGGACAAGAGAGGCCAGACGCCAGTTCGCGATGAACCTGGGATTCAGTAGTCCGCGCGCCAATGGCGCCCCAGCTCATCAGATCGGCCAGATATTGCGGCGTGATCATATCGAGGAATTCGCCGGCGGCAGGCAGGCCGCTGTCGTTAATATCCAGCAGCAGTTTGCGCGCAATACGCAGACCGTCGTTAATCTGGAAGCTGTTATCCATGTGCGGATCGTTAATCAGCCCTTTCCAGCCGACGGTGGTACGCGGTTTCTCAAAATAGACGCGCATGACAATTTCAAGCTCGCCTTGAAGCTCATCACGTAGCGCCAGCAAACGGGCGGCATACTCTTTCGCCGCTGCCGGATCATGAATTGAACAAGGACCGATCACCACCAGCAGACGATCGTCATTGCCTTTGAGAATTTTATGGATGGCTTTGCGCGCGTGAGCAACGGTATTTGCTGCATTTTCCGTGGCGGGAAACTTTTCCAGCAGCGCGACCGGAGGTAATAACTCGTTGATTTCTTTAATGCGTAAATCGTCGTTCTGATAATTCATGTTTATTCCAGTGTTGCCGTACTTATCCCAATGAATGCAATCCCTCCAATCTATCTCTTCAATTAAATAGTGTAAACGGGCTTTTACACTTTGAACGGAATAATCCTGGAATTCAGGAAAAAAACGCACAAATGTAGCGAAAAATGGGATCTAACCTACACTTTTTAACTGTAACCACTCTGTTTATGAATTATTGCAAGATTCTCTGCTGCGTTAACCTGCGGCGGCGAACGTTTTTTATCCCTTATTTGAGGATTTGACTGACACGTGCACTGTTGGAAGAGGTTATCCGACATATCCACCATAACAGGAGCATCTTATGAAAATGACAAAACTGACTACGCTTTTACTCACCGCTACCCTCGGCCTTGCCAGCGGCGCAGCGTTAGCTGCTGAATCTAACGCGCAATCCAGTAATGGCCAAGCGAACTCGGCGGCAAATGCCGGTCAGGTTGCCCCGGACGCCCGCCAGAATGTAGCGCCGAATGATGTGAATAACAACGACATCAATACCAACGGCAATACTAACAGTACGATGCAGCATCCAGACGGTTCAACCATGAATCATGACGGAATGACCAAGGATGAAGAGCATAAAAATACCATGTGTAAAGACGGGCGCTGCCCGGATATTAATAAAAAAGTGGAAACCGGTAATGGCGTCAATAATGACGTGAATACCAAAACCGACGGTACCACACAGTAATGCAGAAAAAAGTCTGATAACGGGAGAGCTTTCGCTCTCCTTTTTATTTTGTCAGCGAAAAATCAGTATGATGTCTACAGTATTGATGAGAATAACAAAGGAATGACGTTATGGCGCACTCACACTCTCATGCCGATTCACACCTGCCGAAAGATAATAATGCTCGTCGCCTGCTTTTCGCCTTTATCGTCACTGCCGGATTTATGCTCCTTGAGGTGGTGGGCGGGATACTCTCCGGCTCTCTGGCGTTGCTGGCGGATGCGGGACATATGCTCACCGACGCGGCGGCCCTTCTCTTTGCGCTGCTGGCGGTTCAATTTTCCCGTCGTCCCCCGACTGTTCGCCACACTTTTGGCTGGCTAAGACTCACCACACTGGCGGCTTTTGTGAATGCCATTGCGTTGGTGGTCATTACCCTTCTCATTGTCTGGGAAGCGATAGAGCGCTTTTACACGCCACGTCCGGTGGCGGGCAATCTGATGATGGTGATTGCGGTTGCGGGTCTGCTGGCGAACCTGTTTGCGTTCTGGATTCTCCATCGGGGAAGCGATGAAAAAAACCTGAACGTGCGCGCTGCCGCGCTACATGTGATGGGCGATTTGCTGGGTTCCGTCGGCGCAATAGTCGCCGCGCTGATCATTATCTGGACGGGCTGGACGCCAGCGGACCCGATTCTCTCTATTCTGGTTTCGGTACTGGTGTTACGCAGCGCCTGGCGTTTGTTAAAAGATAGCGTCAACGAATTGCTGGAAGGCGCGCCGGTTTCGCTGGATATTAATGCCTTACAGCGCCATTTAAGCCGGGAAATCCCCGAAGTCCGTAACGTACACCATGTGCATGTCTGGATGGTCGGCGAAAAACCGGTCATGACATTGCACGCTCAGGTCATTCCGCCACACGACCATGATGCGCTGCTGGAACGTATCCAGGATTTCCTGATGCACGAATACCATATTGCGCACGCTACGATTCAGATGGAGTATCAAGTGTGTCACGGCCCGGACTGTCATCTGAATCAGACGCCATCCGGGCATGTTCATCACCATTAACGGGAAAGCGCGCGCGATCCTCGCTCCCGCGCGCTGTTTATCCACAGGCGGCTACCGTTCACGGCGATAAATGTCAGGATCAGATATTCCAGCGACATCGCATAGACGCCCTGCAAAGCAAAAATCACCACACTGATCACGTTGATTACCACCCACAGGAGCCAGTTTTCGACATATTTGCGTGTCATCAGAATCATCGCCGCGATAGACAGCACCATCATGCAAGAGTCCCAGAACGGGAAAGCGTCCGGTTGCAGTACAGGCATTGTCACCTGTAACCCCAGCATCTGCATAATGGCGACGGCCACGCGCGTCAGGACGGCGAATACGGGATCGATATATCGCGTCATCAAACCGATAGCTATCACACATATCGCCAGCCATGCCATTGCTTTTGGCAACGGCAGCCAGCGGATTTTAAGCTCGGCTTGATTATCCTTTGTTTGCCGCGACCACGCATACCAGCCATAAATATTGGCGGCAAAGAAAAAGAGTTGCAGCAACAGGCTGGCATAAAGCTGGATCTGAAAGAAAATAATCGCAAACAGGGTGACGTTAACCAGTCCAAAAAAGTAGTTGCTGATCTTCTCCAGACTGGCAAGCCAAATACAGAGCAGGCCGGCGATGGTCCCTACCGCTTCGATCCACGAGAGATCGTACCCGCCAGCGCCAATCGGAATATGAATCAGTATGTTGTGCGTACTAAAAAAATCCATTCTCTCCCCCAAAGATTTCCGTCTTTACGCCCGAAGTGTAGTCGCAAAATCCAGCATTCGGTTGAGGGGCAGTAATGCGCCCTCGCGTAGCGCCGCATCAACCTGTATTTCATGCGCCGCGCCTCCCTGCTCCAGCCCTTCAGCAATGGCTTTCAGGCCATTCATCGCCATCCACGGACAGTGCGCGCAGCTACGGCAGGTCGCCCCCTCGCCAGCCGTGGGCGCTTCAAGCAGCTCTTTTTCAGGCACCGCCTGCTGCATTTTGTAGAAGATGCCGCGATCGGTCGCCACGATAAGCTGTCTGTGCGGCAGCGTTTTTGCCGCCTTAATAAGCTGACTGGTGGAGCCCACCGCATCGGCCATTTCGACAATGGACTGCGGCGATTCAGGGTGAACCAGAAGAGCGGCATCGGGATAGATTTTTTTTAAACGGGTCAACGCCTGGGTTTTAAACTCGTCATGCACGATACACGCCCCTTGCCAGCACAGTACATCGGCCCCGGTCTGTTTTTGCACGTAATTCCCCAGGTGTCTGTCCGGCGCCCAGATAATTTTTTCCCCCAAACTATCCAGATGCTCAATCAGTTCTACGGCGATACTGGAGGTCACAACCCAGTCCGCACGCGCTTTAACAGCAGCCGAGGTGTTAGCATAGACCACTACGGTTCTGTCAGGATGCGCATCACAAAAAGCGCTAAATTCGTCTATTGGGCAGCCTAAATCCAGCGAACATTCCGCCGCCAGGGTAGGCATAAGAATGGTTTTTTCCGGGCTGAGGATTTTGGCGGTTTCCCCCATAAACCGTACGCCCGCTACCAGTAACGTGGATGCGGCGTGCTTCGCGCCGAAACGGGCCATTTCCAGCGAGTCGGAAATACAGCCGCCGGTTTCTTCTGCCAACTGTTGAATTTCCGGATCTGTGTAGTAGTGCGCCACCATCACCGCATCCCGTTCGCTGAGGAGTCGTTTGATTTTCTCACGATAAAATTGCTTTTCATCGTCGTTCAACGGCGTTGGTTTCGGCGGGAACGGGTAGATTGCGGCTTGTGGGTCAAACATTACGCTCATCATGCTTCTCGTTTTACTGGCTTAACGAAACAACCAAATGAAAGCGTAATAAACGCCGCAATCGGTTAATTTGTTTTATATGCTAAACAAGATAGCTGATTCAATAAGGAAAGTCACAATAATTACGTAGCCGTGTTTGATGGCGGCGTAACGTCTTATCTGGCCTACGTGAGCGGTGCCGTCTGTAGGCCTGATAAGCGCAGCGCATCAGGCAAGACCCGAACCTGCGACAGGTTCGAATCTTCCATATCGCAGATAGCAAAAAAGCGCCTTTAGGGCGCTTTTTTACACTGGTGGGTCGTGCAGGATGACTCGCTTCGCTCGCCCTTCGGGCCGTCGCCGCAAGCGGCTCCGTTGTCTCACTGCGTGAGACCCAAACCTGCGGCAGGTTCGAATCTTCCATATTGCAGATAGTAAAAAAGCGCCTTTAGGGCGCTTTTTTACATTGGTGGGTCGTGCAGGATGACTCGCTTTGCTCGCCCTTCGGGCCGTCGCCGTAAACGGCTCCGTTGTCTCACTGCGTTCGACCCGAACCTGCGGCAGGTTCGAATCTTCCATATCGCAGATAGCAAAAAAGCGCCTTTAGGGCGCTTTTTTACACTGGTGGGTCGTGCAGGATGACTCGCTTTGCTCGCCCTTCGGGCCGTCGCCGTAAACGGCTCCGTTGTCTCACTGCGTTCGACCCGAACCTGCGGCAGGTTCGAATCTTCCATATCGCAGATAGCAAAAAAGCGCCTTTAGGGCGCTTTTTTACACTGGTGGGTCGTGCAGGAT